>DATBAZ010000253.1:0-17011 GCA_036271255.1 Alphaproteobacteria bacterium
GGACCTCTCCGAACCCGCCAAGCTGGTGTCGCTGGGCCCTGTGCTGTTCCAGCGCTTCGGGCGGCTGGACATCTTCATCGCCAACGCGGCCGAGCTGGGCCAGCTATCCCCCCTGCCGCATGCCGATCCAAAACACTGGGACCGGGCCCTGGCCGTCAATCTGACCGCCAACCAACGCCTCGCCGCGACAGTGGACCCGCTGCTGCGCGCCGCTCCCGCCGGCCAGGCGATCTTTATCACCGACCGCGCCGCCCTGAACCACAAGGCCTATTGGTCCGCCTACGGCGCCACCAAGGCCGCGCTGGAGCAGATGGCCGCCGCCTGGGCGCTGGAAGTCGTGCCGCCACTGCGCATCCGCACCTTCGACCCCGGCCCGATGTCCACCAAGCTCCGCGGCAAGGCCTTCCCGGGCGAAACGCCGGGCACGCAGCCCGCGCCGGAGAACGCGGCGAAGCGGCTGGTGGAGTTCATTCTGACCGCATAACCCCTCGCCCCTCGGGGGAGAGGGGAGGGGCCCGCGAAGCGGGAGGGTGAGGGGGCGGCGAGCTTGGCGAGCCCTCTTCCCAGCATCGAGATGGCGGCGGCAGCCCCCCTCACCCGCCGACTTCGTCGGCACCCTCTCCCCCGAGGGGCGAGGGTTTTAATCGTCCTCGTACGGATTCTTCGAACTGCTGGCCCTGAGCAGCAGCCGGATCGGCACGCCTTCCAGATTGAACGGTCCGCGCAGGCCGTTCACAAGATAGCGCTGATAGCTGTCCGGCAGTTCGCCGGGCTGGGACAGGAACAGGGCAAAGGTCGGCGGGCGGGCCTTCACCTGGGTCATATAGCGCAGCTTGTTGGTGCGCCCCTGGGCCAGCGGCGGCGAATGGCCTTCCTTCATCGCCTCAAGCCAGCGGTTGAGCTGGCCGGTGGAGACGCGGCGGTTCCACACTTCATAGATCTTCAGCACCTCGTCCAGCAGCGCGTCGACGCGCTGGCCGCGGAGCGCCGAGATGGTGATCGTCGGGATGCCGACGACCTGGGGCAGCGAGGTCTGCAGGCGGTCCGACAGGCGCTGGAGCGAGGCCTTGCGGTCGGCGACCGCGTCCCATTTGTTGATGGCGATGACGAGCGCCCTGCCCTCCTCCAGCACCCAGCGGGCAATGGTGAGGTCCTGCTTGTCGAGCACCGCCTCGGCATCGACCATCAGGATGGCGACATGGGCAAGGCGGATGGCACGCAGCGCATCGTCCACCGCCATCTGTTCAATCCGCTCCGACACGCGGGCGCGGCGGCGCATACCGGCGGTGTCGATCAGGCGCAAGCCACGTCCGGCATGTTCGAAATCGACCGAGATCGCATCCCGCGTGGTTCCGGCTTCGGGCGCGGTCAGCACCCGTTCCTCACCCAGTATCGCGTTCATCAGGGTCGATTTGCCGGCATTCGGGCGGCCGATGATGGCGACATGGATACGGCCGGAGCCGCCTTCGTCATCTTCCGCCTCGTCGTCTTCCAGCCGCGGCTGGTCGATATAAGGCGCCAGCGCGTCGAACAGCTCCCCCATCCCGTCGCCATGCTCGGCTGAAATGGCGATCGGGTCGCCCAGGCCCAAACCGTAGGCCTCACCGATGCCGGAAATGCCGGCACGGCCTTCCGCCTTGTTGGCGACCAGTATGATCGGCGTCTTCTGCTTGCGCAGGTCGCGTGCAACCAGCGTGTCGAGGGCGGAAATGCCTTCGCGGGAATCGACAACGAACAGGACCACATCCGCTTCGCGAACCGCCTGTTCGGTCTGGCGGCGCATCCGCGCCTCCATGCTGGAATCGTGGACGTCTTCCAGACCGGCGGTATCGATGACGCGGAAGCGTGCGCCGGCCAAGGTGGCCTCGGCCTCGCGCCGGTCGCGGGTTACGCCCGGCTTGTCGTCGACGATCGCCAGCCGCTTGCCGGACAGCCGGTTGAACAGCGTCGATTTGCCGACATTGGGCCGGCCGATGATCGCCACGACCGGCAGGTCGCGCAGCTCTACCCCGATGTCGTCTTCCTCAGGGGGTTCCGGATCGGTCACTTATAGGCGGTCAGGACGCCGTCATTCGCGAGAATGTACAGCGTGCCGTCAGCGACGACCGGCGGCACGTCGACGATGTCCGACGCCGCGGTGGTGGTCAGCACCCGCCCATCCTGGGGCGAGGCCTCGACGATCTGGCCCAGCGAATTGGTCAGGAACAGCCGGCCGCCGGCCAGCACCGGGCCCTGCCAGTACACCGGGTGCTTGCGCTTTTCCATATCTTCGTGGGTCTGGAGCTGCGAGATCCAGCGGATGCCGCCCTTTTCACGCGAAACGCAGACCAGCTCGTTGTTGTTGTCGAGCATGAAGACATAGTCGCCGGCAACCCACGGCATGTTGGAGGAGCCGACCTCATGCTGCCACATGCGGGCGCCGCTGCGCTCGTCGATGGCCACAAAGCGGCCGCCCTGCGACACGGCATAGACGATGCCGCGATCGAGCACCGGCGGGGTCGAGATGTCGGTCAGGCTCCACAGCGCGTTGGTGTGGCGGATCGACACGAGATTGTCCTGCCAGGCGATGCGGCCGGTCTCCAGCCGCAGCGCGAAGATTTCGCCGGAGGAATAGGGAATGACGGTAATGGTGGAATCGACGCCCGGCACGGCCTGGCCCAGCACACCTTCCGACTGCGGCAGTCCGGCGTGGCTGTAGACGGTCTGACCGTCCTCGGCGTTGATCACCTGGGTCTGGTTGTCCAGCGTGGTGAGGAAAATCTTGCCCACGGCGAAGCTCACCGCCGAACGGGGCGGCGCGGTCAGCTGCCGGCGCCACACCAGCCCGCCGTTGGCGGCATCGAGCGCCTGGATCTCAGGATAGCCGCCGGTGACGAAGACCTTGCCGTCGCCATAGGCGATGCCGCCGCCGAGCGTGTCGGTGCGCGCATCCTCCGGCGAGACGCGTACGCGCCAGAGCTGCTTGCCGTTCGATGCGTCGAGCGCCGTCACCTCCGCCTGGGTGTCGAGCACGAAGATCTTGCCGTCGGCGACGATCGGGGTGCCGGTATACAGCAGATGGCTCTGCGGTCCCTCGCCCGCATCGACCGCCCAGATCGGGTGCAGATCGTTGCCCAGCACCAGATGCCCCGGATTGTGCGAGGCGATGCCGCCGATCTGGCTCCAATCCCGGTTGAGGAGCGGCTCAGGCAGGGTGACGTTGATGCTCGCAAGGTTCTTGTCGATCTTCAGCTTCTGCTCGACCGCCAGGACCGAGACGCGCTTGCCCGGCAGCTTCGGCGTGTCGGAACTGTCGAAGATGCCGCTGATCGTGTCGCAGCCGGCAAGGGCCAGCATGGCGCACCCTAGGAAAGTCAGGCCGGCCAGGCGCCTAGGACGGGGGCGAGAGCTGCGCATATGGGTCATTTCCCGCGGTAGAGTTCGGCGAGCGCACGAGCGCGCTCGACCAGGTCGGTGGGGGCGCCGGGTGCCTGCGCCAGGTCTGAGAACATCTTAGCCGCCTGATCGCGCTGTCCCGCCTTGGCAGTCAGAAGCGCGATCGCCTCACGGGCGCTGAAACGCCAGGGGCTCGCCTTGTCGGCGATCGCCTGCAGGCGCGGGATCAGCGGCTCGGGCTTGTCGGAATCCATGGCGATATAGCCGAGGCGGACGACCGCCAGGTCCTTGAGATCCTGCGGCGCCTGATTGCCGTCGGCGATCTGATGGTAGACCTGGGCGGCGGCGATAGAGTTGCCGGAACGCTGGCGCAGCGACGCCTCGGTCAGCATCGCCAATGTCGCCTGCATCGGCTTGGCGCCGGCGGCATAGCTGGCGAGCTTCTGGATCGCCTCCTGCTCGCCGCCGGGCTGGATATCGGTGAGCATCGCCTCGAACCGCGCGGTCTCGGCTTCCTTCTCGGCCTGCTGGCGCTGGAGATAATAATTGATGCCGAGTGCGACGATCGCCACCGCCATGGCCGCCGCCGCGACGGCGGTGCCATAGCGCCGCCAGAAGGCGATCATCTGATCGCGGCGGTAATCCTCGTCAACCTCGCGAAAGACTTCCGAATCGGACATCGAAAACATTATACGACCGCGATTGGCGGCAGCCCTTTGCGCGTTAAGAGAATAGATGAAGCGCCGATATCAGAGCGCCTAGGGCGGGTCAAGCAAACGCTGTTCCGGGCCGACCCCGGATCGCGTCACTTTACACGAACCGGGGGATATGCACGAGGTAACGCTTCCGTGCGATTTTTCGCGCATTCGTCCCCATCTTTGATCCATGTGCACCATCGTCATCCTGAACCGGCCGGACAATGCCTGGCCGATCCTGATCGCCGCCAACCGGGACGAGATGCTCGACCGGCCCTGGCTGTTTCCCGCGGCACATTGGCCCGACCGCCCGGATATCGTCGCCGGCCAGGATGAGCTGGCGGGCGGCAGCTGGCTGGGCATGAATGCCGGCGGCGTCGTGGCGGCCGTTCTGAACCGCGAAGGCACGCTGGGGCCTGAGGCCGGCAAGCGCAGCCGGGGCGAGCTGGTGCTGGACGCGCTCGACTATGCCGATGCGCTGGATGCGGCGGAGGCGCTGTCCGCGCTCGACTCGCGCGCCTATCGTCCGTTCAACCTCGTGGTCGCCGACAATCGCGACGCCTTTCTGCTGACCCATCGTGGCGGCAATGCGCCGGTCGCGGTCGAGCCGCTGCCGGAGGGCCTGTCGATGGTCACGGCGCGGGACCGCGACGATCCGAATTCCGCCCGCATCCGCTTCTACCGGCCGCTGTTCCTCGCCGCCTCCGCACCCGATCCCGATACGGACGATTGGCGGAGCTGGGAGGCGATCCTGGCCTCACGCGAGCATGAGCCGGACAGCGGCCCTGGCGGCGCGATGTTCATCGATCCCGTCCCGGACGCCGGGCGGGGCAGGTTCGGCACGGTATCGTCCAGCCTGATCGCGCTGCCCGCCATCGAAAAGCCGGATATGCGGCCTGTCTGGCGCTTCGCCAGCGGCGCGCCGGAGGGCTGGCAGTGGCAGAAGGTCGGCGGATTCTGATGCCACCCGTGCATGCGGTGAATTGAACCCTCTTTCATGAGGGTCTACGATAGGCATCGTAACGCATGCCGGATTCCGCGGTTACCGAGCGGACCCGGGTGCTGCGCCTCGTTCTCTGTCGCTGCCGCGCTTGTCTCGTGGACGAGGGGCTGCCGCTAACCAAGGATTTTGAGAGATGTCGAGACGCCGACGCATTTACGAGGGCAAGGCCAAGACGATGTTCGAGGGGCCGGAGCCCGGCACCTTGATTCAGTATTTCAAGGACGACGCCACCGCGTTCAATGCGCAGAAGCGCGAGATCCTGTCCGGCAAGGGCGTGCTGAACAACCGCATCTCCGCCTATCTGATGACCAAGCTGGCGGAGATCGGCGTGCCGACGGCCTTCATCCGCCGTTTGAACATGCGCGAGCAGCTGGTGCGCGAGGTCGAGATCATTCCGCTTGAGGTGGTGATCCGCAACGTGGCCGCCGGCAGCTTCACCAAGCGCTTCGCGGTGCCCGAGGGCACGCCGTTGGAACGGTCGGTGATCGAGTATTTCTACAAGAAGGACGAGCTCAACGACCCGATGGTGTCGGAGGAGCACATCACCGCCTTCAAATGGGCCACGCCGCATGAGCTGGACGAGATGGTCGCCCTGACCGTGCGGATCAACGACTTCCTGACCGGCCTGTTCCTGGGCGTCGGCATCAAGCTGGTCGACTTCAAGCTGGAATTCGGCCGCATCTGGATCGACGACGACATGCATATCGTGCTCGCCGACGAGATCAGCCCCGACAATTGCCGCCTGTGGGACGTGAAGACCAACGAGAAGCTGGACAAGGACCGGTTCCGCCAGGACCTCGGCAATGTCGTCGAGTACTACTCCGAGGTCGCGCGCCGCCTGGGCATCATGCCGGAAGAAGGCCTGGGCGACGGCCCCACTCTCGTTGCATCGGAAGGTTGATTTTGAAGGCACGCATCGAAATCCGGCTGAGGGCCGGCATCCTGGACCCGCAGGGCAAGGCAATCGGCGGCGCGCTGCACGGCCTCGGCTTCGAACAGCTTGGCGAGGTTCGCCAGGGTAAGCTGATCGAGATCGACCTGCCCCACGCCACCGACAAGGCGGCTGCGGAGAAAGAGGTCGCGGCGATGTGCAAGACCCTGCTGGCCAACCCGGTGACGGAAGATTTCCGGGTCGAACTGACCGACTGATGTTCCTGCATGAAAGCCCGGGTATCGCACCCGGGCTGAAGCATCTGATTGCAACGGTGCCGAGCTTCGCCGATGCCGATCCCGCCAGGTTCGACTGGCTGTGCCGCGATGCCGATTTCGGGGGCATGCTGCGCATGATCCTGGGGCAGCAGGTCTCGACCCATGCGGCCACCGCGATGGCGAACAAACTCGCAATGCTGATGCCGGAATCCGATCCGCAATTCTTCCTGACGTTCAGCGATGCCCAATTGATGAGCGCCGGCTTCAGCCGCCAGAAGATGCGCTATGGCCGGGCGCTGGCCGAGACGCTGCTGTCCGATCCGGATTTTCTGCGGCGCTTGAAGGATGAGGACGATGAGGCGGCAATCGCCACGCTGGTCCAGCTTCCCGGCATCGGCCGCTGGTCGGCCGAAATCTATCTGATGTTCTGCCTGGGCCGGCCCGATGTCTGGCCGATCGGCGACCTTGGGATCGTGATCGGCGCGCAGTATCTGCTGGGTCTGGACGCCAAGCCCAAGCCTGACGAAATTGTGGCGCTGGCCGAGCCGTGGCGGCCTCATCGCAGCGCCGCGTCCCTGCTGGTCTGGCATCATTATGCCAAGGTCAACGCAGCCCGACGGCTGGAACAGAAGAAAGTGGCGAAGGGTTCGGCTGGGTAGCAGCAACAGGAGCGCGCGATGCCTGACGACCGGATTCTTCATACCAGCCCGACGACATCGGAGAGCTTGAAGGAAATCGTGCCGCCTGTGCTGATCGTGCTGGGCGCCTTGAGCCTGATCCGCTCCTCCCGCCTGCTCGGCCTCGCGGCGGCCGGCGCCTGGCTCTACGACGCTGCCCAGAAGGTCGACAGCGACCGGCGCCGGCGCGGTGTCGACCTGCCCAGCCGCCGGCGCGAAAGCAAACGGGTCGACGACGAAATCGCCGACAGCTTCCCGGCTAGCGACCCGCCTTCGTTCTCGGGCACGACGGCGGGTACGCCTTAAGGCTGGAACTGCTCCTTGATCACCCGCTCCTCCAGCGCATGCTGAGGATCGAACAGCAGGGTGAGCGCCATCGAGCGGTCCTCGATAATCTCGACCTCGGTGACGTCGCGCACTTCGCTTGAATCGGCCACTGCCGAGACCGGGCGCTTGGCCGGCTCCAGGATTTCAATTCTCACCTTGGCGGTATGCTGAAGCAGAGCGCCGCGCCAACGGCGGGGGCGGAAGGCCGCGATGGGCGTGATCGCCATCAGGTTGGCCGACAGCGGAATGATCGGGCCGCCGACCGACAGATTATAGGCCGTGCTGCCCGCCGGGGTTGAGATCAGCGCGCCGTCGCAGATCAGCTCGTCCAGCCGAACCACGTCGTCGATCGAGATTCTGAGCTTGGCGGTCTGCCGCGTCTGGCGCAGCAGCGACACGTCATTGACCGCCAGCGCATCATGGGTCTTGCCGTCTTCCGTCCTGGCCGTCATGCGCAACGGGTGAAGGGTTACGGACCGGCTGCGCGCCAGCTTTCGCGGCACGCCTTCCTCACGGTAATTGTTCATCAGAAAACCGACCGAGCCGCGATTCATGCCGTAAATCGGCACGCGCCGGCTCATATGCTTGTGCAACATCTCCAGCATGAATCCGTCGCCGCCGAGGGCGACGATGACATCCGCCTCCGCAGGGTCCACTTCGCCATAGCGTGCGATGAGCTTTTGCAGCCCGCCCTGTGCGTCCGGAGTATCGGCAGCGACGAAAGCGATCCGCGAGCGCTCAATCTTCCGTGTCTCGCTTTCCATAAAGGTGTTTGTATCTGGCAGGTGGGAAGGTAGCAATGAAGCTATGGCGATGGTGTAACCGAAAACCATCTCTATCGAACAGTCAGATAAGAGACGGTAAAATCGGCTCGATCGACGCATCCTCAGCGCTGGATTCGCCGTATTGCCAGGTGAGTTGGAAGGAGTTTCGAGATGACCGACCTATCCTTGAACCGCCGCACATTGCTCCGCGGCGTGGCCGTCGCCGCGATCGCCATGACGGTGTGGCCGGTTAGGGGCGTGTTCGCCGACGGCGCCGCCCAGAATGTCACCATCGTGCCGTTCACGGCCACCGGCGAGCGTAAGCCGGCTGAACAGGTGGCGAAGGTCGTGATGACCGACGCCGAATGGCAGGCCAAGCTCAGCCGCGCCTCCTTCGTCGTCGCCCGCAAGGCCGGCACCGAGCGCGCCTTCACCGGGGAACTGCTCGAGGAGCATCGTAAGGGCATCTTTCGCTGCATCTGCTGCGATACCGCCCTGTTCGACTCCGAGACCAAGTTCGACTCCGGCACCGGCTGGCCCAGCTTCTATCAGCCGATCGCCAAGGAGAACGTGGTCGAGAAGAGCGACAGCACCCTGGGCATGGAGCGCACCGAGGTGCTGTGCGCCCGCTGCGACGGCCATCTGGGCCATGTGTTCGATGACGGGCCGCGCCCGACCGGCCTGCGCTATTGCATGAACTCCGTCTCGCTCCATTTCGTCCCGGCCGTATCGGCCTGAACAGGAACCGCAAAATGTCCAAGCTCAATTTCCGTACCGCCGTGACCGCGCTGGCCATCCTGGCCGCCCCGGCGGCTTTGCTCGCCCCCATGTACGGCCGGGCGGCGAACGGTCCCGAACCGGTCACGGTCATTCCCGACCCGGCGGCCGATGCGCCGCTGGCCGCCCAGCACGGCTCCGCCAAGGCGGTGCTTGCCGGCGGCTGCTTCTGGGGCGTGCAGGCAGTGTTCCAGCATGTGAAGGGCGTCAGCCACGTCACCTCCGGCTATTCCGGCGGCGGCGCAATGACCGCGCATTATGAAGAGGTCGGCACCGGCAATACCGGCCACGCCGAATCCGTGGAGGTCACTTACGACCCGGCGGTGATCACCTACGGCAAACTACTGAAGGTCTATTTCGAGATCGCCCACAACCCGACCGAGCTCAATTACCAGGGCCCGGACGAGGGCACGCAGTACCGGTCCAACATCTTCTTCAGCGATGCCGATCAGGAGAAGATCGCCAACGCCTATATCGCCCAGTTGGATGCCGCCAAGGTGTTCGGGAAGCCGATCGTCACCAAGGTGACGGCGCTGAAAGGCTTCTACGCCGCTGAGGATTATCACCAGAACTACGCCACGCTGCACCCGGAGCATCCGTACATCTCCTATTGGGACCTGCCCAAGGTCGCCAATCTGCAGAAGGAGATGCCGGACCTGTACGTGGCGCCGGTGACGAATTGACATCCTGAGGCGTCATTGCGAGCGTCGCGAAGCAATCCAGGGCCTTATCGATCGGTATCGGGCTAAAGGGCTCTGGATTGCTTCGTCGCTGCGCTCCTCGCAATGACGGGCGGTGATTATTCCTTCTCGCTCGCCGGCCGCGAGAGTGTGCTTGCGGGGTAGCGCGCGCCGGCCGTCGAACCCTTCGGCACGGCCCTTTCCAGCGCCGCCAGATCATCGGCCGTCAGCACGATATCGGCGGCGGCGACATTCTCCTCCAGGTATTTGCGGCGCTTGGTGCCGGGGATCGGGATCACATCTTCGCCCTGGGCCAGAACCCAGGCCAGCGCGATCTGGGCCGGGTTCGCGCCTTTGGCCTCGCCGATGGCCTTTAGCGCATCCACCACACCCATGTTGGCGTCGTAGTTCTCACCCTGCATGCGCGGCTGCATATGGCGATAGTCGGTCTTCGGCAGTTCCTCGGCGCGCGCCAGCGTGCCGGTCAGGAAGCCGCGGCCGAGCGGGCTGAAGGGCACGAAGCCGATGCCAAGCTCACGGAGCGTCGGCAGGATTTCGGCCTCTACGCCACGCTCCCAGATCGAATATTCGCTTTGCAGAACGGCGATCGGGTGGGTGGCATGGCCGCGGCGGATTTCGTCCGCTGTGGCTTCGGACAGGCCGAGATGGCGGACCTTCCCTTCCTTTACCAGTTCGGCCATGCCGCCCACCGTCTCCTCGACGGGCACAGTGGGATCGACGCGGTGGAGATAGAACAGGTCGATGACATCGAGGCCCAGCCGCTCGAGCGACGCCTCCGCCACTGCCTTGGCGTTCTCCGGCCGGCCGTTCATGCCCTTGGGCATGCCGCCGTCTTCAAACCGAAAGCCGAACTTGGTGGCGATCGTCAGCCCGCCACGCCGGCGGCCGAGAACGCGCCCAACCAGCTTCTCATTTTCGAAGGGGCCATAGACCTCGGCCGTGTCGAAGAAGTCGACGCCCAGTTCCAGCGCGCGTTCCAGGGTAGCGATGGATTCAGCATCGTCCGGCGTGCCGTAGGCCCAGCTCATGCCCATACAGCCGAGCCCGATCTCGGAAACGGCGGGACCATGGCGACCGAGTTTGCGCTTCTGCATGGGAAACCTATCTTGTTGGGATGGCGCGGGAGGAAATCTTCAGATAGTGCTTCCCGCGCGACGCGGCTAGGCGTGTCGTGCTATGAGCGAGCCAAGGCCAGCGCACGTTGCGGCGGCCACAGTGATCCAAGGACAGTTTCGATGAGTGACGAGAAGCGCGGCGGCCCCCCTTCAGGCGGTGGCCCCGGTGGCGGCGAGAACCGTGGCGGCAATCGCAATCGCGGCCCCGGTGGCGGCAACCGTGACAATCGTCCGGGCGGCGGCGAAAACAGGGGCCCGGGCGGCGGGGATCGCCGCGGCGGCGGCGGCCGGCGCGATGACCGGCGTGGCGGCGGCGGCAAGGGCGGCTTCGGCAAGGGTCCGGCGCGTCCCGAGCGCAGGGAGACCTACGAGAGCCTCCAGCTCCTCACCCGCGGCGAAGGCTTCCACATCGACAAGTTCGTGCTGGCCGAAAAAGGCACCCACAAGCCGGTCAAGGTCGAGTACCGCCTGACCCGCGAGGGGCTGAACGGCGTCCACAGCTTCCCCCGCCTGGTCGATGCCCAGAACGCCGCGACCGCCCCCCTGCCCGAGCCTGAACCCGAAGTGGTGGAGGAAGTGGCGGCCGAGGCCGCTGCTGAAGCCACTGACGGCGAGGCGGCCGAGGGCGAAACCGCCAGCGTCGAGCATACCGGCGAGGAAGCCCCGGCCGAGCGTGAATCGGTCGAAGACGTTCCCGCCGAAGACACCCCGGCCGAGAGCGCGGATTCCGTCGAGCACGTCGCAACCGGCGAGGTGGCGGGCTGAGCCCCGTGACCGGGCGGCTTAGCCGCGGGGCGACAGCCTATGCCAAGGATGGGCGACGCTATACCGTCGAGGAAGTCGCGGGCGGCGTCGTCTATTGCATCGCGGATGGTGGCGCCGAGACCGAGTTTCCTGAATCGCAGCTGATGAGCGAAGCCGAATGGAACGCGCGCAGCGGCAATCGGCGGGAGACCATCTACAACAAGCTGAAACAGGCTCGCGACTACGCCTATAAGGGACCGCTCGACCGCGCCGAGTGCGAGCAGTTCCTGGCCAAGGCCGACCGGCTTTTTCCGGGCCTGCTGGACTTCGCCGCCTTCACCGTCGCCAGCCGGATTTTGACCGAGACAGGCGACCAGGCCCTGGTTGCGGAACTGTCGATTATCAAATGCCGGGCAGTGTTCGACGGCGCCCCGCCGCAGGCGCGCGCGACCATTCTCGCCGGAATCGTCGGTGCTGCCCCCGACAAGATTGTCGGCGGCGCAAGATTA
This sequence comes from Alphaproteobacteria bacterium, assembly GCA_036271255.1. Taxonomy (GTDB): domain Bacteria; phylum Pseudomonadota; class Alphaproteobacteria; order BOG-932; family Roseiterribacteraceae; genus BOG-932. The sequence goes on from DATBAZ010000253.1 coordinate 11,837, forward strand.
GGCGACAATCTGGCCCGGGCCATGATCGAAAAGGGCTTGAACGCCGCCGCGTTCGAGGCTTTCGGATCGCGGCGCCGCCAGTAAGCGAAACATAATCTCGTAAAATCAAGCGGGGAAAACCCCGGCAGGAAGTAGGGAAGGCTCATGCAATCGGCGCCTCGGCCAAGCGCTCTTCAACCTGTCGAAGATATCGACGCACCGGCTACCGAAACAAGCCGGCGCGAGCGGTTGCGCGGCCGGTTGCTGATGGGCGCGGCGCTCGTGATCATGGTCGCCGGCGCAGTCTATGGCGGGCGCTGGGTGCTGGTCGGGCGCTTCCTGGAAAGCACCGATAACGCCTATCTCCAGGCCGATAACGCGGTCGTGGCGCCCAAGGTCGCCGGCTATATCGCGACGGTCGAGGTCGGCGACAACCAGACCGTGACCCAGGGCCAGGTGCTGGCGCGGATCGATGACCGCGACTATCGCATCGACGTGGCCCAGGGCGAGGCCGATGTCGCCCAGGCCAATGCCGAGCTCGGCAATATCGCGGCCCAGATCGAGCAGCAGAAGGCGCGGCTGGCCCAGTCCCAGGCCGGGCTGGCGCAGTCCAGGGCCTCGGCCGAGTTCGCCGGTCAGGAAGCCACCCGCTTCAACGGGCTGGTCGGCAGCGGCGCCGTCAGCCTGAAGCAGGCGCAGCAGGCCCAGTCCGATCTCAAGCGCACCGCCGCCATGGTCGCCGAGGCGCAGGCGACGGAGGATGCGACCCGCAAGCAGGTGGCCGTGCTGGAAAGCGCCCAGGCAAAGGCCGAGGCGATGCTGAAACGGGCCCAGGCCGGGCTCGACCAAGCCAAGCTCCGCCTGTCCTACACCGCGCTCACCGCGCCCGTCGCCGGCGCCGTCGGCGACCGCTCGATCCGGGTCGGGCAATATGTCCAGCCGGGCAGCCGTCTGCTCACCATCGTGCCGATCCGGGACGTCTATCTCGTTGCCAACTACAAGGAGACGCAGCTGCGCCACTTCTGCCGCGGCGAGCGGGTCAAGGTCGCGCTCGACATGTATCCCGACCTGACGGCGACCGGCACGATCGACAGCCTGGCGCCCGGCACCGGCGCACAGTTCGCGCTGCTGCCGGCGGAGAACGCGACCGGCAACTTCACCAAGATCGTCCAGCGCGTGCCGGTGAAGATCCTGATCGACCGCGACAGTTTGAACGGCGTCGAGATCCGCCCCGGCCTCTCCGCCGAGGCGACGGTCGATACTCGAACCGCGCCGTCCGGCCCTTGCACGACGCTGAACGGCGCGCCTCGCCAGTAACGTGAAGATCCAGACCAAGAATGCCGGGCTGCGCGACTGGCTTGCCATCGCCGGCGGCATGGTCGGCTGCTTCATGGCGATCCTGGATATCCAGATCACCAACTCGTCGCTGCTACCGATCGAGGGCGGCATGGGCGCCTCGATCGACGAGGGCAGCTGGATCTCGACCGCCTATCTGATCGCCGAAATCGTCGTCATCCCGCTGACAGGCTGGATTTCGAGCGTGGTCGGCCTGCGCCGCTATCTCGCCGTCAATACCGCCCTGTTCGTGCTGTTCTCGATCGGCTGCGCCCAGTCGAACAGCATGATCGAGCTGATCCTTTTCCGCGTCGGCCAGGGCTTCACCGGCGGCGTGCTGATCCCGACCGGGCTGACCGTGATCCGCCGCCACCTGCCGCCGCACCAGCAGGCGATCGGCATGTCGCTGTTCGGCATCTCCGCCACCTTCGCTCCGGCTATCGGCCCCTCGCTCGGCGGCTGGCTGACCGAGAATTTCTCCTGGCACTATCTGTTCTACCTGAATATCGGGCCCGGCATGCTCGCCATCGCGCTGCAGCTCTACGCCCTCGACAGGGAACCGGCGAAGCTGCGCGAGCTGCTTTACGGCGACTGGATCGGCATCGGGACGATGGCGGTCGGCCTGGGCTGCATGACGATCGTGCTGGAGGAAGGGCAGCGGCACGACTGGTATGGCTCGACCATGATCGGTGCGCTGACTGTCATCGCGGTGATCTCGCTGATCTTCTTCCTGATCCTGGAGCTGACGGCCGAAAAGCCGTTCATCAACCTGCGCCTGTTCGCCATACCGACGATCGGCTGGTCGAACCTGCTGTCGACCGTGGTCGGCGCGGTCAGCTACGGCTCGCTGTTCCTGATCCCGGTCTATCTGGCGGAGGTGCCGCGCTTCAGCACCCAGCAGATCGGCAGCGTGGTAATGTGGAGCGGCCTGCCGCAGCTCGCGGTCTTCCCGGTCATGCCGTTCCTGCTCAACAATGTGCGGCCCCGCCTTCTGGTCGGCACCGGCATCGCGCTCTTCGCGCTCAGCTGCTTCGTCAATGCCGGCCTGACCCATGATGTCGGCCGCAACGAGCTGATCCTGCCGCAGGTGATCCGCGCCATGGCCTTCCCGCTGTTCGCCATGCCACTGTTCCAGCTCGCGCTGAACGGCCTCGATCTGCGCCAGACCGCCGACGCCGCCAGCCTCTCCAATATCAGCCGCAACCTCGGCGGCTCGATCGGCATCGCGATCCTGTCGACCATCACCCAGACGCGCGAGCAGGTGCACTACCAGGCGATCAGCGACCGCGTCAGCGCCAATGCCCAGGCGGCAGCCGGCCGCATCGACCAGCTGGCCGCCGTCTTCACCGCCCGCGGCGACGATGCCGCCATGGCGCCGATGCAGGCAGTGGCAACCATCGCCGGGCAGATGCACCAGGAGGCGTTGGTGATGGCCTATTCCGACGCCTTCATGACCTTGGGCGTGCTGCTGCTGCTCGCCCTGCCCTCGGTCCTCATCCTGCCGAACATCCGCCCGGTGCGGCACGCGCCGCCGGCGCATTAGTATTTCGGGTGTACGCGACCTTATCCGGGAGAGCACGCATGCGGACTATGTTGCCAATGCTGGGTTTCGCGATTGCAATCTCAACAAGCTGGCATACGTCTTTGGCGACCCAGGCCAAGGCTTCCTATACTGGTCCTGTCAGCGTCAGTTTTAAGGCACATGGCGTCAGAGCTTATACGCGAAACATATCAGTTGATTTGAGGACTGGCGCAGCAACCATATTCGGCCCTTGCTGGCCGACGGCGGACTGCGGTCCATCCTCCCAACGGAACTTTATTCTTGCCCCGCAAGATCTCGCGAAATTCAGATCTCTTGCTATCGAGATCAAAGCCGAGGGGCTGCTGGATCCCGTTTGTATCGAACGGCAAAAGAAGGAAAACATCCTGGCCGATCAGCGCGATAACGAGGAATGGGAGAAACAGCATCCGGAACTCAAAGGTCCACCCCCGGTGACACTGCCGCACCACCCGTTCAATGCTAACTTTGAATTGCAAGGCGTAGGAACGGTGATGTCGAGCAATTTCGACCCCGAAAAGTCCGACGCACACTGCGTCACACAGGCAACGAAGACGCTATGGGATATGGTCATGCACCTATAGGCTTTTGCCTGGGCGGCCGGGGGCCAGTGGTGGCATTGCGCTACGGACACACGCCATTCGTTGCACATCCCGCAACGATGGGATTTCGATTTCCCCGGTGGACAACGCGGCCCGAGGCTTTAATGAATAGGCCTGCTTTCAACGCGGCGGCCGAAGCCGCGCCTCTTGGGGAAACGACATGACGAAATTCACGCCTCAGATCTCGATTCACGTGCTCAATTTCGCACCGGAAGGCCATAGCGCCGGCTGGGGGCACCTGTTCGATCTGTGCAAGGCCGCCGACCGGGCCGGTATCGACCGGATCATGGTGTCGGATCACGTCGTGTACGGCGAGGAGCTGGAGGAATACAGCAATCCTGCGGTCGGCGGCCGCGCCGGCGGCAAGCAGCCGACCGGGCCGGACGGCCATTGGCTGGAACCGATGACGACTCTTTCGGTCATCTCCGGCATGACCACCCGGGTACGCCTCGGCACCCAGATCCTGCTGGCCGCGCTGCGCCGCCCGGTGATCCTGGCCAAGAGCGCGGCGACGCTCGACGTGCTGTCGAACGGCCGGCTGGACCTCGGCATCGGCGTTGGCTGGCAGAAGGCGGAATACGATGCGGCGGGCCTGCCGTTCGATAAGCGCGGCCGCCTGCTCGACCACACAATGGATGTCTGCCAGGCGCTGTGGACCCAGACCGCCTCCGCCTATTCCTCGCCCGAACTCACCTTCGAGCGCATCCACCAGTTCCCGAAGCCGATCCAGGCCGGCGGCCTGCCGATCTGGACGTCGGGCACCATCCGCGACACCACAGTGCGCCGTCTCGTCCGCTACGGCGAGCGCTGGATTCCGTGGGGTAAGGATGACGGCGACATGTCGGAATCGATCCCGAAGATGAAGGACGCCATCGCCAAGGCCGGCGGCAATCCCGACAACCTGCAGGCCTCGGGCCCGATGCCGGTGGTCCGGGACGGCAACGGCGCCGTCGACATCGCCCGCACGATGGACAATGTCCCGGGGCGCATCGCCAACGGCCAGACCGACTTCGCCTATCCCTTCTGGGCCCAGGGCAGCAGCGCCGAGCTGGAAGCCAAGCTGCGCGAGATCGTCGAGCCGTTCCGCAAGGTGACGGGCCGGCCGCTGGACTAAGGGAGGCGAACATGGATGAAGCCGTCGCCGGACTGCTCGCCAAGCAGACCATAACGGAGGCGCTGTACAACTACTGCCGCGCCATGGACCGGATGGACAACGAACTGGGCAAATCCGTCTTCCATGCCGACGCCCCCGCCGATTACGGCGGGATGTACCAGGGCACCGGCCACGGCTTCATCGAATATGTCTATGGCGCCCATGCCGGGATGCTGCTGCACCAGCACCAGCTCGGCAACATCCTGATCACGGTCGAAGGCGACCGGGCGGCCAGCGAAAGCTATGTGACGGTGAGCTTCCGCCGCAAGGACGAGACCGGCGCCATCGTCGGGATGCGGAGCTGCGGCCGGTATCTCGACCAGTGGGAAAAGCGCGGCGGGCGCTGGGCGATCGGCAACCGCCTCTATCTGCATCTGTTCGACGAGACATACCCGGTTGCGGAGAGCCAATTCCCCTCGACCGGCACGCGCGACCGGAGCGATCCGAGCTACCAAGTCCTGCGCGGCTGAAGACGGCGGCTGTCCTCTGCCAAGTTGCACTTTTCCCCCGGGCGTCAGCCACCCTTGCGATTGCGCGCCCGGGCCTCG
>DATBAZ010000254.1:0-3108 GCA_036271255.1 Alphaproteobacteria bacterium
CCGGCAATGGTCACATGGTCGGCCTTGGCCTTGGCGACGCCGGCGGCGATGGTGCCGACACCCAGTTCCGACACCAGCTTGACGCTGACGCGGGCGCGCGGATTGACGTTCTTCAGGTCGTGGATCAGCTGCTTCAGATCCTCGATCGAATAGATGTCATGGTGCGGCGGCGGCGAGATCAGGCCGACGCCGGCCACCGAATGGCGGGTGCGGGCGATCCAGTCGTCGACCTTGTGGCCGGGCAGCTGCCCGCCCTCGCCGGGCTTGGCGCCCTGGGCCATCTTGATCTGGATGTCGTCGGAATTGACCAGATATTCGGCATTGACGCCGAACCGGCCCGAGGCGACCTGCTTGATCGCCGAGCGCATCGTGTCGCCGTTCTCCAGCGGCTTGTAGCGCTGCGGGTCCTCGCCGCCCTCGCCGGTATTGGACTTGCCGCCCAGCCGGTTGAGCGCGATCGCCAAGGTGGTGTGCGCCTCCCACGAGATCGAGCCGAACGACATCGCGCCTGAGGCGAAGCGCTTGGCGATCGCGGCGGCGGATTCGACCTCCTCCAGCGGGATCGGGGTTTCGGCGAAGTTGAAATCGAGCAGGCCGCGCAGCGAGACCAGCCCGTCCCCCTGCTCGCCGACCTTCTTCGTGTACTGCTTGAACATCTTATAGTCGCCGGCGCGCGCCGCGTGCTGCAGCAGCGACACCACTTCCGACGTCCAGACATGGGTTTCGCCGTTGACGCGATAGGCGAGCTCGCCGCCGACGTCGAGGGCGTTGCGATAGTTCGGGGCGTCGCCATAGGCCTGGGCGTGACGGCGCACGGTTTCCTCGGCGATATCCTCCAGCCCCGCGCCCTCGATCGGGGAGGCGGTGCCGGTGAAATACCGGTCCAGGAAGGCGGACGACAGACCGACCGCGTCGAATATCTGGGCGCCGCAATAAGACTGGAAGGTGCAGATGCCCATCTTGGACATCACCTTCATGATGCCCTTCGAGACAGCCTTGATATAGCGCTTGTGGATCTCGTACTCGCTGATCTGCTCCGCCATGTCCCGGCGCATCACCGACAGCGTGTCGAGCGCGACATAGGGGTTGATCGCCTCGGCGCCGTAGCCGGCCAGCAGGCAGAAATCGTGCAGCTGGCGTGCCTCGCCGGTTTCGACCACGAGGCCCACTTCGGTGCGCAGGCCGGTGCGGATCAGGTGATGATGAACGGCCGCGACCGCCAGCAGCGAGGGCACGGCGATATGGTCCTGGTCCATCGCACGGTCGGACAGGATGACGATATTGTGCTTCGCATTGACCGCGGCTTCCGCCAGCTTGCAAATCCGTTCGATCGCCTTCGCCATGCCGGCGGCGCCCTTGTCGACTGAATAGACGATCGGCAGGGAATAGGCGCGGAAGGCGCCGCCCGAATTGTCCTCGATGCGGCGGATCTTCTCCAGGTCCATGTTGCTGAGGATGGGCTGCTTCAGCTCCAGGCGGATATGCTTGCCGCCCGAGTCGAGGTCGAACAGATTGGGGCGCGGACCGACCAGCGAAACCAGCGACATCACCAGCTCCTCGCGGATCGGATCGATCGGCGGATTGGTGACCTGGGCAAAGCGTTGCTGGAAATAGTCGAACAGCATCTTCGGCCGCTTCGACAGCACCGCCAGCGGAGTGTCGCGGCCCATCGAGCCCAGCGCGTCCTCGCCCGAAAGGCCCATCGGCTTCAGGAACACCTTCAGGTCTTCCTGGGTGTAGCCGAAGGCCTGCTGCGCATCGAGCAGCACGTCCTTGGACGGTGGCATCGGCGCCACCTCTTCCGGCAGGCTTTCCAGCCGGATCTGGGTCTCGTCCAGCCATGCCTGATAGGGCCGGGCATTGACGATCTTGGTCTTCAAGGTGCCGTCGCCGATGATCTGGCCTTGGGCCAAGTCGACCAGCAGCATGCGGCCGGGCTCGAGACGCAGCTTCTGCTTGATCTGCTCCTCGGGGAATTCCAGCACGCCGGCCTCGGACGACATGACGATCAGGTCGTCATGGGTGACGATGAAGCGGGCGGGCCTGAGGCCGTTGCGATCCAGCGTCGCGCCGATATGGCGGCCGTCGCTGAAGGCGATGGCCGCCGGCCCGTCCCACGGCTCCATCAGGGCGGCGTGATATTCGTAGAAGGCGCGCCGGTCGTCGAACATGGTCTTGTTGCCGGACCATGCCTCCGGAATCATCATCATCAGCGCGTGCGGCAGCGAATAGCCGCCGGCCAGCAGCAGCTCGAGGCAGTTGTCCAGGGTCGCCGAGTCCGAATTGCCGTCACCGATCAGCGGCCACAATTTGGCTAGGTCGTCGCCCAGCACCTTGCTGGTCATCGAATGGCGGCGGGCCATCATCCAGTTGATATTGCCGCGCAGCGTATTGATCTCGCCGTTATGGGCGAGGAAGCGGAACGGGTGCGCCAGCTCCCAGGACGGGAAGGTGTTGGTGGAGAAGCGCTGATGCACCAGCGCGATCGCCGATTCCAGCCGCTCGTCGCGCAGGTCATCATAGAACGCTTCCAGCCGCGCCGCGATGACCATGCCCTTATAGACCACGGTGCGGGTCGACATGCTGGCGATATAGAAGGTACCGGTCTGGTCGACATGCTTGGCGCGGACCTCGGTATGGGTCTGCTTGCGGATGACGAACAGCTTGCGCTCGAACGCATCGGTATCGCCGACGTTCTCGCCCTTGCCGATGAAGATCTGGCGGATCACCGGGGCGTTCGGCTTGATGCTCTCGCCCAGCGCCGAGTGCGAAACCGGCACGTCGCGCCAGCCCAGCACGGTCTGGCCTTCTTCCCTGGCGAAATGCTCCAGCGTCTCCTGGCACGCGGCGCGCGCGTCGGCGTCCTGCGGCAGGAACATCATGCCGACGGCATAGTCTCCCGCGGCGGGCAGGGTGAAGCCCAGCTTCGCGGATTCGGCGCGGAACAGCGCGTCGGGAACCTGAATCAGAATCCCGGCGCCGTCGCCAGCCAGCGGATCGGCGCCGACGGCGCCGCGATGCTCCAGGTTGCACAGGATGCGCAGGCCGCGAGCGACGATGTCGTGGCTTTTCGTGTTCTTGATATGCGCGACAAAGCCGACGCCGCAG
>DATBAZ010000255.1:0-3277 GCA_036271255.1 Alphaproteobacteria bacterium
ATACCGGGCAGCACGACCGCTGGATGAACTGCTTCACCACCGATGCAGTCTATGACGTGGCGCTCCCCAACGGCCGCATCTACGCCAAGCTGGAGGGCGAGGCGGATTTCCGCCATTTCATCGCCAACTACCCGGTTCTGCCCGGCCACAAGCATGTCTATGTCACCCCGCTCTTCGACGTCGATCCCGACGCCGGCACGGCAACCGTCGAGGCCTATTGGTTCATGCTCTCCGGCAACGAGGGCAAGGCCGGGATCAGCTCGCTCGGGCGTGTCCACGACAAGTTCGTGAAAGGCGCCGACGGGCGCTGGCGGATGAAGGAGCGGCGGGTGGCGACCGAGGGGATGGCGGTGGGGTAAATCCGGCATTGCCCTTGGAACGATTTCCCTTCGTTATACCTCTCGAATTATTGCCGTTCTCGAACGCGCTTCCATGAGAACCATCTAGATGTCCCTGGCGACCGGCAGCGTTTCCATACCGACGGCCCGCGGCCGGTCCTTGAGCCTAATCGCCGTCATCGCCAGCGCTTTCATCTCGACCCTCACCTTCGCCATCACCACGCCGTTGCTGGCTGTCCGCCTGGCCGCCGAGGGGCTTTCCGGCGGGTGGATCGGGCTCAATACCGGGGCAGGGGCGGCAGCGATCCTGCTGATGTCCATGGCGACGCCGGCATTAGGGCGGCGGCTGGGGACATTCTGGGCGCTGATGCTCTCGATCCTGGTCATGGCGCTGGGTGTCGGGCTGCTGCCGGTCTGGGACGGGAAGGCCGGCTGGTTCGTGCTGCGTATCCTGATCGGCGCCGGCATCGCCGTGCATTGGGTGATCAGCGAGATCTGGGTCAACAGCGCCGCGGAGGAAACCGATCGCGGCAAGGTCGTCGGGGCCTATGTCGCGGCGGTGGGGCTTGCCTACCTGGTTGCCGCGCCGATCCTGCTGGCAATGGGGACGGGCGGCAATCTGCCGTTTTTCGTGGTCACGGTGATGATTGCGACCGCCGCTTTGCCGATCCTCGTCGCGCGGCGGCTGGTGCCAGCCCTGCCGGTGAGTCACAACGCCGGTATGCTCGCGGCCATCGTGCGGCAGCCGACGGTGATGGGTGCGTCGCTGGTGTCAGGCGTCGCCATCGCCGGCGTGCTGTCCTTCCTGCTGCTCTATGTCCAGCATACCGGCATGACCGAGCGGATGTCGCTCGTGGTCCTGGCGGCGGTGGCCACCGGCAATGTGCTGCTCCAGGTGCCGGTCGGCATGCTGGCCGACAAGGTCGGCGCCGAGCGCCTGCTGATGTCGGTTGCCGTGGTAGCCTTGATCGGCTTGGCTGGAATGCCGTTCCTGGGGGCGCTGGGGCCCTTGCGCTGGCCGTTCCTGTTCCTGTGGGGCGGCGCGCTCGGCGGCTTCTACACGCTGAGCCTGACCCTGGTCGGCCGGCGTTTCGGCCCGGTGGAGCTGCCGGCGGCCAATGCCGCCTTCGTCATCGTCTATGAGATCGGCGGCCTGCTGGGGCCGGTGACCAGTGGTTTCAGCATCGATCTGTGGGACCCGCACGGTGCCTTGGTTCCGCTCGCCGTCGCCTATGCGCTGTTCATTTTCGGAGCGCTGATCGCCGGCACGCGGCGGGCTTAGCTGGCGGCGGGTATGTCCTCGTAGCGGATTTCCGCCTCGGCCATTTCCGGATGGTGGGCCGCGCCGGAAAGCACGGACGGCTTGAACTGCGCCACGCGGCGGCCTTGGCCGCTTTGGTCGGCGGTGATCTGGGCGAACCAGCCAGCGCGCATCAACCGAAGCCGGGGCGGGTAGAGATAGCCGCGATCGCGGAAATATTCGTAATTCATATTCTGCCGTCCCAGCTCGACCTCGAATCTGGTCAGCAGCGCATGGAGCGCCGCCGCCGGCATGGCGGCGGTCGGCTCGACATGCAGGATATAGCGCCGGTCGGCCTGGTCGGCGACGACCTGGAAATGGCGAAGGGCGATGCCCAGCGGCTCGGTGCAGGCGGCGACGGCGGCGGTGACGTGATCGATGCTCGTCATCTCGCCCTGGATGTTCTGGATATTGTTGCCCTTGTAGAGGAAGCGGATGCGGGGCGCGGTGCCCACCATCTCGCTGACCCGGATGACGTCGTTGATCGCATAGCGGTAGAGCCCGCCGCTGGTCGTCACCACCACATGATAGTTCTGGCCCGCCTCCAGCTCGTGGGCCAGCAGGACCGGGGCGCCGTCATTGCCGAAATCGGCCTCGGGAATGAACTCGAAAAAGGCGGAATGCAGCGCCAACGCGCTGTCGGGCGTGCCGTTGGCCAACGGCACCGAGAAGATGCCCTCGCTCGCCATATAGCCGATGTCGCGGAACTGGAACTTCTCACCGCACCATTCGCGCAAGGACGGCGCGAAATGCCCCATCGAGCCGCCGAGCCAGACGCCCGCCAGCTCCAGGTCCGGCCAGTATTCCATCGGGCGCAGCGCGCCGTGGGCCTGTTTGGCCTGGGTAAGCTCGCGGGCGCGGGCCGGGTTGGCCTTCAGGTCGTTCACCGCCGCGGTGCGGATATGCATCGGCACCTCGAAACGGCTGGACAGGGTACCGTCATGGATATCCCTGACCAGTTCCTCGCAGAGTCTGTCGGCCATCTCGAACAGCGACCGCAGGCTGGCCGGATTGCCGGTGACGGCGAAGCTGCAATTCTGCTCAACGCCGAAGCGCATAAGCGTGTAGAACCGGGCCTGCAGATCCTCGATGTGATAGACGTCGGAGGTGTTGGAATAATGCCGCCTGATCGTCTTCGGCAGGCGGAAATAGAGGTTGCCGGAGACCGAGCCGTACGGAATCCGCGGCTCGGTGTAGCCTTCGACCCCGGGATTGACCAGCATGAAGGCCCGCCCGTCCAGCATTCCCGGATTGTCCCTCAGCGCCGTATACAGCCATAGGCGCAGCGTCTGCTTGGTCGCCGTCTCGCAGGCGCGGGTATAGGGGATCAGCTTGGGCGTGCCGGTGGTACCGGTGGTCCAGTGAAACATGACGGGCGTCTCATGGGTCAGCGCATCGTGCTCGCCCTTCACCACGCGGTCGACATAGGGGCTGATGTCGTCCCATTGCCGGATCGGCACCTGCCGGCGGAAATCGGCGATGTTCCGGATGGCGGCGAAACCGTGCTCTTTCCCGAATGCGGTGTCGCGATTGCGGCTTACGAACGTCTCCAGCAGCGCGCGCTGGGTTTCGGCGGCAGCCGCCTGCTGACCCATGAAATGTTCGATGGTCGATTGTCGTGCGTCTTCCGATGCCTTCA
>DATBAZ010000256.1:0-3460 GCA_036271255.1 Alphaproteobacteria bacterium
CAGGACGGCGACGATGGTCCGGATCATACTACGGATCCTTCCTGGCGTTCGGCAGGGCCAGCCGCATCGCCGCGATCTCCTGCTGCTGCTCGACGACGATCTCCTGGGCGATCCGGCGAAGCTGCTCGTTATGGCCATAGCGCAGCTCGGCCACCGCCATGTCCACGGCGCCCTGATGGTGGGGGATCATCATGGCGGCAAAATCGGCATCCACGTCGCCGGATGGATTTATGTCCATTCCGGCCATCATCCGATCCATCGCGGTGTGATTTTCCTTCAGGAAGGGCGCCTCAGGCCCGGATGTGGAAGCCGCGCAGACAATAAGGATCAGCACCGCGGCGACGGCAAGGTGCGGTCTTCGGGAAAGCGGAGACATGGGGACCTCAGGAAGCAGCGACGGCCGCCTCCTGGAATGCCGACAAGCGGCATGGCCATCAAGAGATGTGACGGACCTGCCCTACGAACTGGACACGAACGTTCAAAAAGCGAGGGGTTTGTGACAGGGCGGGGCTGTTGCGCCCCTTACCGCGCCTCGAACGGATCGCTGACCAGGATCGTGTCGTCGCGTTCCGGGCTGGTCGACAGCAGCGTGACCGGCCGTTCGATCAGTTCCTCGATGCGGCGGACATATTTGATCGCGGTGGCCGGCAGGTCGGCCCAGGAGCGGGCGCCCCTGGTGCTCTCGGACCAGCCTTCCAGGGCCTCGTAGATCGGCTCGACCGCCGCCTGGGCTTCCTCGCCCGAGGGCAGATAGTCGATGCGCTCACCGTTCAGCATATAGCCGACGCAGACCTGGATCTCCTCCAGCCCGTCCAGCACGTCGAGCTTGGTCAGCGCCACCCCGTCGACGCCGCTGATCTTCAGCGCCTGGCGCACCATGGCGGCGTCGAACCAGCCGCAGCGGCGCTTGCGCCCGGTGACGGTGCCGAACTCCCTGCCCTTCTCGCCCAGATACTGGCCGATCTCATTCACCTGCTCGGTCGGGAACGGGCCGGAGCCGACGCGGGTGGTGTAGGCCTTGGTGATGCCCAGCACATAGTTCAGCGCCCCCAGGCTCATGCCGCTGCCCGTCGCTGCTTGTGCAGCAACCGTGTTGGAGGAGGTGACGAACGGATAGGTGCCGTGATCGACATCCAGCATCGCCGCCTGCGCGCCCTCGAACAGGATGCGCTTACCGGCCTTACGCTCGGCATCCAGGCGCGCCCAGGCGACGCCGGCATAGGGCAGGATGCGCTGGGCGACGTCCTTGACCGAGGCGATGACGTCCTCCAGCACGAATTCATCGGCGCCATAGCCGCGCAGCAGGGCGTTGTGGTGGAACACCAGCTCGCCCAGCTTGCGCTCCAGCACCTTGGGCTCCGCCAGGTCGCAGACGCGCAGGCCGCGGCGGGCGACCTTGTCCTCATAGGCCGGGCCGATGCCGCGGCCGGTGGTGCCCAGCTTGTTGGCGCCGCGCGCCGCCTCACGGGCCCGGTCGATCGCGCCGTGCATCGGCAGGATCAGGGTCGCGTTGTCGGCCAGGACCAAGCTCTCGGGCGTAATGTTGACACCCTTTTCCTTGATCTTGTCGATCTCGGAGAGCAGCGCCCACGGGTCGACGACGACGCCGTTGCCGATGACCGACAGCTTGCCCTCGCGCACCACGCCGGACGGCAGCAGCGACAGCTTGTATTCGATATCGCCGATGACCAGCGTATGGCCGGCATTGTGCCCGCCCTGGAAGCGCACGACGACGTCGGCCCGGCTGGACAGCCAATCGACGATCTTACCCTTGCCCTCGTCGCCCCACTGGACGCCAACAACCACGACGTTTGCCATTGCCCTACCCTAAAACCGCTGACTCTTAATCAGCTGCTCGCACGGGCTCTGACGAGCCGGCGGTCAGCACATATCGGCAGCCGAGGCGCTTGGCCTCCTGCCCTGCATCCGCCACCGGCGCAAGGCCGCTGACAGTGATCATATCCTTTGCCCGCAGCACAGTCGCCACGTCCGTCGGCGTTCCGAACGGTAGATAGACGCGCGGCGCAGCCGGCTTCACCGGCGCCGCCTTCAGGATGGCGTCGGCAAACAGGCTGAAGCCGACCGCGGGTTCCCCCCGCAATTCCGCCCCGGGCTCGCCGCCGACGCGATAGCGCCCGCCACGGCCCAACTCGCGGCGCGCACCACGGGCGAACAGGGTGAAGCTCAGGCCAGTCTGGTATTCGAAACCCTGCCGCTCCAGCGGGTCGACGGTCAGTTTCAATTCCGGCGCGGCGGCGCGGATGAGGCGGACCGTATCGGTCAGGCGGGTCCGGGTCGCCTCGGCCTCCGCCGGCAGCTCGATCCTGGCGAGCTTCGCGATGGCGCTCTCGGCAGGGCCGGCGACGTTGAGCAGCTGGGTCAGCAGCGGCCCGACCTTGGGGGCGGCGCCGACGATGGCGGTGTCGCGATGAGCCAGCGCCGCCGCCAGGCTGCGCTCGTCGTCGCGGGTCACGCCATAGGCGGCGAAGATCAGCGGCACCAGGGTCGGCAGGTTAAGGTCGATCGACAAGCCGGTGACACCGAGCTCGGTCAAAGCATAATAGGCCAGCAGGATGATCTCGGCGTCGGCCGCGGTTTCCAGACTGCCGATCAGCTCGCAGCCGATCTGGCGCAGTTGCCGCTCGGGCGACAGTTGCTCCCCGCCGACGCGCAGCACCTCGCCGGAATAGGACAGGCGCAGCGGCCGGGGCGCCTTGGCCAGCCGGGTCGCGGCCAGCCGCGCGACCTGCAGGGTCATGTCGGCGCGCACGCCCATCATGCGCTGCGAGTCGGGGTCCATCATGCGGAAAGTCTGCAGCGACCAGGATTTGCCGACGCCGGTCAGCAGGCTTTCCTCGAACTCGACCAGCGGCGGCTTTACGCGCTCATAGCCATGCGCCCGGAACACGCCCATCGCATGCTCCACCAGCGCGGCCTCGCGCTCGGCGTCGGGCGGCAGCAGATCATGGAGCCCGGCGGGCAGCAGGGCGAGTTCGGGAAGAAAGGCGTCCATCTTTTTCGGCAATGCTGAAAGGCGTCAGCTCAGGCGACGCCACTGGTAAAATCGAGACCCTCATAAAGCGCTTCGACCGGGATGTCGAACCCGATCGCATCGAGCGGGATCACGGCGCCGGATTCCAGCTCAACCACCGTCCACAAATCGGTCCCACGCCGCCACAGCTCGACCTGCTTCTCCTCGCTGGCGATGAACAGGATCGCCTGGACGGAGGGAATATGGCGATAGTCGGCGAGCTTCACCGCCTTGTCATGGGCCATGGTCGAGGGAGAAAATACCTCGATGATTACAACCGGATTGGGCACAGCCCAATCACCCCGCTGAGCCGGTGTACAGCTCACCGCCAAGTCGGCCTGGTAATAGGCGTCGTTACGCCATGCGAGGCGGATTCCCGCCTCAATTGCGAGGCGGCGTGGGGCTTTCAGCTTCTGGGCGATCGCGCCA
>DATBAZ010000257.1:0-19585 GCA_036271255.1 Alphaproteobacteria bacterium
CGGCGATCGGCACCGATCCCGCATTGTGGGCCATGATCCCGCCCGGGCCGTTCGCCGACGAAGCGACCTTCAACGGCTGGCTCACAGACCGCGCCGGCCGGGCCGACGCGACGCTCTATACGATCGTCGACAAGGCGAGCGGAAAGCCGGCCGGCATCTTTTTCCTGCTCGGCATCGACACCAAAATGGGCGTGGTCGAGATGGGGCTGGTCTACGGCCCGACCCTCGCCCGCAGGACCGGGGGCACGGAGGCCTTCTTTCTGCTTGCTCGATATGTGCTGGACACGCTGAGCTATCGCCGCCTGGAATGGCGCTGCGGCCCCGGGCACACCGCTTCCCGTCGCGCGGCCGGCCGTTTCGGCTTCACCGAGGAAGGCACGTTGCGCCAGACCATGTGGGGCAAGGACCGCAACTGGGACACGGTCGTCTATGCCATCCTGGACCGCGAATGGCCGGACATCGAGAAACGGCTGGAGGCATGGCTCAAGCCGGAGAATTTCGACGCGGGCGGGCGGCAGATCAGGCCGCTGAAAGCATAAGAATTTTAGCCACAGATTGCACAGATTTAACGCAGATGAAGATTTTCTCCGCTGCGCGGCTTTGCACCGCTGAAGGTGGAAACAATCTGATTTAATCTGTGCAATCTGTGGCTAAAATTCTTCCTCATCCCACCCAGTAATGCGCCACGAACAGCACCGCCAGGATCGCCATCGGCCAGCCGATCTCGCGGACGCGGCCGGATAGCAGCTTCACCCCGGCATAGGCGATGAAGCCCAGAGCGATGCCGTTGGAGATCGAGAAGGTCAGCGGCATGGCCAGCGCGGTGACGATGGCCGGGGCATATTCGGTGGCGTCGTCCCAGTCGATCTCGGTGAGGCCGCGCGTCATCAGGCAGGCGACGAACAGCAGGGCGGGCGCGGTGGCATAAGGCGGGACGCTGCCGGCCAACGGCGCCAGGAACAAAGACGCCAGGAAAAGCACCGCGACAGTGACGCCGACCAGTCCGGTGCGGCCGCCCGCCTTCACCCCTGCCGCGCTCTCGATATAGGAGGTGACCGGCGAGGTGCCGACCGCCGCACCCGCCAGCACCGACAGCGAATCCGCCAGCAACACCTTGCGCAGGCGCGGCAGGGTGCCGTCGGGCTTCAGCAACCCCGCCTGATGGGCGACGCCGATCAGGGTGCCGGTGGAATCGAACAGGTCGACGAAGAAGAAGGCGAGGATGACGGTGATGGCGCCCAGGCTGAAGGCGCTCCTGAGGTCCAGCGCCAGGAAGGTCGGCGCCAGGCTGGGCGGCAGCGACACCACCCCGCCGAATGGCGAGATGCCGGCCAGGATGCCCGCCGCCGTTACCCCCAGCACCGCTATCAGGATCGCGCCCGGCACTCTGCGCGCCTCGAGCGCCACCATGACGATGAAGCCGACTGCGGCAAGGATCGCAGCCGGCGCGCGCAGGTTGCCCAAGGTGACGTAGGTTTCCTTGTCGGCCGCGATCACGCCGGCGCCTTTCAGCGCCAATATGCCGAGGAAGAGGCCGATCCCGGCCGCGATCGCCATCTTCTGCGATTTCGGAATACCGCCGACGATCCATTCCCTGAGCGGCGTCACGCTGAGGATCAGGAACAGGATACCGGAGACGAACACCGCGCCCAGCGCAGCCTGCCAGGAATAATGCATCCCCAGCACGACGCCGTAGGTAAAGAAGGCATTGATCCCCATCCCCGGCGCGAGCGCGATCGGGTAGTTGGCGTAGAGCGCCATGATCAAGGTGGCGAAGGCCGAGGCCAGGCAGGTGGCGACGAACACCGCCCCCTTATCCATGCCCGCATCCGCCAGGATCAGCGGATTGACGAACATGATGTAGGCCATCGTCAGAAACGTGGTGACGCCCGCCACCAGTTCGGTGCGGACAGTGCTGCCCTGCTCGGTTATCCCGAAGAAACGGTCCATGCCGTGAGGATGGCTGATTCTGGGGGCATTCAAAAGCCCCTCGCCCGTGAAACGGGAGAGGGAGGGGCCCGCCGCGCAAGCGGTGGGAGGGTGAGGGGGGGGCTTTCGCCGAAGAAATCCCCCTCACCCCACTTACGCTAAGCTTCAGTAACCCTCTCCGGCAAGCGGGCGAGAGAGTCACGAACAGCCCTGCTTACGCTGCGACCTTCCCATCCTTCACCCAGCTGGCGGGCACCTTGATCGGGAAGTCCATCAGCATCTGGGCGTGGGCCTTGCCCTGCGGGTCATAGCGGAGCGAGGCGACGCCGCCGCCGCCCAGCGACTGGTTCAGGATGAAGTTGAAGCCGTGCAGGCCCGGCCAGTCATAGCGCTCGACCGTGCCCTCGACGACATGGGCCATGTACTGCTTCACGGCTTCCGGCGTCAGTTGCGCGGCGATGGGCGCGAGATATTCCGGCCTGCGGGCCAGGATGGCGATGTTTGACAGGTTGCCTTTGTCGCCGCTGCGGCCATGGGCCAGCTCGATCAGCGGGACGGTCATCACGTCGCCGGACGGTGCTGCCGATGCCGTTGCCGTGGGCGGTTTATAGCCCGGCACGGCCTGGCCTTCGGTCATCACCGCGACGGGGATGCGCTTGCCCTCGAAGTCGACCTCGATCTTCACCCGGGCCTTGTCGAGCAGGAAGGAATAGAGGCGCAGCACCGGCTGCACGCTGGGGCGGCCGCCGGCGAAGCCGGAGATGCCCTGGCCCATGCCGGTGGCGGCGGGCGCGATCTCGCGGGTGAAGATGTCGACCGCGCGCTTGTCCATATGGCGGACGCCGACCTTGAGGATCACCTCGCGCACGCCGCTGGCGCGGCCATGCGGGCCATAGGTCGCCTCGGCGCCCAGCACCTCGATAGAGGTATCGACATACTCGCCAAGGCCTTCGCGGGCGAAGATCAGGCTGGTGCGCTTCAGGATCGCCTCGCCCATCGCCTGGGCCTTGGCCGCGGCGTCGATGCCGTTGACCATCAGCGTGGCGATCGAGCGGAACCCCTCGGGATAGGTGGCCGAGACCTTGTAGGTCGGCGTCGGCGCCTTGCCGCGCACGTTGGTGACATTGACCCGGTTCGGGCCGACCTGCGTCACCGTCACGCCCGACAGGTCGCAGACGACGTCCGGCAGGATGTAGTTGGCGGGGTCGGCGGTCTCATAGGTGATCTGCTCGGCCACCGTCTGGGGCGAGACCAGGCCGCCGGTGCCGTCCGGCTTGGTGACGACGAAGCTGCCGTCGGCTTTGCACTCGGCGATGGGGAAGCCGATATTGTGCCAGCCGTCCACGACCAGCCGCCAATCCGTGAAGATGCCGCCGGTGGCCTGCGGGCCGCACTCGATCACGTGGCCGGCCATGGTGCCGGCCGCCAGCCTGTCGAAGTCCGTCTCTTTCCAGCCGAATTCATGGATCAGCGGCCCCAGCGCCAGCGCGCTGTCGGCGGCGCGACCGGTGACGACGATATCGGCGCCTGCGGCGAGCGCGGCCGCGATCGGGAAAGCGCCGATATAGGCGTTGGCGGAGACGACCTTGGCCGGCATCGCCGCGCCGGACTGAACTTCCTTCACCTCACCGCGCAGCTCCTCGACCATGAAGTGGATATCGTCGCCGACGACGGCGGCGACGCGCAGCTTCACGCCCTGCTCGGCCAGCACCTTCTCGACCGCTTCCTTGCAGGCGATCGGATTGACGCCGCCGGCATTGGTCACGACCTTGATCCCGCGCGCGGCGAATTCCTTGGCGTAGGGCGCGATGAACTGGGCGACGAAATCGGGCGGATAGCCCAGCGCCGGGTCCTTGGCCTTGGCGCGGGTCAGCAGCGACATGGTGATCTCTGCCAGGTAATCCATGACCAGGTAGTCGACCTGGCCGGAATAGACCAGCTGGCGCGCACCCTCGGGCGTATCGCCCCAGAAACCGGATGCGCCACCCAAACGGACAACCTTATCGCTCATCTCAATTCTCCGTCATTCCCGCGCAGGCGGGAATCCATTCATCCATTTGCCCTGCCGCCGGAGCCCGTGGCTCTGGATCCCCGCCTGCGCGGGGATGACGGCGGAATCGTCGCCGTCACTTCGCCGTGAAGCCGCCGTCGACAGCAATCGCCTGGCCGGTGATGTAGGCGGATTCGTCCGACCCGAGGAACAACGCCAGGTTGGCGATGTCTTCTGCCGAGGCGACGCGGCCCATCGGGATCATGCCGACGAAGCGCTTCTGCGTATCAGCAGCCTGGTCGTCGGTCGCGTTGCGGCCCATGAAGCCGCGCAGCATCGGCGTCTCGGTCAGTCCCGGGCATATCACGTTGACGCGGATCTGCTCAGGCCCGTAGCGCAATGACAGCGACTTGCCGAGGCCGACGACACCGAACTTGCCGGCGGAATAAAGCGGGGAAAGCTGGGAGCCGACGATACCAGAGATCGACGCGGTCAGGATCACCGAGCCGCCGCCGCGCTTACGAATATGCTTCACCGCCTCGCCGACCGTCAGATAGCAGGAGCGGACATTGAGCGACATCGACAGGTCGTATTCCGCCAGGTCGATATCCTCGACCACATCGGTGCCGGGGATGCCGGCATGAGCCCAGAAGATGTCCAGCCCGCCGAGCTTCTCAACCGCGTCGGCGACGGAGCCCCGGCATTCCTGGGCGTTGGTCAGGTCGGCGCGGATGGCATAGGCGGTGCCGCCGCCGGCCTCGATCTGCTTCTTGACCTCGACTGCCGCGGCTTCGTTGATGTCGATGATCGCGACCTTGGCGCCTTCCTTGGCGAACTTCAGGCTGGCAGCCTTCCCCATGCCCGACGCGCCGGCGGTGATGGCCGCCAGTTTCCCCTGCAAACGCATGTCTCTTCCCCGTTGTCTTTGACTTACTGCCGTTAACTCACTGGGCGTAGGCGTCGGGATAGGCGCCGCCCAGATTGATGATGGTGGACTTGGTCTCGAAATAGGGCTCCAGACCTTCCGCCCCGTTCTCGCGGTTCAGCCCGCTGATTTTGAAGCCGCCATACGGGATGTTGTAGCGGATGTAGCGATAGGTGTTGACCCAGACCATGCCGGCCTGGATCTGCGCCGCCACCCGGTGGGCACGGCCGACATTCTGCGTCCACAGGCCGGCGACCAGGCCGTACTCGGTGTCGTTGGCGATGGCGATCGCCTCTTCCTCGGTCTTGAACTTGATGACGCCGACAACCGGCCCGAAGATTTCCTCGCGGGCGATCCGCATGCTGTTGGTCACGTCGGCGAACACGGTCGGCTTCACGAAATAACCATCGCCCATCTCGCTGATGCGTTCGCCGCCGACGACCAGGCGGGCGCCTTCGTTGCGGCCGATATCGAGATAGCGCAGCGTCTTCTGCAGCTGCTCGTCATGCGCCTGCGGGCCCATCTGGGTGGACGGGTCCAGCGCGTTGCCGATGCGGACAGTCTGCGACCGGCGGGCGATCTCGTTCACGACTTTGTCATAGACGCTTTCATGCACCAGCAGGCGGGAGCCCAGCGCGCAGCTCTGGCCGCACAGTGCGAAGGCGCTGTGGGTCGCGGCGTTGATCGCCTGGTCCAGATCCGCGTCGTCGAAGATGATGTGCGGGGACTTGCCGCCGGTCTCGAACGACAGGCGCTTCAGGTTGACCGAGGCGCCCTTCATGATCTCCATCGCCGTGCGATGCTCGCCGGTGAATGAGATCTTGTTGACGTCCTTGTGCCCGACCAGATGCGCGCCCGCCGTGGCGCCCAGGCCCGGCACGACATTGATCACGCCCTTCGGCACGCCGGCTTCCTCGGCCAGCTTCGCCAGCTCGAAGGCCGTGACCGGGGTCTGCTCGGCCGGCTTGATCACCATGGTGCAGCCGGCGGCCAGCGCCGGCGCCATCTTCCACATGACGGTCTGCAGCGGGGCGTTCCACGGCGTGATCATGCCGACGACGCCGACCGGCTCGCGCGTCGTATAGACATGGACGCCGGGGTCGGCCTGGATGTTGGTGCCGCGGATGTTCGCCGCCAGGCCGGAGTAATAATAATAGTACTGCGGGTGGCCGGCGATGCCGGCCCGGCTGTCGCGGATCGGCATGCCGTTGTCGCTGGATTCCAGCTCGGCCAACCGGCCCGCGTTGGCTGCGTACAAGTCGCCCAGCTTGCGCAGGATGTTGGACCGGTCGGTGCCGGTCATCTTGCGCCAGGGACCGCGGAAGGCCTCGTTGGCTGCCGTCACGGCGCGGTCGATATCGGCCGTGCCGGCATAGGCCGCGGTCGCCCATTCCTTGCCGGTCGACGGATTGATCGAACCGACCACCTCGCCGTCGGTGGGGGCGACCCATTCACCGCCGATGAACAGCTTCTCGTTCCGGAACAGATCTTCGGACATTTTCCCCTGCCTCCCGTTTACGGATGACTGATTTAGCGGCCTTTCCAGACCGGCGCACGCTTTTCGGCGAAGGCGCGCGGACCTTCCTGCGCATCTTCGCTGAGATAGGCCTGGTCGAAGGCGGCGCGGCCGGCCTCGAGCGCTGCGGAGCGGCCCATCTCGGTCGAGAGATAGACGGCGCGGCGGCAGGCCTGGACGGTCAGCGGGGCGTTGGCGGCGATCAGGTTCGCCATCTTCAGCGCCTCGTCCAGCAGGTCTGCCAGCGGCACGACCTTGTTGACATAGCCCAGCTCGTACAGGCGCTGCGCGGTGACCGGCGCGGCGGTGAGCAGGATCTCCATCATCACCCGCTGCGGCAGCATGTTGATCAGCGGCGTGGCCCAGGGCGAGCCGCGGCCGACCTTGGCCTCGGTGATGCCGAAGGTGGCATGGTCGGCGGCGACGCACAGGTCGCACATCTGCGAGATCAGGAAGCCGCCGGCGAAGGCGACGCCGTTGACCGCGGCGATGGTCGGCTTGGTGACGTTCACATTGTCGCCGATCACCGGCACCAGGCCGCGCGGCGGGATACGAAGCGCAGTGGAGCTCATTTCCTTGAGGTCCATGCCGGCGCAGAAGGCCTTCTCGCCGACGCCGGTCAGGATGGCGACGCGGGCATTCTCATCCTTCTCGAACCGGTCCCAGGCATCCCACAGGCCCTGGCGGACGGCGATGCCGAGCGCGTTGCGGCGGTCGGGCTGGTTGATCGTGATGACGGCGACATGGCCCTTCATCTCATACAGAACTGCGTCCGACATTTCCCCTCGGTCTCCATCTTGAGCGATTGCGCATCCTTGCGAGCGTGGCTCAGCAAGTTCACGGCGGTGGACACCTATGTTCACTTTGATGAACGGAGTCAACCGGCGGAATGCTGATGAGCCTCACTCATTTCGCTGCCTCGGCGAGATAGCTTTGGGCGCAATCCCGCACCAATGCTCCCAGCGCCGACATCCGCTTTTCCATGCGGAAATTCGGGCCGCCGATCGAGATCGCCAGCGGCCGGCCGACCAGCGGCAGCATGACCGAAAGCCCCATGACGTCGGAGGTGAACTGGGTTGCGCCCAGGAACCAGCCTTGGGCCAGCCCCTCGTCGATCTCGGCCTCGACCGCGGCGATGCTCATCGGCGTGTTGGGCTGATAGCGCTCGAACTTGATCTTGCCCAGGATGCTCTTCCGTTCCGACGGCGTGTATTGCGCCAGGATCGCCTTGCCGGTCGCCGTCGCATGAATGGGCAGCCGCTTGCCGACCTCGGCGAAATACCGGATCGGGGATTCGCATTCGACGACATCCAGGAACACCACCCGGTCGCCGGCCGGCGCGGCGACATAGGCGGTTTCCCCGGTCTCCTGCACCAGCTCCATCAGCAGGCGGTGCAGCGACGGCGGCAGAGGCTCGGCCTCGGCGATGCTTTGCGCCAAGGTCAGCCAGCGCGGCGTCGGGTAATAGCCGGTGCGCGGCTTGGGCTCGTAGAGGAAGCCGCGCTCGACCAGCGTGCCCACCATGTTGAAGGTGCTGGAGCGCGGCCAGCCGAATTCCTGCGCGATCTCGGTCAGCGTCGCAGGCCGCCGGATGCGGGCGAAGAACTCGAGAATATCGAGCACATTGGCGGCTTGCTTGACGATCATGCGGGGGCGAGCGGCCAAGGGCAGGAAGGTTGGAGCATCGGGCGAACATAGCGGCGGATGCGCGGACGGCAAGCGCCGCGGATGACGGCCCAGCTCAACATGTGAAATTTCGCCGGCATGCTACAAAGACCCAATGTACACTGCGGAAATCGTCTTCACCGTGCTGGCGGCGCTGTGGTGCGCCATGGCTTGGCATTATGCCGATCCACCGTCCAGCACCGCCCGCAATATCGCGGCGGTCCTGTCCTTCGTCATGCCGTTCGCCATGATGGCAAATGGTCCCGGCTCAGGCGCGCTGGTTGCCGCTGCGATCCTGGCGATCACGCTTGCCTGGTACCTCAGCCTCAAGCCCAGCAACGGCCATGAATGGGAGACCGAGTACGCGAGGGCGCCGGTGACGCGGCGCTCCGGCAATCTCATGCATGTCACGGATGTCCGGAATTTCCGCTACCGCAGCGTAACCGACCCCGTCCCGGCCTGGTACGACGCGGCCTACGATATCGGCACGCTGACCGGCGTCGACCTGATCTGCTCATACTGGGCCGGCGAATCCATCGCCCATGTCTTCCTCAGCTTCGCCTTCGCCGACGGGCGGCATCTGGCGGTGTCGGTCGAGACG
This sequence comes from Alphaproteobacteria bacterium, assembly GCA_036271255.1. GTDB lineage: Bacteria > Pseudomonadota > Alphaproteobacteria > BOG-932 > Roseiterribacteraceae > BOG-932. Next base: position 8,627 of record DATBAZ010000257.1, read on the forward strand.
CGGCGGCGGAAGGATCAGGACTATTCGGCCATCGCCGGCTTCTTCCGCCATTACCAGCTGATCTTCGTCATCGCCGACGAGCGCGACCTGATCGGCGTGCGCACCGATGTGCGGCGGGAGCGGGTTTTTCTCTACAAACTCCGCATCACGCCGGCGGAAACGCAGCGCCTGTTCGGCGGCTATATGGCCAGGGCGACTGCGCTGGCCGAGCGGCCGGAATTCTACAATACGGTCACCAACAACTGCACCTCGAACATCGTCCGTATCATCGACCGCGGCCTGCCCCGAGATCAGCGGCTGGGGCTTTCCTGGCGGCTGCTGTTCAGCGGCTATGCCGACGCGTTTGCGTACGATGTGGGAAGGCTCGCGGGGGATTTACCGTTCGTCGAATTGAAACGGATGGGCCGGATCGTGCGGCTGGAGACGGCGCAGATCGGTGAAGATTTCTCGGCGGCGATCCGCGCCGGTCAGAGGACCTCGGCTCGTGCGGGCGCAGGCTGACGCAGCGGCGCGAGCGCGATCAGGCTTACCAGCGCCGCCCCGCCGAGATAGAGCCCGACATAGACCAGCCCGCCCATGTTGGAGAGCTGCAGCGCCAGGATCGGCGCCAATGCGCCGCCCAATATGCCGCCCATATTGAAGGCGACCGAGGCGCCGGTATAGCGCACGCGGGCCGGGAACAGGCCGGGCAGCCAGGCGCCAAGGGGGCCATAGGCGAGGCCCATCAGGAACAGGGCGAAGCTCAGGAACAGAAAGATGACGGCGAGCGAGCCCGAACCCAGCATCGGCGCCAGCAGGAAGCCGGCGAGGATGGTGCCGGCGCAGCCCGTCATCAGCACGATGCGCGGATTGAACCTGTCGGAGAAATAGCCGGCCGCGGCGATCCCCGCCGCGAGGAACAGGATGGCCCCCAATTCCACCTGCAGGAACGCAGTACGGGAATAGCCGAGCTTGGTGGTGCCATAGCCGAGCGCAAAGGCGGTGGTGAGATAGAAAATGGCGAAACAGGCGACCACGGCGAAGATGCCGCCCACCGTCTGGCGCGGATAGTCGCGCAGCACTTCGACGAGCGGCACACGCGCCGGTGGTGCCTCGGCCAGAGCGGCGGCGAAGGCAGGCGTCTCGGTCAGTTTCAGCCGAATCCACAGCCCCAGCGATACCAGCACGACGCTGAGCATGAAGGGCAGGCGCCAGCCCCAGGCCTGGAACTGGGCCGGTGTCAGCCAAAGCCCCAGAGCCAAGAACAACCCGTTGGCGGCGATGAAGCCGGCCGGGGCGCCCAGTTGTGGGAACATGCCCCAGCGCGCCCGCCACCCGGGCGGCGCGTTCTCCACCGCCAGCAAAGCCGCGCCGCCCCACTCGCCGCCGAGGCCGAAGCCTTGGCCGAAGCGCAGGATGCAGAGCAGCAGCGGCGCCACCCAGCCCACGGTCTGGTAAGTCGGCAGGAAGGCGATGGCGGTGGTCGACGCGCCCATGATCAGCAGCGAAGCGACGAGGGTCGACTTGCGCCCGATCCGGTCGCCGAAATGGCCGAAGAAGGCAGCGCCGACCGGCCGGGCGAGGAAGGCCAGGCCGAAGCTGGCATAGGCGTTCATCAGCTGCGCCGTCGGTGAAACGGACGGGAAGAACAGCGGCCCGAACACCAATGAGGCCGCGGTGGTGTAGATATAGAAGTCGTAGAACTCGACCCCGGTGCCGATCAGGCTGGCGAGAAGGATGCGTGCCGTGGATGAGCGCGCCGGGTCCGATGGCGAGGCCATGTGAGATCCTGTTGCGAAGAACGGCCCGTCAGGCCGTCACTGTTGGATAATGCAATATTATCCAGACGGGTCAAAACCGGGTGCAAAACCCAATTCCATCTTCCCGATCGACGAAAAAAACTCGACACTTCCACTCGCAATCACAGGGTTCCGAGTCGGCCATGAACGAGATCACTGCTCCACCAACCAGAATAACCCGGGAAGGCCTGCTGAAGTCGCTTCATCTGGGGCGGATTCTGAAGGTTCCGCCCGACATGGAGGCGGTTCTCGAGATTGCCCACAAGATGCAGGCGGCGGGTGAAATTCAGCCCTACGCGCCGCGCGGACAGAATGCGTTTTCGCTGACCCAGAAAGGCCTTGCCGAGGCCATGCATCTCTATGGTCCCGTGATCGCCGAAATTCCGATGGCGACCGAGCTGGACCTGGCGATTCCCGACGTCTCGAAATCCAAGAGCGGCGCTGACAAGGACGACCAGCTTGCGGAGTTCGCGGGCCAGCTGAAGCTGCGCTTCAACTACACCTCGGCCGCCGACGAGCTGTCGGACCCGAATTCGGTCATCCACGGCGCCGACACGAAGGAGCCGGTCTTCGTGCTGCGCGGCCGGGACATGCTGTCCGGCCAGGTGGTCGGCTGGTGGATCTGGCTTGCGCAGAATCGCGGCGTCGCCAAGGACAAGATCGAGCGCGCCCGCATTCAGCAGTCGGCGCTGATCAACTGGGCTGATAAGTCGCTGCCGCAGACCGGCCGGCGGCCGGAGCATGTGCAGACGGCGGACGAGCAGTTCGCGCTTCCCAGCTCGACCTTGAAGCGCGCCCATCCGGGCGAGCCGGTCTTCGTGCTGCGCGGCGCCGATGTGCTGGCCGCCAAGACTGTCGAATACTGGGCCTATCTGGCCCATCTGAACGGTTCGGATTCGGTCACCATCGCCGGCGCGCTCAAGATCGCGCGGACGATGCGCGATTGGACCAAGAAGATGATTCCCGGAACGGTCGGCCTCAAACGACTCGCCGAAGCCGACGCAGACGGCTAAAATTCCCTCCAAACGCGTTGCGGGCCGCAGGTTTGCAACCATATAACGGGTATCGGAATAGGGGATGCCCGGCGGATCCGGGCGTCCGTTTGGAGTGGCTGTCATGTCCGTCCTGTCGTCTGTCTCACGGTTGAAAATCATGGTGCCGGTCGCGGTTGTCGCGCTGGGGCTCGGCCTGGCGTCGGCGCCGGCCTTCGCCCAGCATGGCGGAGGTGGCGGCGGAGGCCACGGCGGTGGTGGCGGCGGTGGAGGTCATGCAGGCGGCGGCGGTGGCGGCCATGGCGGTGGCGGCGGGTACCATGGCGGCGGTGGCTGGCATGGCGGCGGTTGGCACGGCGGGGGATGGGGCCACGGCTGGCACGGCGGCTGGGGCTTCTATGGCGGCTTCTACCCCTGGTACGGCTATGGCGGCTTCTACGACCCGTTCTGGGCCTACGGCTATGACCCGGCCTATGCCTATGGACCGCCGCCCGCAGCTTACGACATGGACGAGGACGGGCCAGGACCCGGCGGTCCGGGACCGGATGCCTATGCGCCTGATCAGCAATATCGCCAGCCGGCGACAGGTCCGGACGGCACGCCGACGGACAATAGCCGCGGTTTTTATACCTGGCGGCTCGGCATCGAGGGTGGGACCTGCAACCGCCCGGAACTGCAGCGTTATGCAGTCAACCTGACCGGTGCGCAGCCGGCCGGCCTTCAGATGGGCGCGGTGTTGGGCGGCATCCCGGTCCAGCATGTAATAGGCGGCCGTGTCGGGGCGCGGCTCGACCTGACCGACCAGGCCTGCGCCACCGAGGCGCTGGAGCATGCGCGCACGGGTACGACCGTGCGGTGGGAAACCGCTTCCGGCATCCCGATCACCTTCCAGGTGATCAAGACGACCGAAAACCAGAGCGGTCCGGCCTGCCGTGACTTCGAAGCGACGGCACAGTTCGCCAGCCAGACCCAGAAGGTCAGCAACACGGCCTGCAAGGGCCAGGACGGCGCCTGGCGCACGACGCGGTAACGGCGGCTAAAGCTCGCCGGCAATTTCGGCGAGCTTCGCCACCGTATTGATATTGCGCGCGGTGCCGGCCTTGGCGGCCGGAAGCTTCAGTTTCGACCGCCCCTGGCCGTTCGGGTAGTGGACATAGATCTCCCGCTTGCCCAGCCGCGCCTCCTCGCCGTCCGGCGCCACCATGGCATCCAGCGCATCCTTCGCCGGCGGTTTATCGAGGAAGATCGCGACCGTGTAGTTCGGCTGGGCGTCCGGGAAAGGGTTGTCCGCCAGCACGGCCTTCATCTCCGCAGCCGTGCGGACCGCGACGCCGACGGGCTTGCCGGCGTAGGCTTTGAGCTTCTTGTCGAGCGCGGCGGCGACGTCGGCCTCCTTCGCGTCGCTCTCGAACACGACGTTGCCGCTGGCGATGTAAGTCCGGACTTTCATGAAGCCCGCCTCCTCGCACATCGCCTTAAGGTCGCTCATCGGCAGCTTGCCTGTGCCGCCGACATTGACTGCGCGCAGCAGGGCGACATAGGCGGTCACCTTACTTGGCATCCCCTTTGGGCTCGACGCATTTGACGGTCCAGTAGGTGCCGAGATCGCTGCCCCGGATCACCGAACCATAGAGGCTTTCGGCCGTCGGGCCCTTATCGACCAGGGTGTAACCGTGCGGGCACTGGTCCCGCGCCGCCGCGGCGTTCTCCTTGGCGACATCGTCGGCATTGGAGGTGACGATCTTGTACCGCCCATTGCCGAGATCGGTGACGCGCGTGCCGATGCCCAGGCCGTTGCAGCCCGACAGGGCCAGCACCGCAAGCGTGAGCGTCCAACGTAACTTCATTGTACCTCCCGATTGACGCCCGTACCGGCAGGGCGGATTAATGGCTTCATAATATTGGGGAGGAAGACCATGCCAGATCATGGAGAAGTTTTCGACCGCGAAGCCGGCCAGGCCCACGACGTAACGACGCTGATCGACAAGGAGAAGATTCGCGATCTCGTCCATTCGTATTCGCGCGGCGTAGACCGGCAGGATTTCCCGTTCCTGCGCACGCTCTATACCGAGGATGCGATCGAGGACGACCATGGCGGCGCCTATACCGGCTCGGCTGAAGGCTATGTCGACTGGCTTGAAACCGTGATGGGCCGTGTCGAGAACAGCGTCCATCTGGTCCACAACCACATGATCTGCTTGACCAGCGCAACCACCGCCGAGGGCGAGGTCTATGTCAGCGGCCACACAAGGCTGCGTCTGGCGGAGGGCGGCAAGGAAGACCTGACGCACGGCATGCGCTATATCGACCATTATCGCAAAACCGGCGAAACCTGGCGTTTTCAGCGTCGCACCATCGTTGTCGACTGGCTCTCCGCCGGCCCGTCGCAGTGGGCGCCGGAACGGCCGGATACGCGCGATGCCGAGTTCGGCACGCCGGGGCCGAAGGATGCTTCGTACCGGATACTGAAGCATCCGTATTTCGCGCGGCGGGGTTAGGCGCGGGCGGCGCTTCCACCCCGCACCAGCCGTCCCGGCAAAGCCCCGGTCGGCACGCCGTCGCGATAGGTCACGACGCCGCTGACGATCGTCACGGCATAGCCGTCCGCCTCCTGGATCATGCGTTTGCCGCCGGCCGGCAGGTCGGCGACCACGCGGGGCGGGTGGAGCTGGAGGCGGTCGTAATCGATGATGTTGATATCCGCCTTCATGCCGGCCGCGATCAGACCGCGGTCGGTGAGGCCGACCGCCTCTGCATTGGCGCGGGTCAGCGCGCGGATGGCGCGCGGCAGTTCCAGGCGCGGGCCCTTGGAGCGGTCGCGGGTCCAATAGGCAAGCAGTGTCGTCGGAAAGCTGGAATCGCAGATCATGCCATAATGCGCCCCGCCGTCGCCCAGCGCGATCAGCGCATCGGGATGCTCGATCATCTGGCGGACCGGCTCCAGGGTCGCACCGACGAAATTGGCGGCGGGCAGCAGGAAGATCGCCTGGCCCTCGCTCTCGACCATGATCTGGTAAGCCAGTTCGCGCGGGGTGATGCCGAGGCGTTTCGCGCGTGCTCCTACCGTGTCTTCCGGATTCGGCTCGTAATTCGGCGGATCGCCCAGCGGGTAGAGGTCGGCGTCCTGCGAGGCGAACCAGACATGGATCGGGTTCTCGTGCTCGGGCCGTTCAGCCAGCAGCCGCGCCTGCATATCGGGATCGCGCATAGCCCTGACACGCCCGGCGAGCGGCAGATGCGCGATGGCGCGGTAGGACGGGTTGTAACGGAACGGGTGGAACGACAGGTCAAGCCCCAGCATCACGCCGACGCCGCGCGGGAAGACCTGGGCCTTGATCGGCACGCCCTCGGCCGTGGCCTGGGACAGCAGCTCCAGGGTCAGCTTCATGGCGTCGGCGAACTGCCCGGTCTGCATCAGCGAGAATGACAGCGGCCGGCCGGAGCGTTCGATCAGCCGGCGCATCACCGCTATCTCCTGCACCGGATCGCGCCCTTCGTGCACGCCGGGGATGATCTGGAACACGCCGGATCCGGCCTGGCGCAGCCCCTCGGCCAGCGCCAGCAGCTCCTGCTCCTCGGATGTCACGGTCGGCGCCAGCTCACCCGCCGCCGTGCGGTGGGCCATCGAGCGGGAGGTGGTGACGCCGATCGCGCCGGCGCGAACCGCCTCGGCGACGATGCGGCTCATCTCCGCCATGTCAGCCTCGGTCGGCGGCTCGCGGTCGGCCCCACGCTGGCCCATGACGTTCACCCGCACCGGCCCGTGCGCCACCTGGGCGGCGAAATCGATATCGGCCTCGCGTTTGTCCAGCGCATCGAGATATTCGGGAAAGCTTTCCCAGTTCCACGGCACGCCCTCGGTCATCACCACCTCGGGAATGTCCTCCACACCCTCCATCACCTTGACCAGCATGCCGCGATGCTCCGGCTTGCAGGGCGCGAAGCCGACACCGCAATTGCCCATCAGCACCGTGGTGACGCCATGCAGCGACGACGGCGCCAGCCGGTTCTCCCAGGTGATCTGGCCGTCATAGTGGGTATGGATATCGACGAACCCCGGCGTAACCAGCCGGCCCTGAGCCTGGATTTCCTCCGCGCCGGCGCCTTCGACCGTGCCGACGGCGACGATCTTGCCGTCCTTCACAGCGACATCTGCAGCGAACGGAGTGCCACCGGAGCCGTCGATCACCGTGCCGCCGCGAATGACGATATCGTATTCCGAAGCCATTACTTCCTCCCGGCAGCCTTTTATGAATTAGCCACAGATTACACAGATTGACACAGATGCAATCCCATTACCGCCTGCGGCGGCCGAAAGCCCGGCAGCGGAAAAATCATGATCTGTGATCATCTGTGTAATCTGTGGCTAATGTCCTTAGGCCGTCGCCATCGCGGCCAGATAATCTCCGTCAGCGGTCTCGTCCGTGATCCATTTGACCGAGCGGCGCAGCGGTTCGATGCCGTCCTGGGGCTGGGGCGTCTGCATCAGAGTGGCGGCGCCGCCCAGCGAGACCAGGCGTTGCGCGCCCTGGAAGGCCAGACGGTCGCGGAGCTGCACTTTCAGAGACTCCGGGTAGATGCCGATCGTCTGGGTGTAGGCGTTGACCGAGCGCGCCGCCGTTTCGACGTCGTCGATCGGGACGATATTCGCGACCCTGCAGGCCAGCATGCGGGCGAAATCGACTGCCATGTCGCTTTGCGAGACGATCACCGCGCCCTCGTTGCGGCGGCCGCCATACAGTTTGAACTCGTCCTCGACGAAGGCCAGCGCGTCGAGCTCGGCCTTCAGCTCGGGATCGAAGGCCTTATGCGGGGTGGACAGGTGGTCGGGAAGGCCCTGCAGGGCGGCGAACATGCGCTTGCCCAGTTCGTTGGCTTTCTCGATCCCGGCCTCATCGGTCCCGGACTGGACGTAGACGACGCGGGCATTGACGCAGCCCTCCTGGTTCAGCACGCCGACATCGAGCGCGAGGCGCTTGGCGATGGAGTCCAACGTGGCGTCGTCGGCGAAAGCTTCGGGCCCGATGATGGTGGCGCTGTGTTTGGGGTCCAGCGTGATCAGGTCCAGCCCGGGCTGGAGATACTGGGTCAGGTGCTTGATCCCGGCAAAGCCGCCCCAGGCGATGATCTTCTCGATCCGGCGCGGGTCGTAGAGATATTCCTCGACCGGAGTATCGCCGCCCTTCCAATAGGCGACCGAGACATGGCGGGTCACCGGATGGTCCGGGTCCATCTCGATCATGGTGCGGACGACGGCCGCGGTGGTCAGCGGGTCGTTCGATGGCGTCTTGATGATCGCGTCGGAACGGGTGATGGCATTGCGGATCACCGTCGTCACGCCCACCACCGGCACATTGCCGGCGATGATATGCACCGCCCGCGCGCCCATCGCGCGGATCGAAAGCCGCGTGTTGCGCTGGACGGTCTGCGGCTGCTCGACCCAACCCTCCAGATAGTCGATGCCGACCAGCCGCTCGGCGATGTCGCGCGTCGCCTCCTTGCGGAAGTAGTTCGGAATGCCGTCATAGTGGTGCCGCAGGATGCTGTCCGACAGGCCGGACGTGGCGCGCGACAGTTCGAACGATTCCTGCAGATGCTTGTTGTCCGCCGGGTGCAGCCGCTCGCCCAGCTTGGCCAAAAAGTCGAAGATCTCTTCCAGGCTGATCGCATAGAGGTCGCCCATCTTTGAGGGCGAGTTCAAGGTCAACTCGTTCAGATATTTCGACAGGTCCGGCGCACGGAAGGCGACGCCGCCGCGCCTTCCGCCGAATTCGACCGTGGCCTCGTCGATGATTTGCCCCCGAAGGAGCAACGGGACTGTGAAGCTCATTGTGTCCTCCCGACCAGGAAGTCCATCGCCTTGTCGTGCGCCTCGGGGGCGCCGGCGCAGTTGATCTTGTCATCACCGCCCTGAGCCTCGCTGAAGCGGCGGATGGTGGCCTCGAGATACGGCCCGGTGCGGCCGCACGCGCAGGTGTCGTCGAAGCCACCCATCGTCACCTCGTCGCCCGAGACCAGCCCGCCCCAATAGCTTTCGGGCAGCAGGTCCATCAGCGCCAGCCGTCCGGTCTGTTTGCCCTGGCGCGGCAGCGGCTGGCCGGTGGCGGGATCCAGCACATAGGGCACGATCACCGGCGGGAAGTGGAAGCGGTCATGCTCGCAGCGCGGCGCGCTGCACATCAGTTCGCTCATGCCGAAGAACTCGAAATGACGTTCGAAGCCGAGGAATTCGAAGATCGTCTTCTTGAAGTCCGGCGGCAGCACCTTGCCCTTGCTGCCGCCGCCGGTGGTGAGGATCGAGTTCTTGCCGAACACGCCCTTCATCCCGCGCTTCAAACCTTCCTCGGCCCATTCGAACAGGATCGGCCACACGGCGAACAGGAACACATCCTGCCCGCCGAAGCGGCTGCGCGCTTCCTCGAAGAAACGGTCCATGTCGGCGGTGCGGCCCTGTTCGCGCGCGGCGAACTCATCGCGCCGGGCGATCAGCGACGGCGGAATGTTCACCTGGCCCGCCTCGCCTCTTGCTTCCGCCGCGCGCATACGCCCGGCCAGCGAGATCACGTCGGCGCTGAAATAGGCATCGGGATAAAGGAAGAGCGCATTGTCGTAGCCGCCGGCATAATTGACGGCCATGAAGTTCATTCCCCGGATGATCGCGCTGCCGCCATGGCGGTAGGAGGGGGAGATCAGCGGCACATGGTTCTCAAGGATATCCGGCCCGGACTTGTAACCGGCCCAGTCGCGGATGCAGTGGGCGTTGATCGTCGCGGTCAGCGCCGTCTGGGTCTTGGTGCGCGGCAGGAAGGACAGCTTGCCGGTGGTGCCGAACGTGTGGATCAGGTTGATGTCTGTCGCGGTCTCGATCCGCGCGATCCACGCGTCGATGCTGTCCACGCCGCTGAGGTCGACGCCCTTGAGGTCGACCGTGGTGAGGCCGGAGAGCCACTTGGTCAGCCGGTCGAATTGGCCCTTTTCCAGGAAAGACAGCGGATACGACTTATAGACCGTGTGCGGGAACAGCAGTGGCGCGGCGTCATCGATGGAGTTGATCTCATGGATGCCCTGGTCGGCCGCCAGCTTGCCCAGCGCCGGCAGCGCCGGGGCCAGCTGCCCAAAGCGTTTGCGCAGGCCCGCGATCGCGATCGCGTCCCGCTCTTCCCGCCGCAGCGAAAAGCCCTCGTTGTAATGGGCATGGACGAAGGATTGCGGATCGTTCTTCAGGCTGTCGACCAGATCGGACATGGAACTTCCCCCCAAGGGACTGCTTATTGCTGACCCTACTATGCCCGCTTTGCGGATCGCCGCATGATGCATTTGCATGAAGCGGGAAGGAATCACGACCGACGCCCTGGTCGAGGCGATCTATGACGGCATCGTCGAGACGCCGGGCTGGACCACGTTCCTGGGCGCGGTCACGGGCCTGTTCGGCGTCAATGCCGCCTCGATCCTGATAGAGACGCGCAGCCTGGGTCATCCCGAGCGGCTGCGGCTGTTTTCGCCCGGCGTCGATCCCAAGATCCAGGACGAGATCGACAGCTTTTCCTCGACCGCCGTGTTTGCCGGCGACCATGACGAGCGCATCGCCGATCTCTCCGCACCTTTCGGGACACAGGCCGGGGTGTTGAGCTTCTCGGCCGAGATTGCGCCGGGCATCGCCTTCGCCTTCGGCTTGTGGGGTGGGGCGGATTTCAGCACTGCGCAGCGAACGCTCCTGGAAATGCTGGCGCCGCATTTGAAGCGGGCGCTGCGCATCTTCGTCCAATATGCCCAGGCCTGGCGCGAACGCTCGGTGTACCAGACTGTCATCGACCGGATCGGGGTGGGCGTGGCGCTGGTCGATCCAAAAGGCATGGTGATGGCGACCAACGAGGTCGGGCAGGAAATCCTTGCCGCCGGCGACGGTTTGATGGTGGTGAGCGGCCGGTTGACGGCCTGCGATGCCGCAACCGCGCGGTCGCTCGAAAGCTTCATCCGCGCCGGGGCCGAGGCGCAGACGGAACCTGTCCATGCCCACGGCCAGCCCCTGGCGGTGGCACGCGATAACGACCCGGCGCCGCTCACTGTCATCGTCCATCCCGGACCCAGCGTTCAGCCGGTCAACGCCCCGCTCCGCCGTTCAGCCATCGTGGTGATGCGCGATCCGGAGCGGCGGGCCAGCGTCTCGGCCCATGTGGTGGGCCAGCTTT
>DATBAZ010000258.1:0-9835 GCA_036271255.1 Alphaproteobacteria bacterium
CTGGGCTGCCTGGTGCGGGTTCAAGGTGCGGATACCGACCTGGACCAGCCGGCGCGCGATCCCTGCCTCCATGATCCGGGCGAAGGGCGAGGCGTGCGAGCGCGGATTGCCCTCGAACGCCTCATAGATGTCCGGATGGGCGTCGAAATGCAGGATATCGAGCGGCCCGTGGGCCGCGGCCACCGCCGCCACGCAGGGGAAGGTGATGGCGTGATCGCCGCCCAGGAAGAACGGCATCTCACCGGCGGCGATCGCCTGCGCCCCCGCCTCCGCGATCAGCCGGTCGTCGCTCGCCGTATCCTCCGTCAGCGGCAGGTCTCCGGCGTCGTTGAACAGCACGTCCAGGCCGAAAGCCTGGCCGGTCTCGGCCGTGCCGTTGGCGTGCTCGCTGACGAGCGCTTTACGGATCGCCGCCGGGCCCAGGGCGGGGCCGCGTAGGAAGGATGAATTGATATCGGTCGGCGCCCCGATCAGGCGGACGGTGCGGCGGATAGGGAAATCGGGCATGGCCGCAGTCTATTGGCCGATGCGGAAAAGCGAAACACCCTGGGCCGCACATAAAAATTCAGCCCGTGCGATCCGGCGCACGGGCTGAAGGCTCTGTCGCTATGCTCTGTCCAGTATCACGAGACTTTCAAAACAACCGCGCGGTCAGTCCCCGGATCGAAAGGGCCGCTTGGCTTCAAAAAATTCCCCGCCATGCCGTGGCGCCGGCCGGACGCTCGAAGGGCGCGGCAACGGCGTACGGTAGATTTCCCGCACCTGTTCAACGGCCCTGAGCAGCTCGGATAAGTCGATATCGTCGAGCATCATATCCCTCCTTGATTGAGGGAATCCTACCGCGATTGCGCAGCCGGGTTTAGTGGAATCGGGCCTCAAACCTGTGACCAATCCGTGGCGGGCAGTCACCGCCGAGGATTACTCGACCGTGATCTCGCCATAGCTCCAGGGGTGGTCCTTGCAGATATAGGTGTATTTGCCGGGTCTATCGAACTTGACCGTTCCGGTCTTCCCGGGCGCCACCTCGCCGGTCGTCCAGGAACCGTCCTGAGCGGTGGCCGAGTGGGCCTCCTTGCCGTCATTGGTCCAGGTGACGGTCGTGCCGGCCTTCACCTTGATGCGCATCGGCTGGAAGACATACTCGTCCTTGTACTTCGCCGGCTTGATCACACCCAGGGACTGGATTTCAGCGGACATTGCCACCTTGTCGGTCGAGACGACGCGGCCGGCGAACTCGCTCTCGGTCGGGATCGCAGCGGCCGCCTTCGCCGGGGCCACCGTGCCGCCCAGCGTGAAGCTCCAGATCTTGTTGGTCGCGGCGATGGCGACATACTCCTTGCCGCCCGCCTCATAGACCACGGCCGGCGCGGTCGCCATGCCGCCGGTCTGGAACTGCCACAGCATGTCGCCGGTCTTTGCGTCGAAGGCCTCGACCTCGCCGTCGATTTCGCCATGGAACAGCAGATCGCCCGCCGTCGCGGTGGTGCCGCTGCCGAAGGCGATGGGATAGGTCGTCTTCCTCTGCCAGACGATCTTGCCGGTGCGCGGCTCCATCGCCGCCAGGATGCCGTAGCTCTTCATCCCCGGCACGCTGGGCAGGGTGAAGAAATACGGGTCCTCGCCGCGGCGGATCCAATGGCCGCCCGACATGCCGGAAATATAGATGAGGCCGGTGCGCGGGCTATAGGACATCGGCGCGAAGCGGGTCGTGGTCGGGAAGACCAGGTTCGGCGTGTCGTAATTCACCGGGTCCCAATAGCAGGCAGGCTTGAACCCGGCCGGAATCAGGTCGGGCTCTACGCAGTTGGGGCCGACCTTGTCGACGCCCACCGAATAAGGCTGGGTCGGTGCGGTCGCCAGGCGCGGATCCTGCTTCATCGGCCGTTCCTCGACCGGGATCAGCGGCTGGCCGGTGCCGCGGTCGAGGATGAACATCTCGCCGTCGGTGCGCAGGATGCCCACCGCCTTGCGGACCTTGCCGCCGAACGTCTGGTCGAACAGCACCAGTGGCGTGCCGAGGTCGCCCTCCCAGATGTCGTGATGCAGCACCTGGAAGTGCCATTTCTGCTTGCCGGTCTTGAGGTCCAGCGCCAGCGCGGTGGTGGTGTACAGATTGTCGCCCGGCCGCACCTCGCCGCCATATTGGGGCGAGGCATTGGAGGTGCCGAAATAGACGATGCCGAGCTTGGGATCGACCGAGGGGATCATCCACACGCCGGCACCGCCATGGGTCCAGGCATCGCTGTCGGCCGGCCAGGTATCGTGCCCGGCCTCGCCCGGCAGCGGAATGGTGTTGAACTGCCAGACCAGCTTGCCGGTCTTGGCGTCGAGCGCGACGAAGCGGCCCTTGATGCCGGCATCGCCGGAAGCCAGGCCGATCAGCACTTTGCCGTCGGCATAGGTCGGCGCGGCCGAGACGAACATGCCGAAGCGCGCCGGCCCGTCGCCGATATAGGTGGTCCAGGCCTTCTGGCCGGTCTTCTCGTCGATTGCCGAGACGCTGCCGTCGGTCAGTCCGAAATAGACCTTTCCGCCGCCGACCGCGAGGCCGCGATTGCGCGCATCGACGCCGGGGCCGTCAGGCAGGTAGCTCCATTTGACCGCGCCGGTCGTAGGGTCCAGGGCGGTGATATGGCCGCCCGCCGCCGCGATGAACATCATGCCGTCGGCGATCACCGGTGGCCCATGCGAGACCTCGGCGCCGAGATCGTAATCCCAGGCCGCGCCCAGCGTCTTGACGTTGCCGGCGTTGATCTGCGCCAGGGTGGAATAGCGGGTGTTGCTCCACGAGCCGCCATGCAGCGGCCAATCCTTGCCCGCCTCCTGGAATTTCTCCGCCTTCGCCGGCTCTGCCGTCGTATGGTTGGCCGCCAGCAGCGCAAGTGCCGCGCAAGCCAAAAGGACAGTCCTGTAGCGCATGCTTCCCCTCCCGAGCATTTCGCCGGTCTTTAAAAACTGACTGGCTGTTCATATTCTGCTTATAGCGGGAGCTTCGCATAGTTCAAAGAAAGAAGTGAACGGATCGTTCACGCCTTATTTCGGCAAAACGAACAGCGTGATGCTTTGCGACGGCACGGTGGCCTTCAGCTTGCCGCCGGACCATTTCACATTGGCGAGGTGCTTGATCGTGTTGGCCGAGGTCAGCTGATAGGAAGCGGCCGTGCCGGCGGCGGTGAAATGACCGAGATTGAGGGTCACTGGAGTGGCGCCCGGAATCTTGTTGATCACCATCACCGTCAGCGCGCCGCTCGTGCGTTGGGCGGCGAAGGCCGACAGCCGGTCCGGGTTGGGCGCCGCCGCTTTGACGCTGATATTGCCGAAGCCGGAATCCTTGCCGTCATAGTTGCGATACATCTGCATCGCCTTGAAGGTCGGCGTGCCGGCGGCGGGCACCGTCCAGCGCGTCGCCATGTCCAGCCCTTCGCGGCCGAAGATGCCGTAGATGTCGGCCTGGGTGGTGCCGCCGTTGATCTTGCCCTCGTCGCCCCAGTTGTACTCGGTCACCGCCACCGGCGTGCCGGCATAGTAATATTTATTGACCCAGCCCTTCAGCACCGGGATCAGGTTCACCGGCGCGTCGATATAGCTTTCCGAAACATATTTCGGGTCCCACAGCTGCCGGGTCGAGCGGTTGCGCAGCTGCTGGGTCGCGGTCGTATTGTCGTCGCTGTACTCGTTGCCCTGCGGGTAGAAGTGGACGCTCAGTATGTCGATCGGGTGCCCAGCCTTTTTCCACTCGGCCAGCAGCCAGGGGATGTAGGGCACGTTCTTCTGCACGCCCTTGCGGTCGGGGTAGCAGCAATAGCCATTGGCGGCGGCGTATTGCTGGTCGTAACCGTCATATTGATAGCCGTACCAGCCCCATTCCTCGGGCGCGGCGATCAGGGCATGGGGATCCAGCGCCTTGATCATCGCCGAGGTGGCGATCACGTCGTCCCGTATCTCGGCGCCGTGCGGGCCTTGGGGATGGATGTCGCGGTGGGTCGAGTACCAGATGGAGGGTTCGTTATCCATCAGGTAGTAGTGCACACCGCCGGCCGCCGATTTGCCCCATTTGCCGATCAGGTGATGGATCCAGGCCTTCTCCTTGTCGGGGCTGTCCGCGACATACGCATCGTGAGGATCGTTGCCGGTGATATCGGTACTGCAGTCGGCCATGATGCCGTTGCCGGCATCGGTGTCGTAAGGGTCGACGTTGCATTGCGCACCGTATTTGGTCACGGAAAAGCTCGCCGCCTTGCCCCGCCCCGGCGCCAGATTGGCGACCCAGCCGATCATCGGCACGGTCAGCAGCGGCTCGGCCTTCTGCCCCTTGGACTGACGCACGAACGTGTCGGCGGATTCGCCGGCGACAGCGCTGTTGTCGTCCGGCAGGCTTTCGAAGAAATAGTCGAAATCGTGGTTCGAGGCGTTCTGGAGCCAGTTGTAGGTGGTGGTCGTATTGCCGCCCGAGCGGTTGAGCGGCGCGTTCAGCGCCTTGAGGTCGGCAGGCGTGCCGAAGTTCACGCCGTAGATGCGGGGATCGATCGCATGGCGGTTCGCATTGACGTCGACCGAAACCGTAACGGCAGGATTGGCGGCCGCATTCAGCGCGCACAGCGCCAAGCTCAGTCCCGTCGCGTATCTCAACATCGCCAGCCCCTTTTGCAGCAACCTCAAGGTTTTACGCTTTGGGCAGGGTTCCGGATGTCACCCCGTTACGGCACGCACCGCATCCAGCCGTTCGGCAACGGAGCCCAGCGGCAGCGAGACCAACTCGTAGCCATAGTCCTGATAGGTGGCGACCAGCGCCTGGTAGGTGGCGGCGGCCTCCGCGAAGCTCTGCTTGCGCTCGGCATCCTGGCGGAAGATTTCCGGCCAGGGCGGGGCGATGAAGACGCGGCGGTTGTAGCGCAGCAGCTTCGCCGCCCGATCGATAGGATCGGGCACGGCAAGACCGCAGAGCCTCAGATAGGCAGCGACGTCCGGCACGCCGCGGTCGAAAAAGACCGGGCGCCCGGTGTGCGCCAGCATCTCGCGATAGGACCGCATCTCCCAGCACAGCATCAACTCGGCGAATGCGGCGCGATCGTCCCAGGGGAGCGCGGTGCCGCCGATCGCCGACTGATCCTGTATGATCGCCCGTCCGGCTTCGAGCGAGGTCGTGAAGCCGGCCTCGGACAGGGCGGCGAGCAAGGTGGTCTTGCCCGAGCCGGGGCCGCCGGTGACGATGAAGAGCGTGTCGGTCGGTTCAGTCATGATAGAGGTACCTCGCATGCACCAACGGTCCTTCTTTGAAATTGTGCCCGTGAGGGCGGCGGACGATCTGGCGGCGGCGGTTGCGCTGTTCATCGCCTACGCCGCGTCGCTGGAGGTCGACCTGTCCTATCAGGGCTTCGATGCCGAATTGGCTGCAATGCCCGGCCAATATGCGCCGCCCACCGGCGAGCTGCTGCTGGCCCGCGCGCCCGATGGGCTGCCGATCGGCTGCATCGCGCTCCGCCCTGTCGAACCCGCCGGCTGCTGCGAGATGAAACGGCTTTATGTCTCTCCCCTGGCGCGTGGACACGGGCTTGGGAGAGCGCTGATCGAGGCCCTGATCGGCGTGGCCGAGCGCGCCGGCTATCGCGAAATGCGCCTGGACAGCCTGCCGTCCCAGACGAGCGCACAGGCGCTCTATCGCAGCCTCGGCTTTGAAATTGCTGAGTCTTATTACGAGACGCCCGTGGCAGACACGCTGTTCATGCGGCGCATCCTCGACAGCCCGGGGAAATCTTCAGACAATTTTCCTAAATCTTAAATCCAAATCTTGTCAGTTTGCGTAAATTTTGACGGATGAGTGATCCCGAGGCCTGTGTTCGTTGCGACCTGGCCGGGGTCATCCGTCGGGTGATAGAGAACGGGCAATCAATGACCCCAATCGCGGACGCTGATCGGAGCACCGCCCTGGCTAGTTACGGATCTACCATCGACCATCCCATGATCGAGCGGCTGAAGCGGTTTGTCAGCAGCGCCGGCGTTCCGGCGGCCGTTCAGGCGGAGATCGTCGGCGAGCTTTATCCGAAGTCATTTCGGATCGGCACCTCGATCCTGACCTCGACCGTGGCCGGCAGCGTGTTGGCAGTCGTCTGGCACAGCTGGCTGCCGCTCGTCTGGATGGCCGTGGCGCTGTTGATCTGTGGCCTGCGAACCCTCGATTGGTTGAGCTATCAGCGCGCGCCGGACAGGCGCTCGCCGTCACAGTGGGCGTTCCGCTTCACCTTCGGCTTTCTGCCCTTCGGCATCTGGTGGGGCACGACCGCCGCGGTGCTGATGCTGTCGGACGACCCGCTGCTGATGGCGATCGCGGTGCTGGCCGTCGATGCCCAAGGCGCCGGCGCAGTCTGCTCCTATCCCGGCCACCCGCCGGCGGCGCTGAGCTTCGTCGTGCCGGCGATGACGATGTTCGGGGTCGCCGGGCTGATCCGGGGCGGCGCGATCGGCTATTCGATCACCTTCGTCGAGGTGGTGCTGGTCGCCAACTACCTGATCATCATCCGCGAATTCTACCGTTCGACGATGGGCGGCCTGATCGCCCGGCACGAGAAGCTCGAGATGGCCGACCATCTGGCCGAGGCCCACTTGGCTCTGAAGCGCGAGGGCGCGGCGAAATCCGAATTCCTGGCCCATATGAGCCATGAGCTGCGGACGCCGCTGAACGCCATTCTCGGCTTCTCCGACGTCATGCTTTCGCAAGCGTACGGGCCGCTCGGCAACCCCAAATACACGGAATACCAGGGCGACATCCACTCGGCCGCCGCGCACCTGCTCAATATCGTCAACGAGGTGCTGGACATCGCCAAGATCGAAGCCGGCGAGTTGACCTTGAGCATCGACCCGGTTGACCCGCTCGATATCACCCGCTTCGCCTCCAAGCTGATCTCCCAGCGCGCGCTGACCAAGGGCCTGACCTTCAATACCGATATCGACCCGGTGCTGAAGGAGATCACCATCCAGACCGACGAGGTCCGGCTGAAGCAGGCGCTGATCAACGTGCTGACCAATGCTGTCAAATTCACGCCAGAGGGCGGCAGCGTGACGCTCTCGGCCGGCATCCGCGACGGTGTGTTCTTCGAAGTGGCCGATACCGGCGTCGGCATGACGCCCGACGATCTGGAGCGGGCGCTGCTGCCCTTCGTCCAGGTCGGCCGGCCGTTGGTCTCCCAGGAAGGCAGCGGCCTCGGCCTGCCGCTCAGCCGTCAGCTGGTCGAACGGCTGGGCGGGCGTTTCCGCATCGCCAGCACGGTGGGCGTGGGCACCACCGTGACGATCACTATGCCGGGCGGCTAGCTATAAACGGCGAAAAAGCCCGGAAAACCGCCAATTTCAGGAAAAACTCAGGAACTATTCAGCGTCGCGGCAAGGACAACCGCGATCCGCGCGGCCATCGTGCGCCGTATGAGCGGCACGTAAGGAATCGTGACCAGGGACCGAAACCGCTCACGCAGGACCGCAACATCCAATCGAACGCCGCCGGTGCACTGCCGCGCCGCGATTTGTATTTTCATAAGAGGGATGAAATGAGCACGCCCGATCTACACCAACATCGCCCGCCCGAACCCCGCCTCCGCCGCCTGCTGATCCGCGCGGCGAGCGCCGCGGCCATCGCCGCCGGCCTGCTGGCAGCCGCCGTGGCCGCGAACGCTGACCCGCTGGCCACGCACCCCCGCATGTGGATCACGTCCGCCGACCTGCCGAAGCTTCGCGGCTGGGCGGTCAATTCCAACCCGATGTATAAGAACGGCCTTGCCGTCGCCGCCCAGATCGCGCGCGACGATGTCGACGCCAAGTGGAACTGGGCCGCCGGCAAGCCCAACTGCACCGATTCGTCCAAGCCCGACACATGCTGGCTCGACGACGGGTCGTCAAACTACATTCAGGAAGCCACCGAGGCCTACGCCGAATTCTTCGCCTTCATGTCGCTGGTCGATCCGAACGCGGCCAACCGCACACAATGGGCCAAGCGCTCGCATGTGATGCTGATGTGGGCGATGAACCAGGCGGTCGCCGGTCTCGCCGACAACAAGCCGTTCCGCGACCCGTCATTCTCCGCCTATAACCGCGCCAATTACTGGGGCGAGGCCTGGCCGCTGACCGTCGACTGGATCTATCCGAGCCTGTCCGGCGACGACAAGACGACGATCCGCACCGTGTTCAAGCAATGGACCAACCATCTGCTGACCGTGTCGACAGCGGGCAACGAGCATCCGCAGCCGGTCGGCGTCTATAACAGCCAGAAGCTGCTGGGCATCGACGGGACGATGACCAGGTACAACCAGCAGGCGGCGCAGATTCAGCTGCGCTGGGCCGCGAACAACTATTTCCTCGGCCATCTGCGCGCGCTGGCGCTGATGTCGATGTCGATCGACGCCGCCGACGACCCGGCCGACAATCCCGGCCAGTCCGCGGACAGGCTGGGCAATACGCTGCGCAGCTATTTCAAGGACATGTCGGGAGCCTGGCTGTACCAGACCTACAGCCTGTTCGAGGACGAGGCGACCGTGCGGAAGACGCTGAAGGTCACCGCACCCAATGTCAGCCTCGGCATCGCCTCGGGCGGCCTGCCGGTCGAAGGTTCGCTCTATGGCGAATCGCTGGGCTTCCTGAGCGAGACCCTGCTGGCGATGCGTACCGCCGGATACGACGACACCAAGACCTATGGGCCGCAGGCCGGGCTGTTCTCGAGCACCTATTGGGACAAGGCGATCGACGGCTTCCTCAGCAATGCCGCGCCGATCCCGTATAAGCCGCCGGCGTCCGACCATGTCGGCTATCTGGGCCAGCTGTACCAGATCGCCGCCTATGGCGACATGCTGCGCAGCTTCGCCGAGCCGGATTCAGCGCTGACCCTGGCCGCGTCGATCGGCCTTGCCGACGAGCGGACCAACAACAAGGTGCGGCTGGAAAAGGCGCGCTGGAGCGCGCTCAACATTCCACAGGGCGGACCGGCCCAGGTTTATGAGCGAGCCGGCAGCGGCGTCTGGGGCAATTCCTACGCCACCGACTCGATCCTCTATTTTCTGCTGTTCGACCCGAAGGCGGGAAAGCTGGCCGATCCGCGGCCATCCTTGCCGACCAAGTTCGTGATGCCCTCGATCGGCCGTATCCTGGCGCGTACCGATTGGAGCGCCAAGTCGACCTGGTTCACCTATCGCTGCAGCTGGGAATCGATCAACCACCAGAGCGGCGATTGCGGCCAGTTCGAGCTCTACCGTAAGGGGCAATGGCTGATAAAGCAGTGGGACAATTACGCCAATGACGGGTTGGGCTATACGTCGCTGTATCACAACATCCTGGGCATCGAGAATAACCACCCGGGCGACATCGACGCCGATAGCCTTTACTTCGAAACCGATAAATACGGCAGCCAGTGGAACAATGACGGCAATGACGGCGACGCCAGCCTTTTGACCTCGGTCAACGACAATTGGGCCTATTCGCTGACCGACAGCACAAATCTCTACAACCATCCGGATTTCTACACCGCCGCGAATGCCGCGATGGATGTGAAGAAGGCGGCCCGTTCCATCGTGTGGCTGAACCCGGATTATGTCGTGGTCTATGACCGCGCCACCACCGGCCATGCCGCCCGCGGCAAGCAGCTCAACCTCGACCTGGTCGCCGCGCCGACGATCACCGGCAACACCGCCACCGCGGTCAAAGGCGGACAGAGGGTCACCATACAATCGCTGCTGCCGGCCGGCGCCACGCTCGCGGAGCAGCATTTCTGGAAGACAGATCCGTCCGAGGAGATGGACCGGGTTGCGGACCTCAGCGTCTCCACCAACCGGCTGATCATCGCCGACCCGAAAAAGCC
>DATBAZ010000259.1:0-6081 GCA_036271255.1 Alphaproteobacteria bacterium
GGTCAGCCGCAGTTCCGCGGCATCATGGGCCTGCCGGAGCTGGAGCAGCTGCGGCAGCGCGTGCTGGCTTCCTTCCACCTGGGGCCGCTGACCGAAACCGACACACGCGCCTATATCGAGCACCGGCTGAGCCTTGTCGGCTGGCAGAACGACCCCCGTTTCACCGACGGCGCCTTCTGGCAAATCTATCGCGAGACCGGCGGCGTGCCGCGCAAGATCAATGCGCTGTGCTCGCGCCTGATGCTGTTCGGATTCCTTGAGGAAACCCATCTGGTCGACGAGCAGACAGTCGTTCAGGTGGCCGACGAACTGAAGACGGAGCTGGGCGACGTCACGGCGGCGACCCCCGCCTCTTCGCTCGCCGACAACAAGGGCGCGGCCGCCGGCGGCGGCGATGAGCTCGATGCCCGCCTGTCCAAGATCGAGCAGAAGCTCGACCGCAACGACCAGGCGATCAAGCGCGCGCTGGCCCTGATCGCAGCCTCGCTGGATAAAGACAGCCAATGACCATGGCGGCCCGCCAGACCGTTCCCGAACCGGCGGCCCCAAGCCCCACCGGCCGGGCGGCCGAGGGGGGTTTACCTCTGAACGCCCCTCTGCTCAACGCCATGTCGGTGGACGTCGAGGACTATTTCCAGGTCCAGGCCTTCGCCGGCACGATCGACCGGGACGACTGGGATCGGTTGCCGTGCCGGGTCGAGCGCAATGTCGACAGGCTGCTGGAGATTTTCGGCGCGGCCGGCGTCAAAGCCACCTTCTTCACCCTGGGATGGGTCGCCGAACGCTATCCGGCCCTGATCCGCCGGATCGTCGCCGGGGGCCATGAGCTGGCCAGCCACGGCTGGAACCACACCCGTGCCGACTCCCAGGACGAGGCCGCGTTCCGCGCCGATATACGCAGAACCAAGAAACTGCTTGAGGATATCGGCGGCGTCGAGGTCATCGGCTATCGCGCCGCGACCTTCTCGATCGGCCCGAAGAACTATTGGGCCTTCGACGTGCTGAACGACGAGGGCTACCGCTACAGCTCCAGCCTCTATCCTGTGAAGCACGACCTCTACGGCGATACCGGCGCGTCGCGCGTACCGTTCCATCCGGGCGGGCTGCCGATCCTGGAGGCGCCGATGACCACGGCGCGGTATTTCGGCCGCAACTTCCCCTGCTCCGGCGGCGGCTATTTCCGGCTGCTGCCCTACTGGCTGTCGCGGATGAATATGAGCCGGGTGAACAGCCATGACCGGCAGCCCTGCATCTTCTATTTCCACCCCTGGGAAATCGACCCGGACCAGCCCCGGCAGGAGAATATCAGCGCCAAGTCGCGCTTTCGCCACTACACCAATCTGGGGCGGATGGAAGGGCGGCTGAAACGGCTGCTGAAGGATTTCGCCTGGGACCGGATGGATCGCGTCTTCCTCGGCGCATGACCGGCGTCATCGTCAAACAGATGGCCGATGGCGACCGCGCGCGCTGGGACGCGTTCGTCACCGGCACGCCGGGCGGCACATTCTGCCACCGGTCGGGCTGGAAGCCGGTGATCGAGAAGGCCTTCGGCCATAGGACGCATTTCGCCTACACGGAACGCAAGGGCAAGATCACCGGCGTGCTGCCGCTGACCGAGATCCGCTCCCGCCTGTTCGGCCATTCCTTGGTTTCCAACGCCTTCCAGGTTTATGGCGGGCCGGTCGCCATAGACGAAGAAAGCCGTGTGGCGCTGGTCAATTACGCCACCGGGCTGCTGGCGGCCACCGGGGCGGACCACCTGGAATTCCGCTCCGAAGTCGCGAGCACGCCGGGCTTCGTCACCAAGGAGGGGCTTTACGTCACCTTCCGCCGCGACATCTGCGCCGACCACGAGAAGAATCTCAACGCCATCCCGCGCAAGCAGCGCGCCGTGGTGCGCAAGGGCATCGCCAATGAGCTGACGGTCCGCGTCGGCCATGATTGGCAGACCTTGCACCGGGTCTATGGCGAGAGCGTGCGCAACCTCGGCACGCCGGTTTTCTCCGGCAAATACTTCCGTCTGCTGTGCGAAGAGTTTGGCGAGGATGCCGATATCCTGGTGGTCGAGGACAAAGGCATGCCGATCGCCGCGGTGCTGAGTTTCTATTTCCGCGACCAGGTGTTGCCCTATTACGGCGGCGGCACCCCGGCGGCGCGCACCCGGGCCGGCAATGACATCATGTATTGGGAGGTGATGAAGCGGGCCGCCGACAAAGGCTGCCGCGTCTTCGATTTCGGCCGCAGCAAGGAAGGCACCGGCGCCTACAGCTTCAAAAAGAACTGGGGCTTCACGCCGACGCCGCTGTCCTATGAGTTCAAGCTGCGGGTCGGCGACACGATCCCCGACGTCAATCCGCTGAACCCCAAATACCGGCTGATGATCGAAACCTGGAAGCGGCTGCCGCTGCCGGTCGCCAATCTGATCGGGCCGATGGTGGTGAAGAACCTTGGCTGAGAAGACGGCGCACCACGATGCTGTTACAGTGCGCGGCGTCATGAACGGCACAATGTTTCAGGGCGCGGCATGAGTACGCTGTCGATGCCCGCGGTCGAATCCGAAATCTCCCTTCAGCGCCTTTGGCATATCACCGTCGCCATGCTGGCGGCGGGCGCGCTCGCTTTCGGGTTCGCGTTCCATATCGAGGTGGTGCGCGCGGTCGAGGTATGGGACGAGTCCACCGCCTATAACCACTGCTTCCTGATCATCCCGATCTCCGCCTATCTGATCTGGGAACGGCGCAGGGCGCTGGCGGCGAGCTCGCCGCATCCCAATCCCTGGGCACTGCTGGCGATGATCCCGGCCGGGCTGGTGTGGCTGTTCGCCGCCGAGGCCCAGATCCTGGAAGGCCGCGAGCTGATGGCCATGACCCTATTCCAGATCTTCGTCGCCGCGGTGCTCGGCCTGAGCGTCTGGAGGATTTCCGCCTTCGCCATTCTCTATCTCTATTTCCTCGTGCCGTCGGGCGCCTTCCTGACCTTGCCGATGCAGGAGTTCGCGGCCCGTTTCGCCGTGCGTGGCGTCGAACTGCTGGGCATCCCGGTCTTTTCCAACGGACTGGACATCGAGGTGCCGGGGGCGCGCTTCACCGTCGCGGAGGCCTGCGCCGGCCTGCGCTTCCTGATCGCATCGGTCGCGCTGGGCACGCTCTATGGCTACACCATGTATCGGTCGTGGCAGCGGCGGGCCGCCTTCATCGTCGTTTCGATCATCGTGCCGATCATCGCCAACGGCATGCGGGTGATGGGCATCGTCGTCTATGGCTATATCCTGGGCAATGCCGAAGCCGCGATCGCCGACCATCTGATCTATGGCTGGGTGTTCTTCTCGATCGTCAGCCTCATCCTGATCCTGCTCGGCCTGCCCTTCCGCCAGGATGTGCCGATCTTCGTCATTCCCGACAGCGAGCCAGCCGCCCGGCGCGGCCAGCCGGTGCGGATGGCCGCCGTCACCGCCGCTTCCGTCGCCTTCGTCGCCCTGCTCGCCAGCCCGATCGTCACCGACGGCGCGATCGGGTCCGGAATGGGCGCGGCGATCGCGGGCTTCAAGCATATGCTCGGGCACTGATGGCGGCAGCGCCGCCGGTCATCGACATAGCACCGGTCACGGATTTCGCCGCCCTGGCGCCCCTCTGGCGCGACCTGGAGCAGCGAGCGGCCTGCTCCTTCTTCCAATCCTGGGCCTGGACCGGCTGCCTGGCCGGGGAACGCTTCGCCGAACCCTGGCTGCTCACCGCCCGGCGTGGCGACACTATCGTCGGTCTGGCCCTGTTCAATCGCGGTCCGCGCGCCGGCTTGTCGCGGCCGATCCTGCTGGGCGAGAGCGGCAGGGCGGACCTGGATTCGATCTTCATCGAGCATAACGGCCTGGCGCTGGACCGGAACGAAGCGGGCGATCTGGCCGCGCTGTGCTGGTCCGCGGTAGCCGAGAGATTCGGCAACGCGAAATGGGTGATCAGCGGAACGGCCGAAGCCGCCGCATTCCCCGCCGGCCGCATCGCCAGAATCCGTGCCAGGCGCCCTGCCCCGTATCTGGACCTGTCACCGGACGCCGACCCGTTCGACGGTTTCAGCGCCAATACCCGCCAGCAGCTGCGCCGATCACTGCGCGCCTGGGAAGAGATCGGCCCCCTGACATTCGGCATCGCCACGTCGGATCAGGCCGATGGCTACCTCGATGCCCTGGCCGAGCTCCATCAGGCTTACTGGACCGGCCGCGGCAAGCCGGGGGCCTTTGCCGAACCGTTCTTCGGCCGCTTCCATCATGCGCTGCTGACGCGGGCCTCGGACCGCCAGTCGGTGGACCTGATCCGGGTCAGCGCCGGGGATCGCGTCGCCGGCTATCTCTATAATTTCGTCCATGACGGTTGGGTCGCCGCCTATCAGAGCGGATTCGATTTCGGCCCGGATGCGGACAGTCTTCGCCCTGGCCTGGTCTGCCATCTGATGGCGATCCGCCACTACGCCCAGGCCGGCATGCGGCGCTACGACTTCCTCGGCGGAGAGGCGCGCTATAAGCGCAGCCTCGCCAACGCGGAGATTCCGCTGGTCTGGCTGGATGTGCGGCATAAATTGCCTTGGCAATCCAGGCGCCAAGGCGTTTCCTCCCGATGACCGCACGACAAAAACGAGGGTAGCGTGGCGCGCACTGCGAAGCAGATACGGCTTGTCACCTTCAGCACCCTCTATCCCAACAGCGCCCAGCCCAACCACGGCGTATTCGTCGAGAACCGGCTGCGCCACCTGCTCGCCAGCGGGCGTGTGGTCAGCCGCGTGGTGGCGCCGGTGCCCTGGTTCTCGTCCCGCAATCCGCGCTTCGGCATCTATGCCCGCTATGCCCAGGTGCCGACCTGGGAGGAGCGGCATGGGCTGACCTTGCACCATCCGCGCTATCTGGTGATCCCCAAGATCGGAATGAACATCGCGCCTTATCTGCTGGCCTGGGCGACTCTGCCGGCGGTCAGGGCGGCGATCAAGGCGATGGGCGGAGCGGATGCGATCGACGCCCATTACCTTTATCCCGACGGCGTCGCCGCTACGATCATCGGCCGGGCGCTGAATCTGCCGGTGGTGATGACCGCGCGCGGCAACGATGTCAGCCTGATCCCGCGCCACCCCGTCCCCCGCCGCCTGATCCAGAAGGCATGCCAGCGTGCCGCCGGCATCATCACAGTCAGCGCCGCGCTGAAGGACGGTCTGGCCGAGATAGATGTCGATCCCGCCAAGGTGACGGTGCTGCGCAACGGCGTCGACCTGAAGCTGTTCCGCCCGCTGGACCGGCAGGCGACCCGCAAGCGGCTGGGCCTGACCGGCCCCACGCTGATCTCGGTCGGCCATCTGATCGAACGCAAGGGCCACGACCTGATCGTCGAGGCGATGCCCTCCCTGCCCGGTTTCACTCTGATGATCGCCGGCGAAGGGCCGGAAAAGGCCAAGCTGGAAAGCCGGATCGCGGCGCTGAACCTAGGCGACCGTGTCCGTATGCTGGGCGCACGGCCGCACGCCGAGCTGCCGGAACTCTACGGCGCCGCCGATGCGCTGATCCTCGCCTCAAGCCGCGAAGGCTGGGCCAATGTGCTGCTGGAGGCAATGGCCTGCGGCACCCCCGCCATCGCATCGCCGATCTGGGGCAACCCCGAAGTCGTCGCCAAGCCCGAGGCCGGCATATTGATGACCGAACGCAGCCCCAAGGGCATCGCCGACGCCGTCCACGCCCTGTTCGGCCCCCGCATGCCCACCCGCGAAGCCACCCGCGCCTACGCCCAGGCCTTCTCCTGGGACGCCACGACCCAGGGCCAGATCGATCTGTTCAGACGTGTGATCGCCGAGGCGCGGGCGGAGGTTTAGGTGATTACGGGTCGGGTTCACCCCGTCGAATGTCATTGCGAGAAGCGTAGCGACGAAGCAATCCAGGGCCGTTAGCCCGATACTGATCGTCATGGCCCTGGATTGCTTCGCTGCGCTCGCAATGACGGCGTGGGTGGTCCCCACCCAGGAACGATCTTTACCGCTCCCGCACGAACCTGAAATGGTCGCGGATATGCGCGTTGAAAAACTCGCCCTTTGAAAAGGACTGGCGCAGTC
>DATBAZ010000260.1:0-22279 GCA_036271255.1 Alphaproteobacteria bacterium
GCGACAGCGGCGCCAGGGAAATTCTCATCGGCAAGGAAACGCATTCACGCGGCGCTCGGATAGACTTTCTCTGCTTCCAGAATCGTCCGCGCATAGGACAGGCACGCGATGACGTCTTCATGCGTGACAATCGGGTAATTGGCCAGGATGTCGGATTCCGACCAGCCGTCCGCCAGCAGGCCGATAATGAATTCGACCGACAGGCGTGTACCCCGTATCACCGGCTTGCCGGCGAGAATTGCTCGATCTAGTACGATCCGTGGATGATCCGACATGACAGATGCTATCTGGCTTCAATCGCCGGAATATACAACGGTTCCACGTATCTGACGACCTATCATCCCTCACTCGCCAGCAGCGCCTCGCGGGCGGCGAGCTTGTCGCGGTCGACCTGGGCGACTAGGGCCTCGACGCTGTCGAACTTGCCCTCCGGGCGCAGGCGTTCGATCAGGCGGACGCGCAGCACCTGGCCGTATATGTCCTCGGAAAAGTCGAACAGATGGGCTTCCAGCACCGGTTCCTCGGTCTGCCACATCGGGCGGATGCCGAGATTGGCGACGCCGTCGATCCAAGGGGCGCCGGGGCGGTCCAGGCAGGCGCGGACGGCATAGATGCCGAAGGCGGGGCGGAGATATTCGCCGAGCTTGATGTTGGCGGTGGGGAAGCCGAGTTCGCGGCCGCGCTTGTCGCCGCCGACGACATGGCCGTCGATCTCCCACGGACGGCCGAGCAGGGCCGCGGCGCCGCGCATGTCGCCCTCGGCGATGAACTTACGGATCGCGGTGGCGGAATAGACCGTGCCGTCGGCGGCGCTGACCGGGTCGACGCGGGTAACGCCGAAGCCGTGCTGGACGCCGGCCGCGATCAGGCTGTCCATCGTGCCGGCATGCTTGTGGCCATAGCGGAAGTCCCCGCCGGCGACGGCGTGGCTGATCCGCATATGCTGGCACAGCACCTTGCCGGCGAAGTCCTCGGCCGAGACCTTGGAGAACGCTTCGTCGAAGGCCAGCGCGATCACCTGGTCGACGCCCAGCGTCTCCAGCGCATGCAGCTTGGCGCGCAGCGGCGTCAGCCGGAAAGGCGGCAGGTCGGGGCGGAAGAAAGCCTTGGTGTGCGGCTCGAAGGTCAGCACCGCGAGAGGCTTGCCGGTGGCGCGGGCGATCTTCGCCGCCGCGCCGATCACCGCCTGGTGGCCGAGATGCACGCCGTCGAAATTGCCCAAAGTGACCACCGCACCATGAGCGTCGGCGGGAAGATCGGAGTCGTGACGGAAAAGGCGCATCGGTGGCGGGCTCGCGGGAACGGCGGCTTTGATGTTTGAATGGCCGATGTTTAAGCGTGTTTGCCGCAAGACTCAAAATACATCGCCGAAGCCCCAGCTAGAATAGGCGATTTGTATTCGCGGCCGGGTTGGGATAGAGCCCGTGCGATTCCATTTCAGGTGAACACTCATGGGCTTCAAGGTCGCTGTGGTCGGCGCCACCGGCAATGTCGGACGCGAATTGCTGCAAATCCTCTCAGAGCGGGAATTTCCGGTCGATACGATCGTCGGCCTGGCATCCTCGCGGTCGGTCGGGTCCGAGGTCTCGTTCGGCGAGGACGATATCGTCAAAGTGCAAGATCTCGACACGTTCGACTTCAAGGGTACGGACTTCGTCCTGTCCTCCGCCGGCGCCAAGATTTCGGCCGGCTTCGTTCCCCGGGCGACGCGGGCCGGGGCGATCGTCATCGACAATACCTCGCAGTTCCGCATGGACCCGGACGTGCCGCTGGTGATCCCCGAGGTCAACGCCCATGCGCTGGCCGGCTACGAAAAGCGCAACATCGTCGCCAACCCCAATTGCTCCACCATCCAGATGCTGGTGGCGCTGAAGCCGCTGCACGATATCGCCAAAATCACCCGGATCGTCGTCTCGACCTATCAGTCTGTGTCGGGCGCGGGCAAGGAGGCGATGGACGAATTGTTCGTCCAGACGCGCGGCATCTATGTGAACGATCCGATGACGCGGGAGCAGTTCACCAAGCAGATCGCCTTCAACGTCATCCCCCATATCGACGTCTTCATGGACGACGGGATGACCAAGGAGGAGTGGAAGATGATGGTCGAGACCAAGAAAATCCTCGACCCCGGCATCAAGGTGACCGCGACCTGCGTGCGCGTGCCGGTCTTCATCGGCCATGCCGAGGCGGTGAATGTGGAGTTCGAGCGGCCGATCTCAGCCGACCAGGCGCGTAAGGCGCTGCGCGCAGCGCCCGGGGTCAGCGTCGTCGATCACAAGTCGGATGAGGGCTTCGTCACGCCGGCGGAATGCGTTGGTGAGGATGCGGTCTTCGTCAGCCGCATCCGCGAGGACCAGACGGTCGAGAACGGCCTGAACCTGTGGGTGGTGGCCGACAATGTGCGCAAGGGCGCGGCATTGAACGCGGTCCAGATCGCCGAGCGCCTGGTCGCGAAGGATTATTAAGAGATCACCGAGCGCCCCCTGCACGATTGCGGGGGGCGGTCAGGTAATCCGTTTTACAGTATTTGATCTCGTGGCTGGGTCGCCGGACTTAGATGCGTCCGACGATCCAGGCGACCATGGCCAACGGGGCCAGGGCAGCGATGGCGAAGTTGAAAGCGCCCTCGAGAATTTCCCGATCGATCTTCATGTGACTCTCCTCTTTAGGTTTGTCCCAAAGCGAGAAGCACCCTGTTCACGGCTGTGAATATACTTCATTCTGGAAACAAGAACAGGGGCTGAGCCGCGTATAATCAATGCGTTAAGGCAAGTCAGCCATGCCTTTGTTGCAATGCAACATCGGGAATAGATTCGAAACTACGGGGCGAAGTTATGAAAATGACCCTATCGCCCAAAAGCCTTTAGGACTGTGAGCCGGAACATGAGCAATACGGAAATTTCCAACAACCTCGACGCCTTCTGGATGCCGTTCACGGCGAACCGGCAGTTCAAGAACGGCCCCCGATGGCTGGTCTCCGCCAAGGGCATGCATTACCAAAGCCATGACGGCCGCCAGATCCTGGACGGTACCGCGGGCCTCTGGTGCGTCAATGCCGGGCACTGCCATCCCAAGATCGTCGAGGCCATCCGCGCCCAGGCGGGCGAGCTTGATTACGCCCCGCCCTTCCAGATGGCCCATCCCCAGTCGTTCGAGCTGGCCTCGCGCCTGACGGCGATGACGCCGGGCAATCTGAACCACGTCTTCCTGGGCAATTCGGGGTCGGAGGCGGTGGACACCGCGCTCAAGATCGCGCTGGCCTATCACCGCGCCCGTGGCGATGCCGGGCGGGTGCGGCTGATCGGGCGCGAACGCGGCTATCACGGCGTCGGCTTCGGCGGCATCGCGGTGGGCGGCATGGTCGCCAACCGCAAGCAGTTCGGCGCCCTGTTCGCCGGCGTCGACCACCTGCCCCATACCTACAACCCCAAGCAGGCCTTCACCCGCGGCGTGCCCGCCGAGGGCGCCGAGTTGGCGGACGCGCTGGAGCGGCTGGTGGGGCTGCACGACGCCTCGACCATCGCCGCGGTGATCGTCGAGCCGGTTGCGGGATCGACCGGCGTGCTGATCCCGCCCAAGGGCTATCTCGAGAGATTGCGGGCGATCTGCGACAAGCACGGCATCCTGCTGATCTTCGATGAGGTCATCACCGGCTTCGGCCGCCTGGGCACGGCGTTCGGCGCCGACTATTTCGGCGTTCAGCCCGACATCATGACCACCGCCAAAGGCCTCACCAACGCCGCGATCCCGGCGAGCGCGGTATTCACCAGCGATACGGTCTACAACACCGTGATCGAGGCGACGCCTGAGGGCGGGATCGAGCTGTTCCACGGCTATACCTACTCCGCCCATCCGCTGGCGACGGCGGCGGCGCTGGCTACGCTGGACGTCTATCGCGACGAAGGCCTGTTCGAGCGCGCCCACGATCTGTCCGCCTATTGGGAGGATGCGATCCACAGCCTGAAGGGCACGCGCCATGTCGCCGATTTGCGCAACATCGGCCTGGTCGGCGCCATCGAGCTCGAGCCTAGGCCCGGCGCGCCGATGAAGCGGGCTTACGAGGTCTTCACCGGCTGCTATGCCGACGGCGTGCTGGTGCGTCAGGCCGGCGAGGCGATCTGCCTGTCACCCCCGCTGATCATCGAGAAGTCGCACATCGACCAGATCGTCGAAACGCTTCGTAAGGTTATAACTTCTGTGGGATAAGGGGCCGAGTTGATCAGGAGGCCCTAAGCTGACACCCCTTCCCTATACCCGGGTTCTGCCGCTCGACGACGTGAACCGCCTCGTCGCGGGCCGGCACGGCTATTTCCTCGCCAACCGGTTCGACGGCTATGTCGGGCTGGCCCTGATCCGCTACGGCGAATATGGCGAGCTGGAATGGCAGGTGCTGGACCAGCTGATCGCGCCCGGCACCACCGTCGTCGAGGTCGGGGCCAATATCGGCTCCCACACTATCTCGATCGCCAAGAAGGTGGGGCCCGAGGGCCGGGTGATCGCGGTCGAGCCGCAGCGCATCGTCCATCAGTACCTGTCGGCCAACGTCTCGCTGAACATGCTGAGCAACGTGGAATGCTATTGGGCCGGCTGCGGCGCGGAGCCCAGCGGGATGATCGTGCCGCCGGTCAATTACTTCGCGTCTGAGCTGCAGAATTTCGGCGGCGTGTCGCTTGCGGAGGGCGGCGAGGGCGAGCCGGTGCCGATATTGCCGCTGGACCAGATCATGCGCGGCCGCCCGGCCCAGCTGATCAAGATCGATGTCGAGGGCATGGAGGCGGACGTGCTGCGCGGCGCCACCAATCTGATCCTGACCCACCGGCCCGTCATCTATGCCGAGAACGACCGCCGGGAGAAAAGCGACGAGCTGCTGACCCTGCTGTGGTCGCTCAACTACCGCACCTATTGGCATATCCCGAAGCTGTTCAACCCCGGTAATTTCTTTGGCGAGGCGGAAAACATCTACGCCAATACCGGCTCCTTCAACCTGCTCTGCGTGCCCAAGGAAACCGCGGCCGAGCTCAAGGGCTTCGAGGAAGTGACCGCGCTGGGCGTGCATCCGCTGAATGAGGCGAGCTAGGCTTCGCGGTTTCGAAGCGCCGCAGGCGGTAAGCCTTTTCCTTGGCGTCAAACCTGGCGTCTTGGCGGTTCAATCTTTTGTTTCCCGCCTAAGTGGTCCTCTGCGCCAAATCCTGTCTTGAATTGACAGGCCTGTGCAAAACCTTAGGGTCGCGCGCCAAACCAGTATCGGGAACTGAGCGTGAGCGACGGCGAAACCACGGAAATCCGCAACGGGCATGAGATCGATATCGGGGGGCTGACCGCATATCTGGGCGAGCATCTGCCGGGCTTCGTTCCGCCATTGCAGGTCCGCCAGTTCCGCGGCGGCCAGTCGAACCCGACCTACCAGCTGACCACGCCCACGCGCAGATACGTCCTGCGCAAGAAGCCGGGCGGGCAGCTGCTGCACGGCGCGCATATGGTCGAGCGCGAATATCGCGTGATCAAGGCGCTGGAAGGCTCGGGCGTGCCGGTGCCGTCGGTGCCGCTGCTGTGCGAGGACAGCGCGGTGATCGGCACCCCGTTCTATGTCATGGACTTTCTGGAGGGCCGCGTCTTCCGCGACCCTGCGCTCCCCGGCATGGAGGCCGGCGAACGCACGGCGATCTACGGCGCGATGAGCGATACGCTGGCCCGGCTGCACAAGGTCGACTGGCAGGCGGCGGGCCTGGAGAGCTTCGGCAAGCCGGCCGGCTATCTCGCCCGCCAGATCACGCTGTGGAGCAAGCAGTACGAGGCCGGCAAGACACACGACATTCCCAACATGGACCGGCTGACCGCCTGGCTGCCCGGCCACATCCCGGACGGCGAGCGCACCACCATCTCGCATGGCGATTTCCGGCTGGAAAACCTGATGTTCGCCGCCGACACGCCAGCGGTGCTGGCGACCCTGGACTGGGAGCTGGCGACCCTCGGCCATCCCTTCGCCGACCTTGCCTATAACTGCATGATCTGGCGCCTGCCGCACGACACGCCCAATGTGCCCGGCCTCGCCGGCCGCCCCCTGCCCCCCGGCCTGCCGTCCGAGGATGACTATATCGCCGGCTATTGCCGCGCCGCGGGGCTGAAGGAAGTCCCGCAATACGACTTCTACCTCGCCTTCTCCTTCTTCCGCTTCGCCGCCATAGCCCAAGGCATCTACGCCCGGTGGAAAAGCGGCAACGCCGCCGCGCCGAATGCCGAGCAGGTCGGGCTTCTGGCAGCGCCGCTGGCCGATCTGGGCTGGGAGGCGGCGCAGCGGCTCTAAGTCAAAGCAGGTCGGATTGCGCTCACGCTGATCCGACCTGCATTTTGACAGATCCAGCAATCAGAAGTTGAATTCCCCAGACCGCGCGCGCAATCTATGCGTAATAATCAAGTGGAGGCACGGTTATGAATAAAGTCGTTCTCTTGCCCCTTCTGATCCTGCCTGCCTGCGCATCTCCGGGAGAGAACGCACGGCTGATGCAGGCCGCTCTGGACCATGACAAAGGTGCCTGCGTTGCGCGCGGGAACCAGCCGGGAACCGATGACTACACGCGCTGCATGGTGAAGCTCGGCCATCGGGAAGGCTATCTGGTCGCCCAGGCCGATGATGGGAGCTACGTGTTCGCGCTTCCCCAAACAGACGGAATTTCACCTGAGACGAGCCCCGGCATAAATCTCCGCGCGGATCCGTCCGCCAGGCCCTAGCCAAAGACCTGGGCTTCGTTCGTCTCAATCCTTCGGCAGATGACGGGTCTGATTCCGATACTGGGTCAGAAAGCCGACCCCGAACACCATCGCCGGAAACAGGATCGCAGTCGCAATCGGCGGGAAATCAGCCTCCGGAGCGACCAATCGCGGCACGACGGCGAAGAACGTTGCAGCGAACGCGGTGGAAATCAGCCAGAGCCGGACGAACCGTCGGAAGACGTCCCTCCGCGTCTCGGCCTGTGGCGGGGCCGCCTCGGGCCAACGGGTTGAGGCAGCCAGGGCGAGCTGATCGGCGACGGTGGCGAGCACCGTCAGCGTGCCGGTCGACCCGAAAGTGAGCCTGGCTTGCGGCCCCATCAGCCAGGAGGACTGGGTCCGATCCACGAACACCTCCTCCCACGGCACGAAGAAATCGCGGCAGAAAACCCCGAAAACCCGCAGCATCCCGACCCTGAGGCCGGACGGGCAAGCGCTGATCGTCAGGGCGCCGTTCATGTGAACGCCCATGCCCATCCTGCCGGATTGCCAGCGCAGCTTCAGCAACGGCGTCTCGGGCCGGTCGGGATAGCGCGTCATCAGGGAGAACCAGCCGGTCAGCACGGCCAGCAAAGTCGTGACGAAAAGCCAGAGGGCGATGAAGAACAGGGGAAAATATCGCGCCATGTCCATGGCGATGGCCTTTATCTGACCGGCGGGCGGTGCCCCGCCGCGCCATCGAGCGGATTATAGGGCATCGGCCCGGGTGGGCCCAGGTCGCGGTCGGTCAGCCTGATGCCGGCGGCGTCGAGTTCGGCCCATTTGCGCGAGCAGACATAGCCGAGCGAGAACTTGCGGCAGAGCTCCCCGGCGTCGGGCATCGCCTGGATAGTGGCTTCCGGGATCGGCGGCGACAGCAGCACCACGATCTCGTCAGCCCCCAGCTGGCGGTGGGCCAACCCGCCGAACTCCGCCGGGCAATCGGCCTTGGGGCCGCGCGAGAGCTTGGCGC
The DNA here is from genome assembly GCA_036271255.1 of Alphaproteobacteria bacterium. GTDB lineage: Bacteria > Pseudomonadota > Alphaproteobacteria > BOG-932 > Roseiterribacteraceae > BOG-932. Next base: position 7,721 of record DATBAZ010000260.1, read on the forward strand.
TGTGGGTCGGGGTGATGCTTTCGGAGGCATAGAAGACGAAGAGCGGAATCAGCGGCGACTCTGTGTCGGCGCAGTCCATGCTGGGCAGAACGGTGATCTCCCGGTGGGCGGCGATGAGTTTCACCCAGGGGTCGCCGCCGACGGGCGTCGACGCGGGGGTGCGGATCGCCACCGACATTTCGCGCCGGAGCGGGCCGGCATCGATGAACTGCAGCAGGGCGGCGACGGCGAGGATCGCCAAACCCGCCGGTCCGGGCATCCGCCGCCACACACCGACGATGCCGAACGCGGCCATCAGATAGCCGACCGGCCAGAAGAAACGGCCGGAGGACCGGAACTGCTGCAGCGGGTAGAAGATCAGGTCGTGGAGCTTCTGCCCCAGGCTCGCCGGATGCGGTGCGGCCACGGGCGCGGCAGGCGCGGCGGCGGTCGCAGCTGTCGTGGCCGGATGCGCGAACGGATGCAGCAGCGCGATGTCGCCGATCATCGGGTTGAACGAGATGGCAAAGGCGGTGAAGGCAATCATCATCAGCAGCAGAAAGCGGTAGCGCAGCGCCAGCGTCCACAGGTCCCGGCGGTAAAGGACCAGCGCGATCACGAACAGCGCCAGGATGCCCAGGCCCAGATAGTTGAAGCCCTCATACTGGCCGCCGGTGGCGTCGATCATGTCGTGCATGAACGGCAGTACGCCGGAATCCTGCGGCACGAAGGGCGACAGGATGTTCATCGAGAAATGGCCGAACCCGGTCGATCCGCCTGCCCCATGCAGATAGCCGGAGCCAACCAGCAGCGCCGCCGTGCCGACCGCGAAGATCGCGCCATGCGCCAGCACGGTCCGGGTCTCACCCCGGCGCGCGAAGGCATATTCGGCCAGCAGCGCGGCATAAATCCCGGCGACCATCGCGAAGGTATAGAAATGGATCAGGATGGTGGTCAGCGCCAATCCCAGCGCCCACCAGGACATCGCCCGATACCGCCCGCCGCGCACCGCGCGGAAATAGAAGCCGAGCTGGAAGGTGATCAGGAATTGGCCGAGCAGGTTCAGGTGGAAATAGCGATAGAGGAATTCCGGCACCGATAGCGCGATCGCCGCGCAGACGACTGCCGGTACTACCCCGCGCAGGCCCAGCGAGCGGCAGAGATAAAGGAACGCCGCCCCCTGCAGCGCGTAGCAGATCGCGATCCACGGCCCGAAATAATTGACGCTCAAGCCCGTCAGCTTGAACCAGACCTTGGCCAGGAAGGCGAGCAGCGGATTGACGTCGAGGAACACCACCGACACGCCGTCCGGCGGCATGATCAGCCGGGTCAGGAAGACCGGGAAGCGCCAGGAATCGTGCAGGAAGTAGCGTGCCGCCGACAGGTGCTGCTGCATGTCGGGATAGTTCGGCGCATCCCAGAACGGGCCGGTGCCGAGCAGCACCGGGGGCGTGAACAGGACGGCCGCCAGGATCAGGCCGATCAGCGCCGACAGGCTGTATTCCAGCCCTGCTTTTGACGTTTGCTGCAAACGCTTTGCTCCGCGACATCCCTCCGTCGATTGGTGCGCGATCACGCAAAAATTGACAAGACCGCAATCCGGCTATCCCAATAACCTCTTCTGGGAGTCCGCGCGCAGGAACCGCCGCGCAGCCGCCACGTTCCAGATTCGCCGGAGTGCGCCCTTCCCGAACGCCAGGAGCCATCATGTTCAGCCTTTCGATCAACGGCCAGACCAGCCAAGTCGATGTTCCCGCCGACATGCCGCTTTTATGGGTCCTGCGCGACGTGCTGGGGATGACCGGGACGAAGTTCGGCTGCGGCATCGCACAGTGCGGCGCCTGCACCGTGCATCTGGACGGCGCGCCGGTGCGCTCCTGCCTGCTGCCGGTGGGGGAGATCGGCAGCGGCAAAATCCTGACGATCGAGGCAGTGGGCGACACGCCGAACGGCGCCAAGGTGCAGCGCGCCTGGGCAGACAAGGAAGTGCCGCAATGCGGCTATTGCCAGTCCGGCCAGATCATGACCGCCACCGCGCTGCTGGACCAGACGCCCAAGCCCACGGACGCCGACATCGACACGGCGATGTCCGGCAATATCTGCCGCTGCGGCACCTATGTGCGCATTCGCGCGGCGATCCACGCAGCGGCGGGGGTCTGAGCCATGGGCCATATCGACCTTTCTCGCCGCACCATCCTGAAGACCGGAATCCTGGCAGGCGGCGGCCTGATGCTGGGGCTGCGGCTGCCGAGCCTGGCGCGCGGCGCCGAAGCGGCGGCGGGCCCTGGGGCGGACAGCTTCATGCCCAACGCTTTCGTCAAGATCGATCCGGCAGGCGCGATCACGCTGATCATGCCGAATGCCGAGGTTGGCCAGGGCATCCACACCGCGGCGGCGATGCTGATCGCCGAGGAGCTGGAGGTCGGACTGGACCAGGTGAAGGTCGAGGCGGCGCCGCCGGACGAGACCAAATATTCCGACCCGCTGCTGGGCGAGCAGGCGACCGGCGGGTCGAGCTCGATCCGCGGCGACTGGGTGCGGCTGCGCGAGGCCGGCGCCAAGGCACGGACCATGCTGATCGCCGCCGCCGCCAAGCAATGGAAGGCCGACCCCGCCACATGCCTGGCACAGAACGGCGCGGTGCTGCACAAGCCGACCGGCCGCACCCTGCCCTATGGCGCGCTGGTCGCGGTGGCGGCGACCCTGCCGGTGCCGGAAGCCGTGGCGATGAAGGAGCCCGGCCAGTTCAAGCTGGTCGGCACCCCGGCCAAGCGGGCCGATACGCCGCCCAAGACCAATGGCAGCATGGTTTACGGCATCGACGCCAAGGTCGACGGCATGAAGATCGGCACCCTGGCGATCTGCCCGGTCAAAGGCGGCAAGGTTGCGAGCATGAACGAGGCCGCGGCGCGGTCGATTCCCGGCGTGCGCGCGGTTCTGAAGCTGGACGACGGTTCAGCAGTCGCGGTGATCGGCGACCATATGTGGGCGGCCAAGCAGGGGCTGGAACGGCTGGCGGTCAAATGGGACGGCGGCGCCAATGCCGATATGAGCCATAAGGCGATCGTCGCCGAGCTGGAGAAGGCATCGCAGAACGGCAAGGCGATCGAGGGCCGCAGGAAGGGCGATGCCCAGGCCGCACTCGCGGGCGCCGCGAAGACGCTGTCGGCGGTCTATGAGATCCCGTTCCTGTCGCATGCGCCGATGGAGCCGGTGAATTGCCTGATCCATGTGCGGCCCGACGGTGCGGAGGTGTGGACCGGGACCCAGGTGCCGGTGCGCGCCCAGAACATCGTCGCCAAGGTGACCGGCCTGAAGCCCGAAACCGTCACCATCCACAATTACAGCTGCGGCAGCGCCTTCGGCCGGCGGCTGGACATCGACATGGTCGAGGTCGCGGCCGGCTTCGCCAAACAGGTGCCCTTTCCGCTGAAGATGATCTGGACCCGCGAGGAGGACATCCAGCACGATTATTACCGGCCCTATTATTACGACCGGGTGGCGGCAGGACTCGACGCTACGGGCAAGCTGGTCGGCTGGACCCATCGCACCACCGCCTCCTCCGTCATGGCACGCTGGGCGCCGGACGGTTTGGAGAAGAACGGCCTCGATCCCGACACGGTCGAAGCGGCCGTCGGCGAGACGCCCTATGACGTGCCGGCGGAGCATTCCGAGTTCGTCCAGTACGAATCTCCCGCCATCGGCACCGGCTGGTGGCGCGGCGTGGGCCCGACGCACAACATTTTCGTGGTCGAGAGCCTGGTCGACGAGCTTGCGGCGGCGGCCAAGCAGGATCCCGTCGCCTATCGCCGAGCCATGCTTCAGAACAATCCCCGCGCGCTGGCGGTGCTGAACCTTGCCGCCGAAAAGGGCGACTGGGGTAAGACTCTGCCGGCCGGGCACGGGCGGGGCGTCCAGGTGCAATATGCCTTCGAGACCTATCTCGCCTCCGTGCTTGAGGTTGAGGTCACGGCCCAGGGCGAAATCCTGCCGCACCGCGTCGTCGTCGCGGTCGATTGCGGGTCAGTGGTCAATCCCGACACGGTCGAGGCGCAGATCCAGGGCGGCATGATCCTGGGGCTGGGCACGGCCATGTACAACGAGATCACCCTGGCGAACGGGCGGGTGGAGCAGAGCAATTTCCACGACTACCGCACACTGCGCATGAACGAGGCGCCGAAGATCGAGGTCCATCTGATCCGCAACAACGAGAAACCAGGTGGCATCGGCGAGACCGGTACCGCCGCCGCGGCCGGTGCCTTGGGCAACGCGATCTTCGCGGCGACGGGACGAAGGCTGCGCCGCCTGCCCTTCGCCAGTCAATTGCAGAACGCGTGAGGCCGGCCATGATCCGCAGCTTGTTGATCGCCTCCGCCCTGCTAGCCGCCGGCCCGGCGCTGGCCGACGACCCGGTATCGAAGGGCGAGTACCTCACCCGCGCCGCCGACTGCGCCGGCTGCCATACCGTGCCCGGCGGGGCGATGTATGCGGGCGGACGCGCCTTCGTCCTGCCGATGGGGACGCTGTATTCCCCGAACATCACGGCCGATCCCAACACCGGCATCGGCGGCTACAGCGACGAGGAATGGCTGAAAGCCCTGCAGAAGGGCGTGGCGCGCGACGGGCGGCATCTTTATCCGGCGATGCCCTATGCCAGCTACACCAAGATGAGCCGCGAGGACGCGCTGGCGATCAAGGCCTATCTCTTGAGCCTGAAGCCGGTCGCAACGCCGCCGACACCGGCGGCGGCGATGAAATTCCCTTATAACCTGCGCTGGGGCCTGTTCTTCTGGAACGTGGTCAATGCGCCGGACCGGCGGTTGGAGCCGGACACATCCAAGTCCGCCGCCTGGAACCGCGGCGCCTATCTGGTCGAGGCGCTGGGCCATTGCGGCGAGTGCCATACGCCGCGCAACTTCATGCAGGGGCTGAAGGATTCCAAGGCCTTCGCCGGCGCGCCCCAGGAAGGCTGGATCGCCTATAACCTCACCAGCGACAAGACTTCCGGTCTCGGCGGGTGGAGCGACGACCAGCTGGTATCGTACCTGTCGACCGGCGAGGCGCCGGGGCGCGGGCCGGCATCAGGCCCGATGTCCGAAGTGATCCAGTACAGCCTGCGCTACCTCACCCAGGACGATATCAAGGCGATGGTCGCCTATCTGCGCGACCGCCCGGCCCAGCCCGACGGCCCGCCCGCCGTGCAGGGCATCCCCAACGCCGTGGCCTCATCCGACAGTATCGGCGCGCATCTCTACAACCAGGCCTGCGCAGGATGCCACAGGCCGGACGGCAAGGGCCGGCAATCGCCCTGGGCGGCGCTGGGCGGCGCGCATACGGCCGGCGACGTGAACGGCACCAACCTCGTGCAGGTGCTGGCGCACGGCACCCAGATGGAGACGGCCGAAGGCCAGGTCTTCATGCACAGCTTCACCGGCGGCTATAGCGACAAGGAGCTGGCGGCCATCGCCAACTACACGATCGGCCAGATGAGCGGCCGCGAGGGCAAGGTGACGGCCGGGCAGATCGGCGCGGCGCGCGGCAACGATGCGCACAAACCGACCGATCCGCCGCCGCAGATCGCGGGGCTACACTAGCTTATGTGATAGCGTAACACTCTGTTTTCATTAGAAAGTTTTCATGAAATATCATTAAGTTCATGATAGGCACCCTCTGCGTCATCGCCGATCCGGAGGATATCATTCTCAGCCCGACACCTATCGCACGGCTCCGGATCGGGATGGCGTCTCTGGTGGCGATCCTGCTGTCTGCACAGCCCGCGTGGGCGCAGACGGCTTCCTCCGACGCGATAACCGTCACCGACACCCGTACTTCGGCAGTCACCCCGCCGGCAGATTCATTCATCGCCATCGACCCGGCGTCGGCCGAGGATCAGGACGTTCTCGATATCGGGCAGACCTCGAAACAGTCGCCGGGACTGCTTGCCAAGACCAATAGCGGCGTGCCGCTGGCGGTGCGCTTCTTCCTCCGCCAGCCGGTGCCGGATTCGACGAATTACTTCACCAAGACCAACGCCAATACCTATGTCGACGGGGTCTATTACAACCGGCCCTACGGCGCGCTGTACGACTTCATCGACATCGACCAGATCGATGTGATCCCCTCCGCCCAGGGCACGCTGTTCGGGCGCAGCTCGATGGACGGTGCGATCCTGATCACGACGAAGCAGCCGGGGCAGAAATTCACCGCCACCGGTGACGTCACCGTCGGCACCAAGGACTGGCTGGATTTCCGGGCCGCCGTGTCGGGGCCGATCAACGATGTGCTGTCAGCCTCATTCTCGGCCCTGGCGCGCAACCGCGACGGGCTGACCAGCGCGACGGAACTGGGATCGGCGGTCAACAGCCGCGACTATCAGGCGGGGCGGGCGAAAATCTTCTACACGCCGTCGGACGCGTTCGACGTGACCGTGTCGGGCGACCTGCTGCGCGACCGGTCCTCGCCCAGATATCCGGCGGCGCTGTCGACCTTCGCGCCCGGCCAGGACCCGCTGGCGACGCCGAACCGGGATATCTTCACGACCGAGGCGGTGACGCCCGACCTCAACCGGCTGGATCAGCAGGGCCTCGCCATTGTCGCCAACTACCGTGTCGAGAGTTTCGCGATCAAGTCGATCACCGGCTATCGCGACAACGAATCCACTTCGTATGTTTCATACGACGCGACGCCGGCCAGCGTGCTCAGCACCGAGGCGATCGCGCATCAGAACCAGCTGACCGAGGATCTCAGCGTCACCGGCGGCACGGATTGGCTGAAGGGCACGGCCGGCCTCTATTTCCTGCGCAAGGACACCAAGCAGACGACGCCGACCGGCGCATCGCCCAGTTTCTCGCGCGAGTTCGACTATTCCTATGCAGCTTACGGCCAGCTGACCGCGACGGTGATGCAGGGCGTCGACCTGATCGGCGGCTTCCACTACGCGGTGGAGAACAAGAATTTCTCCAGCGACTTCTATGCCGGCAACACGAAGGCGACTCTGAACGGCGTGCCGACGCCGATCCCGGCCTCGGCGCTGACCCCGGAATCGGCGGGCAACAGCTGGTACGGCTTCACGCCAAAGGCCGGGATCAACGTACAGGTGCTGCCCGACCTGCTGGCCTATTTCAGCTACACGCGCGGCTATAAAAGCGGCGGCTGGAATAACCGCCTGCCGCCCAATTTCGACGCCGCCGGCAATATCGTCCGCGAACCGCTGCAATATCTGCCGGAGGCGGCGAACCAATATGAGATCGGGGCCAAGACGAGCTTTCTCGAGCGCCGGCTGAACATCAACCTGTCGGCCTATATCCATGACTACACCAACCTGCAGATCCCGGTCCTGCTCTACAACTCCTCGACCTATTACCTGACCTCGGCCCCGGGGGCTGAGATCACGGGCCTTGAGATCGACCCGACTTGGCAGGTGACCCACGAACTCCAGCTCTACGGACTGATCGCGCTGCAGCACGGCAATTATTCCGGCGGCGCTTTTCCCTGCCAGGGCGTGACCGGCAAGACTGTCGATTGCAGCGCCGACAGACTGATCGGGCTGGCGCCGCTCAAGGCCTTGGCCGGGCTGGTCTATGCGCCCGACCTGCCGATCGAGGGCAAGCTCAGGCTCGGCGTCTCGGTCAATTACAGCGACAAGTACGAGAACAGCATCCTGGGCGTCGACCTGGCGGCGACGGACAGCCGCACCCTGCTGGACGCCTCGATCAGCTATGATACGCCCGACGATCACTGGACCTTCACACTGGAGGGCCGGAACATCACCAACGTCCATTGGTTCTCCAGCGCGGTGCAGAACGGCACCTCCGTCGCCGTTTATCCCGACGATCCGGCCACGGTGACGGTTCGCGCGCGCTATCGCTACTAGCGAGGTTCGGCCATGATCCGTGAAGCCTGTTGCATCGTCGCCTTGCTCGCCGTTCATCCGGCGCTGGCGACGGATATTCCGGCCAAGCTCGCGCCGCCTCCGGACGCCAAGCTGGTCGGCGCCTATCAGGCGACCGGCGACCAGATCTATGTCTGCACGGCGCAAGGCCAGGCAATCGAACCTGTCTTCAAGGCGCCCGAGGCGCAGCTGTTGGAGAAGGACAAGCCTGTCGCCAAGCACTATGCCGGGCCGACCTGGGAAGCGACCGACGGCTCCAAAGTCGTCGGCAAGGTGGCCGAATCCGTGCCCGCGCCGAAACAAGGCGACATTCCCTGGTTGCTGCTGACGGCGCAATCGACAGGCCAGGGCCTGTTCGCCGGCGTGCGCTTCGTGCAGCGTGTCGAGACCCAAGGCGGCGCGGCGGCGCAGATGACCTGCCCGACGGCGGGCATGGAGCTGCGGGTGCCCTACAGCGCGACCTATCGCTTCTTCCGCTGAAAGGGACAGCCCGCGCGTCCCACCGTTCGTCGAATGCGCCGTGCGGTTCGTCGAACCATCGAAGGCCGCAGACCGCCGATCGATAACCGAAGGACCTGAACCGGCAGCGGCCCTATCCGAAGGAGACATCGTCCCGCCTCTTCCGGAGCCGCGCCGTGAAAGCGATCTGCGGAGCCTTCCTCGCTGCCCTTCTCGTCATCGGCCCGACACCGGCCTTGGCCGATATCACGCTACGGCCCCAGTCCGTCACAGCCCATGTGCATGTGATCTCCTGGCCCGCGGCCGGGGAGGACCGCGCCCGCAACAGCACGGTGATCGAGCAGTCGGACGGGCTGGCGGTGGTGGACCCAGCGCCCACCGCCCGGGACGGGCGGCTGCTCATCGGCGCGATCCGCAAATTGAGCGGCAAGCCGGTCAAGTACCTGGTCTACACGCACGGACAGGGCCACGATCCCGCCGCCCGGCTGATCTTGAAGGCTTGGCCGCATCTCACCGTCGTCGCGACCGATACCGCGCGGGACGAGGCGAGCGGGACGGCGATGGACTATATCCAGGCCTGCGCCCATGACTATGCCGGCACGGTCGCCCTGGCGCGCGAGCAGTTGAAGCGCGCCGACCTGCTGCCTGAAATGCGGTCGGACTGGCAGCGGCTGATCGATGCCGGCAAGAGCGTGGTCAGCGGCTACAGCGAGATGAGTGCCTATCTGGCGACGCTGACCTTCAGCGACCGGCTCGACCTTCCCGACCCGGAAACGCCGCTGGAAGTGCTGTATCTGGAGCGCGTCAACGGCAATGGCGGCGCTGTGGTCTGGGCGCCGACCGAGAAGACGCTCTATACCGGCGATGTCGCCGAGCGCCTGCCCAGGACCGTATCCGACCCCCTTGCACGGCTGCGGCTCCTCGACCGGATCGCCGCCTATGATTTCGCCTACCTGATCCCCGGCCGGGGCGACATCGAGACCGACCGCGCCTATCTCGACAAGACGAAGGCAAGCCTGGCGCGGGTGATGGATGAGGTGGAACCGCTGGCCAGGACGGGCAGCGCGCTGGCCGATGCTTACCAGCAGGGCGATCTCAAATCGCTGATGGCGGCATTTTCAGGCAACGGCGCGCGCCGGAAGGCAGGTTAGCCGGCGGTAAAGCCCCCATCGACGTAAATCGTCTGGCCGGTGATGAAGCCGGCGGCGGGGGAGGCAAGGAAGACGAGGACGCCGGTGACATCGGTAATCTCACCCAGCCGTCCCAGCGCGGTGCGGCGGACGACCTCGCCATAGAGCTCGGGCTGGGTGCGGACCAATTCCCGGTTGAGGTCGGTGACGATCACCGTTGCGCCGATCGTGTTGACGGTGATGCCGAAGGGGCCGAGCTCGAAGCACAGCGCGGCGCCCAGATTGGCGAGGCCGGCCTTGCTGGCGGAATAGACGGTGCGGCTGGCCATGCCGCGGCCCGACAGGATCGAGCCCATATTGATGATCCTCCCGCCTTTCTTAGCCCGCATCGCCGGGGCGAAGGCGCGGCAGCAGAGATAGGCGCCGGTCAGGTTCACATCGATGATCCGCTGCCACTCGGCGAGCGGCAGGTCGGCCAGCAGCTTGGGCGAAGTGATGCCGGCATTGTTGAACAGGATATCCGCCGGGCCGAGCTTGGCTTCGATCTCCGCTGCTGCGTTGTTTACCGCCGCCTCGTCGGTCACCTCGGCCTCGACCACCAGCGCGCGGCGGCCGGCTGCCTTCACAGCATCCGCAGCCGCATCCAGCTTGGCCCGGTTGCGGCCGATCAGGGCGATGTCCGCCCCCGCCTCCGCCAGGGCCAGCGCGCCGGCCGAGCCGATGCCGCCGGAGGCGCCGGTGACGACGGCGATCTGGCCAGCAAGGCCGAACCGATCGCTCACTGGGGCTTCACCTGAAAGCATTCCCTGAGCTCGATCAGCGCCCGGATACGGTCGCGCAGATGGGCGTACTGGCCGCAGAGCAGCGCATCGTCGCTGCGGCAGAGGGTTTCGACCTCGCGCAGCATGTTGGCGAGGATGGCGTCGTCATCGGTTTCGGGCGTGCTCATAACCGGTACCCCGCCTGCCGCTCGTCCTTCCACCGCCGCGCCTTGTAGGCGAATTCGGGCAGTTCACCGCGCTGGACCTCGATCAAGGTGACCCAGATATTGTTACGCTCCTTGATCGCGGTGCGCACGGACTGGAACAGGTTCTGGCGCTGCTCGGGCGAGAAGGTCAAAGCCGCCTGGTCGGCCAAGGCCAGCCGGACCTCGATCTCGGTCTTGCCGTCGTCGGTGGTGTAGACCCGGCCGGCATAGTCGGCGACATCGGTATGGGCGAAGACAGCGGCGTCGATGGCCGAGGGCCAGACGTTGTTGCCGCGAATTTTCATCATGTCGTCGAACCGGCCGATCGTGCCGCATTCGATCGCATTCCAGCCCCAGCCGGTGCCGGTATCGCCATGCGCCACGAACCGCGCCGCGTCGCCGGTGCGGAAGCGCATGACCGGCGAACCTTCGACCGACAGGTTGGTGACGACCATCTCACCCACCTCGCCCGATGGGGTGGGCTCCATGGTTTCGGGATCGACGATCTCGAACATCGTCTCCCACTCGAACAGATGGATCAGGCCCCGCTGGCCATCCTTGGTGACCACACCCTGGTCGCAGGTCGAGCCGGCGAAACCGGCGCATTGCGTGCTGCCATAGCCCTCGGCGAGATGGCAGCCCCAATGCTCCTCGATCTTCTGCGCCCACTCGATGGGATAGCCCTCGGCGGCGATGAACAGAGCCTGCATGTGCGGGAAGGCCTGCCGCGGCTCCATGCCCCGCCGCAGCAGGGCGTCGGTCAGGGTGTGGAGATAGTTGGTCGAGGCATAGATGAAATTGACCGCGCCCAGCTTCAGCATCAGGTCGATCTTGGCGTCGGTCGACAGCGAGCCGCCGACATGGAAACCGGTGGCGCCGACGATCCTGAGGCCCTCGCCGGGCCCCCAGCCGCCAGTGGTCATGCCGCCGGCCGGCACGCAGTTGATCGCCATATGGCCGGGCCTGAGACCCGCCAGGAACCAGGGCAGCGCATGGAGATAGCCCTGCATATGGATGTCGCGCTGACTGCGCCCGTAAATCTCCTGCCCCTGCCCCGACGTACCGCCGGTCATGTTGACCAGCGCCACCTGGTCGCGCGGGATGCCGAGGCGCGCGCCGAAGGGTGGATGGGCCAGCTGGTCGGCCAGGAAATCGGCCTTGGTCGACGTGGGGAAGCGTTCCTTGAACACGTCCAGCGACGTGATGCTTTCAGGTTTCAGGCCGACGCTGTCCATACGTTCGCGGTAGTACGGGCTGGTCGCATAGAGGCGGTCGAGCTGGCGGCGCAGCTTGATGAGTTGCAGGCGCTCCAGTTCATTTCTCGACAAGCCCGCGACGTGGGCGAGCAGCGGCGATGCGGCGAAAGGGGATTGGGTCGGCATTCTTAACCTCGCCCCTCGGGGGAGAGGTCGGCGGCGCAGCCGCCGGGTGAGGGGGGCTCTCGCCACCGGCGCGATAAATTGGATAGGACGAGATGGCGGCAGCAGCCCCCCTCACCCGGATCGCTGACGCGATCCGACCTCTCCCCCGAGGGGCGAGGTTGTATGCGCAGCGTCGTCATGCCGGCGCGAACACCGGCAGGGTGATCTCCGGGGTCACGTCTCGGAACTGGACCTTGAGCGGCATGTAGGCCGTGACCTCTTCCGGCGCGCAGCCGACGATGTTGGTGGGCATGCGCACACCCTCCTCCAGGGTCACCAGGGCGACGACATAGGGCACGTCCATCGCATAGACGTCCTTCGGCACCGGATGGCGCACGACGATCCAGCTGAAGACCTTGGCCTTGCCGCTGGCCTCGATCCACTCGATCCTGGGCGAGCTGCAATGCGGGCAGAAGCTGGTCGGGGGAAAGCGCACCTGGCCGCAATCGCCGCATTTCACGATCTTGAGCTTGTGCTCGCGGGTCGCCTCCCAGAAGGGGGTGCTTTCCGGATCCAGCACCGGCAGCGGCTTTTCGTAGTCCATGATCAGTTCCCCAGAACGAGCGCGCTGCCGCAGGTCATCGCCCCGGCTGTGGTGAGGCAGGTTTCGACACCCGGCACCTGGCGGACGCCGGCATCGCCGCGCAGCTGCTGCACCGCCTCGACGACATGGTTGAGGCCGTGGATATAGCCCTCCGACAGCAGGCCGCCGGCGGTGTTGAGCGGCAACTCGCCGGTCGGCGCGATCCGCCCACCCTGGACGAAGGGGCCGCCCTCGCCGTCCTTGCAGAAGCCCAGCCCCTCCAGCTGCATGATGATCGAGTAGGTGAAGCAGTCGTAGATCTGGGCGAGGTCGATATCCTTCGGCCCGATGCCGGCGCTCTTCCACAGATCGTCGGCGATGTATTTGGCATAGTTGTGCGAGTGGTCTGGCCAGCGGATGGCGTCGAACAGGTCCTCGCCCTGGTCAGGCCCGCCGCCATAGGCGCCGCCCATGATCCGGATCGGCTTGTGCGCCATGTCCTTGGCCCGCTCGGTCGTGGTGACCAGCACGGCGCAGGCGCCATCCGTCTCCAGGCAGATATCCAGCATGTGGAACGGATCGACGATCATGCGGGAGTTGAAATAGTCGTCCATCGTGATCGGCGCGCGCTGCATGGCGCGCTCGTTATGCTCGGCATTCTTGCGGAACTGGACGGCGATCTCACCCAGCTGCTCGGACGTCGTGCCGTATTCGATCATGTGGCGGCGGCACCACATCGCCATCGCCTGGGGATAGGTGATCCAGCCGAAGGGCGCGGTGTACTGGGTGATGTTGTAAGCCGACATGTCGCGCCCGCCGCCGAGCCGGAAGCCGGAGCGTCCGTTCATCGCGCGGTAGCACAGCACGGTTTTGGCCAGCCCGGCCTCGATCGCCGCCACCGCCGACAGGATGATCAGGTTGGCCGCGTTGCCACCCGACAGGAAATCGACCGCATAGCCGGCCTGCGGCACGCCGATCTCGGTCGCCACGGCGATTGCCGGGGCGCTGTCGTTGAAATTGTAGCTGACGATGCCGTCGATGTCGGAAATCTTCAGACCCGCATCGGCGGTCGCCTTGATGCAGGCCTCCGACGCCAGGCTGCGCACCGTGCGGCCGGATTTCTTGGAGAATTCGGTCCAGCCGATCCCGGCGATGGAGTATTTGTCGCGTAAGGCAAACATGGGTGTTCCTTAGTTGCGCTTGCCGAAGGCGGGCTTGCGCTTGTCCTTGAAGGCGATCAGGCCCTCGGTCGCATCCGGCTCTTCCGTCGCATAGCGATGGACATAGGCCATCTCGTATTTGAGCCCCGCCGACATCGGCATGGTCAGCGTCAGGTTGGTGAGGTGCTTGGCGCCCTTCAAGCCCACCGGGCTCTTCTCCGCCATGCCGTCGACCAAGCGTAGCGCCGCATCCTGCAGTTCGTCGGCCGGCGCCACCTCGCCCACCAGCCCGATCCGCTCCGCCTCGGCGGCGGTCAGCAGCTTGCCGGAGAGGATCAGCTGCTTGGCGCGCAGCAAGCCGATGGCATGCGGCAGGCGCTGCGAGCCCCCCGCCCCGGGGAGCTGGCCGAAATTCAGGTGGCCGTCGCCTATCCTGGCGGTATCTGCGGCGATGACGAGGTCGCAGGCCAGCAGCAGCTCCAGCCCGCCGGCGACGCAGACGCCGTTGATCGCGGCGATATAGATCTTCTCCGATTTCTCGATCGCATCCAGCATGTCGAAGAAGTCGATGAGAAAGGCGTGGAAGCGCTCCTTGCTCTTATAGAGCGAGATGTAGCCCTCAAGGTCCCCGCCCGCAGAAAAGCTGCGCCCGCTGCCGGTGACGATCACCGCTATACAATCGCTCGCCTCCAGCTCCGCGATCGCGCGGCGCAGGTCCTTGATCGTCGCCCAGTCGATCGGATTGAGCTTGTCGGCCCGCGTCAGCGTGATCCGCGCGGCGGCGCCGAGGCGTTCTACGGAGAGGTTTTCGTAAGGCTGGTCGCTCATCTTCCCGCAAATTGTCGGCTTGTCGGACAATTCTGGACAGTATCATTCGGCTATGGTGGTATCAAGCTATGCTCCACGTCATTGCGTCGCTTCGCGCCTCGCAACGACGCGTGGGGCAGCTAGGATGAAACCATGCAGCCTCGTGAATTCCCCCGCCTCGAACGGGCCCCGGCCTACAAACTGGTCTATGACGCGATCGAA
>DATBAZ010000261.1:0-2628 GCA_036271255.1 Alphaproteobacteria bacterium
AAAAGTCCGCCGCTCAAGATCGTCGCGCTGCTGGCGATGCCGCCGGAAAGCACATCCTCTTCGCCGCCGCTGAGGATCGTGTCGACCGATGAGCCCGCGTTTTGCAGCAGTCCGCTGGTGAACAGCGTGGCGCCGATCACCTTGCCGCCTGAGACCGCGGCGACCGCGCCGCCGGAGGAGACCAGTGCGGCGGATAGCGTGCCGCCGGTGATCTGCGCCGATCCGCCGCCAATGATCGTCGTGCCGTCCGCTTCGCCACCGAGCGCCACGGTTTGCTGACCGCCGCCGCTCACTACGACCGCGCCGGCCGCGCCGCCGCTGAGCACGACTTGCGTGGCAGCTGTCAAGGTGGAGGCACTATCAAACCCCCCGGCCGAGACGAGTTCGGTGCTTCCGGCAATCAGCTTATTGCCGATGGCGGTCCCGAGGAGAATTTCTGAGGTGTCGAAGAGCGTGGAACTGAGGAGCTTGCCACCGGACGAGACCGTGATGACATCACCCGTGCTTGTCGACAGGCCGGAACTGGTTTGGCCGGAAGACACAACAATCGCGCTCATTCCACCATCCCTCAATGTAAATTGTTGTTAAGTCCTATCCTTTGTCACATGTCATGGCGTGCGGATGAAGAATAAAATTATTCGAATACTAAAAATTCTTTACGCGGCGGAGCGGATCGGCACCGATTTCTCCACGAACTGCCAGTTGGTGGCGACCTGGGCGACGTGATCCTGGAGTGCTGCGGCGACCGGTGGCTCGAACAGGTCGGCGCACGTTCCATCGAGCAGCGCCAGCCAACGTGCGAATGCTGCCGGCTTGAGATCGAAAAGATATCGGCCGGCGTTGCCGGTCAGTATGGCTGTCGACCAGAAATCCTCCTCGGCGGCGATATGTACGGCCCAGTCGGCGTCGGTCGCGCCGACCGCCCGTACGAAGACCGGCGCCAGCACATGATCGCGCCGGACCCGGGTATAGAAGGCGGCGATCAGGTTGCGGATTGCGACTGGGCAGACCGGGGATGTCCCGCTCATCGCAGCCTCACGCGGCATGCGACCGCCGGCGCCAGGCGCCGGGACTCATGCCGATGGTCCTTGAGAAGACCCGGGTGAAGTGGCTCTGATCGGCAAAGCCGGTGGCGCAGGCCACGTCGGCCAGCGACGCCTCCGCATCGGTCAGCATTGCCCGCGCCCGTTCGATCCGCTGGACGAGGTGCCAGCGATGCGGCGGCAGCCCGGTCGAACCTTTGAAGGCGCGGCCGAAATGCGACGGCGACAGGCCGCTCAGCGCCGCGAGATCGCACAGCTGCAGCGTCTCGGCCAGGTTGGCATTGATGAATTCGGTGACGCGCTTCAGCTGCCAGGGCGCCAGGCGGCTCTGATAGTTTTCCCGCGACTTGCAGCGCCGTGGTTCGGCGGTCAGCAGGCGCAGCGTGATGGAGCCGGTATCGTTCGCCACGGGGCCGGTATCGTTTGCGGGGCGAGTGGGAAGCAGCATGGTTGCGCGGGAGCGGTTGAGCAACATCGTGACCTCCTGGCTGGACGGGCGACCGGGCTGCCCCTGCCGAAATTCGATGGTAATCGGGGCGTGTCGACCGTCGGGTGAAGCGCTGTAAAAATCCGTTTGTCAC
Source organism: Alphaproteobacteria bacterium (assembly GCA_036271255.1). Taxonomy (GTDB): domain Bacteria; phylum Pseudomonadota; class Alphaproteobacteria; order BOG-932; family Roseiterribacteraceae; genus BOG-932. The sequence continues at coordinate 1,625 of DATBAZ010000261.1, forward strand.
CGCGAGATCGGGCCTCGCGACTAATGGGCTGAAAAATATGGCGCCATCAGATTGCGTTCTTGTTCTTTCGCGCCCGTTTTTGGATGTCCCTGCCGTGCGGGAATTTTCCGTTGCCCCCGCCCGTCTATGCCATACCGACAATCCGTGGCGCGTCTCTGTGCGTATCGGTTATGCGGGAAAATACCGGCGGCGACACGCCGGACCGCGAGCGTTGAAGGGATAGCGGCAATGAAAAAATGGGTGCTGCCGGCGGTGGCCGGCATGATAGCGCTTTCCTGTCTGATGCCTGCCCCCGCGCGTGCGCAGAGCGTCGTCGCCTATCACAATTCCGCGAACCGGTCGGGTCTCTATACGGTCCCCGGCCTTACTTTCGCCGCCGCGGCCGGTATGCATCTGGACAGCCGCTTCAAGGCCACTTTGTCGGGGAACGTCTATGCCCAGCCGCTGTATTGGCAGCCCGCGGGCGCGGGGCCCAAGCTGCTGATCGTGGCGACGGAATCGAACGCCGTCTATGGGCTGAACGCCGTCACCGGCGCGCAGGTTTGGAAGACCCAGCTTCTGCCGTCGGCGCCGCTCAGTTCGCTCGGCTGCGGCAATATCGATCCCGAGGGCATCACCGGTACGCCGGTGATCGATCCGGCCACAGGCACGCTCTATCTCGACGCGCTGGTCAGCGCTGCGGGCGGCGTGGCCAAGCAGAAGATCTACGCCCTGTCGGTGACCACGGGCCAAGTCCTGGCGCACTGGCCGATCGATGTCGAGAACCAGGTCACGAAGCTGGGCCAGGGCTTCGATTCCGCGATCGAGGGGGAACGCAGCGCGCTGCAGTTCATGGGCGGCAAGCTCTATGTCAGCTATGCAGGGCGCTATGGCGATTGCGGCGACTATCACGGCATCGTCGTCGAGTTCAATCCAACGAACCGGAGGGCCACCGGCGTATGGCAGACACGGGCGACCGGGGGCGGCATCTGGGGCCAGAGCGGCGCCGCCAGCGATGGCACCTC
>DATBAZ010000262.1:0-4180 GCA_036271255.1 Alphaproteobacteria bacterium
TCGAAGGCCTGACCAAGCAATACGGCGTGACCCTGGCGATCGGCGAGCGCACCGCCGAGATGATCGCCGGAACCGGCATGTCCAGGGTCGAGCTCGACCTCGTGCGGGTCAAGGGCCGCAACAAACCCTCACACCTGTTCACCCTGGCGGAAACGCTGGATGTCCCCGAGGGGCGCACTGCGGAGCTGCTGCAGGTGCACGAGGCCTTCATCGCGGCCTATCGCAGCCAGCAATGGGACCTGGCCGAGGAAAAGATGCACGCCGCCGAGGCCATCGGCGCGCCGGGCCTGGAAAAGCTCTATCACATCTACGCCGAACGCATCGCCGAATACCGCGCCGAACCGCCCGGAGAGGACTGGGACGGGGCGTATACGGCGACGGAGAAGTAATTCCGGACCTCGCCCCTCGGGGGAGAGGTCGGAACGCGATAGCGTTCCGGGTGAGGGGGGCTGGCGCCGCATCGCCGCTGTCCCCGCATCGAGCCGGTGGATAGAGCCCCCCTCACCCGGCGCTACGCGCCGACCTCTCCCCCGAGGGGCGAGGTCTAGGAACTGAAAGGGGAGGCCTAGGAATTATTCGAGCGTAAATCCGACCTTCATCGTCACCTGGTAATGGCCGACATGGCCGTCTTCGATATGGCCGCGCACCTGCACGACTTCGAACCAGCGCAGATGCTTCAGTGTCGCATTGGCGCGGGCGATGCCGCTCTTGATCGCGTCGTCGACCGATTTGTCGGATGTGCCGACCAGCTCGATGACCTTGTAGACATGGTCGGTTTCGCTGCCTGTCGCCATGGTTTGCCTCCCTGCATCTTGAAGTCCGGCGCCCGGTTTCATGCCGAGGGCACGGCCGCCTCGAACGAAACCCATGTCATCGGCGACAAGGTCCATGGATATTGTGGGCGCGGGTGCTTATGACGGTGGGTACCTTTTCCAGTTGGGAACGGCGCGTGCCATTTTACAGGTATAATGATGGTTATCGGGGGGCCTGACCGGACCGTGCTCGGCCGGGTGCCTTTGGGCCTTGCGCACGCCGTCGTCTTCATCCTGTTCGTGGGCGCTTGGTGGGGCCTGTCGGCGACCGTCGGCCATGGCTTCGTGCCGTCGCCGCTCGCCACGGCCCAGGCCGCGGTCAGGATGGCGGGCGACGGCTCTCTGGAGGCCGCGACCTGGCAGAGTTTCGTCACCTTGACCGCCGGCTATCTGCTGGCCATCGTCATCGCCATTCCCGTCGGCATGGCGATGGGCGGCATCCGTGCCGTCGGCGCGGTGCTGAACCCCTATGTCGACGCGCTCTCCTCGATGCCGCGCATCGCCTTCCTGCCGCTGATCATCGTTTTCCTGGGGCTGGGCTATCAGGCGAAGATCTTCATGGTCTTCTTGGGCGCGGTGATGCCGATCCTGATCAACACCTATGCCGGGGTGCTGCATAGCGACGCGGAACTGATCGAGATGGCGCGCTCGGCCGGGGCCGGCAGCCGGACGATTTTCCGCAAGATCGTGCTGCCCGGTGCGTTACCCCATATCGTGACGGGCCTGCGTGTCGGCGCCTCGCTGGCGCTGATCAATACCGTGGTGGCTGAGCTTTACACCGCCGTCTCGGGATTGGGCGGGTTGTTGTCGATATATGGTAACAGTTTCCGCATGGCGCCCTATTTCGTCATCGTCGCCGTTCTGGCCTTAATGGGGATGCTGCTGATCTTTGGCGTGCGCCTGGTCGAAAGACGGGTGATGCGCTGGCAGACCGAGCGTTCCGCGTAAGAGTTCCCCTGGGGTTGAGTTCAATCATGACCGGTTCCGCATTTAGACTCCTGGCCGCGCTGCTGCTGTCTTCGCTGCCGGTCCTGTCCGCCGCGGCCGAGCCGTTCCGCATCATCATCACCGAGCCTGAGACGCCTCTGGTGCCGAACTCGGTGATCGATCTGGCCGACCGGCTCGGCTACTACAAGAAGGAGGGGGTCGAGGTTGAGCTGGTGCGGGTCAAGGCGACCCCGGCGGCGGTCGCGGCGCTGCGCTCCGGCCAGGGCGACATGGCCAATATCGGCGTCGACATCGCGCTTCAGCTCATTGCCCGCGGCCAGATGGACCTTAAGGGCGTCGTCTCGCCGGACAAGGCACTGCCCTTTGCCGTCGTCGCCAAGACCGACATTGCCACACCCAAGCAGCTCGAAGGCAAGATCTTCGGCGTCGGCCAGGTCGGCAGCGTCGACTATGTGCAGAGCCGCATGGTGCTGCCAAAGTTCGGGATCGATCTCGCCAAGGTGCAGTTTCTGCCCGTCGGCCAGCCGCTGATCCGCGCCCAGGCGCTGGCCGCGGGCCGGATCGACGCCACGGCCGTCACCATCGGCACCTGGCTGACCCTGCCGAGCCAGGACGGGCTGCATCTGCTGGTCGACCAGGCCGCCTATTACCAGGCGGCGCCGCTGGTGACGAAGCTGAACGTCGTGACCGCCGAGACGGCGAAAAACCGCCACAAGGATGTCGCCGCCGTGGTGAAGGCGATCCTCATGGCCTCCCGCGACTTCGCCAAAAACCCGGAGCTGTGGGTCGATGCGATGGCGAAGGCCCGCCCCGACGTGAAACGGGAGCAGCTCGAAGCGCTCGCCAAGGCCTATGCCAAAAGCTGGTCGGTCGATGGCGGGCTGGACGAAAAGGAGCTGGAATTCACCACCGATGCCTTCTATGGCAGCGACGATTTCAAGGACATCCCCAAGCGCGTCGCCCCGAAGGACTGGATCGACCGCTCCTTCATCGAAGCGGCGGGGAAATAGCCCTCTCGTGACCGAAGCACCGGCGATCTCGGTCAGGGGCGTCTCCAAGACCTTCCGGCGGCCCAAGGCCCAGCACGGCGTCAAGGCTCTGGACGGCATATCGTTCGACATCGCGCCCAACCGCTTCGTCTCGATCGTCGGCCCCTCCGGCTGCGGCAAGACCACCTTGCTCAGGACGCTGAACGGCCTGATCCGGCCCGACGAGGGGGAGGTTCTGGTGGACGGCGTGCCGCCGACGCCGGGGCCGCATATGGGCTTCGTCTTCCAGTCCTTCCGCCTGATGCCCTGGCGCACCATCCGCGCCAACGTCGCCTTCACGCTGGAGGTGCACGGTGTAGCGGAGGTGGAGCTCCGGGAAAGGGTCGACCATTACCTCAACCTTGTCGGTCTGCGCCGTTTCGCCGACAGCTATCCGGCCGAGCTCTCCGGCGGCATGAAGCAGCGCGCCGCGCTCGCCCGCGCGCTGATCGGCCAGCCGCGCTATCTGCTGCTGGACGAGCCGCTGGCCAATCTCGACGCCCAGACCAGCGAGTTCATGCAGATCGAGCTGATGAAGATCTGGCGCCAGTACCAGGGCGTGATGGTGCTGGTCACCCACAGCGTCGATGAAGCGGTGCTGCTGTCGGACCAGATCATCCTCATGAACCCCAGGCCCGGCCGCGTCGCCGAAATCCTCGACGTGCCGCTGCCGCACCCGCGCTGGTCCTACGACGTCCGCGCCCGCCCCGAATTCATCGAAATGCGCGCCCATCTGTGGGCCCGGATCAAGGCAATGGTCGCCAGCGACCCGGAATCGGAGTTCTATTTGCGCGACATGGCGGTCAGCGGGGTAGATGGCAACGCCTCATAAGCCCCTCGCCCGTGAAACGGGAGAGGAAGGGGCCCGCCGCGAAGCGGTGGGAAGGTGAGGGTGACCCTCTACCCAGCAGCGCTGAGCAACCCGGTAGGTTCCTGACGTTTTAGTGCAGCTAGATCCCTGACAGTTGATGGGAGGTCGGTTGATTTGATTTACAGCCGGACGGCCGTCCGGCTGTAAATCGGGCAATCTTTCCAGAGTAACGGTCGATGAGAACGAGCGGGACGTCGGCGAAGCGGACGAGCCAATGGCCGTCCTCGCGCTCTGTCACGGCGACGGCTTCGCCGACCAGGGCTTCGCCGATGAAGCGGTATTCTCCGCGCCACTTGATCTCACCGCTGGATCGAACGCGGCGGACCTGGTCGTCGGAGCCGTAGGCGGGGTCATCGATGTGCGCCGGGTAAGGCCGCGTTGACCGCTCATAGAACTCGCTCGGCATACGCTGATCCAGCGCCTCATGCGGACGATCGTCGTTGAACTCTGTGCGGAACGCGTCGAAGCGGGTTTGCTGCTCCCCCGGCGTCGCCGCCGGCGGTGTGCACGCCTGGGCCTTC
>DATBAZ010000263.1:0-13817 GCA_036271255.1 Alphaproteobacteria bacterium
TCTTTTCCGGATCCTCGGCCTTATCCAGAAGCGCGTTGATATTCGAGTTCACGATGTCGCTGAGACGCGAGAAAATGCCCATGGCACGATTCCTAAAAATGGTCTACGGCATCTTCCCTGCACGCCCCGTGCCAGTTTTGCCGGTCCGACCGGACGATTGTAGCAAAAATTCCAGAAATCTTGCGATTCCAATGTGATAGGAGCGCCTATTTTCTGCTTCCACGGCGTCCTGAGCACCCCACGTTTCAGCTGTGTGACATTTTTCGTTAACCGCGTAACAGAATCTGTTATTGAGACCCATGGCTCCCATACGCCCCAATCAATCCATGCTGGGCTCGGCGACCGTGTTCCTGGACATGCTGGAGCAGGTGTCGAATGTCGCGCCGCTGAATCGCCCGGTGCTGGTGATCGGCGAGCGCGGCACCGGCAAGGAGCTGATCTCCGCGCGCCTGCACTATCTGTCGCCGCGCTGGGAACGGCCGTTCCTGACCTTGAACTGCGCCGCGCTGGGCGAATCGCTGCTGGAGGCCGAGCTGTTCGGCCATGAGGCGGGCGCGTTCACCGGCGCGACCCGGCGGCGCGACGGTTTCTTCGAGCGGGCCGACGGCGGCACGCTGTTCCTGGACGAGATCGCTTCCGCCTCCATGGCGGTGCAGGAGAAGATCCTGCGCGTGGTCGAATACGGCGAGTTCCAGCGGCTCGGCTCCTCTACCACCATCAAGGTCGATGTCCGGCTGGTGGCGGCCACGAATGTCGATCTGCCGGCCGAGGCTGCGAGCGGCAGGTTCCGCGCCGATCTCCTGGACCGGCTGGCCTTCGACGTGGTGACCGTGCCGCCTCTGCGGGAGCGGCCGGGCGACATCATGCTGCTGGCCCGCCATTTCGGCCTGGCGATGGCGCAGGAGATGAAGCTGTCGGTCTTTCCCGGCTTCACCCAGAGGGCCCAGCGCATCCTCGAGACCTTCAGCTGGCCGGGCAACGTTCGCGAGCTGAAGAACGTCGTCGAACGCGCGGTCTATCGCGCCGGCGAAAGCGACCATCCGATCGACCGCATCGTCCTCGACCCGTTCGAATCCGCCTTCCGCCCCGGGAGTTCGCCGCTCAACCCCCGTATCCCCGGCTCGCAGGCAGAGGCGGCCCCGGCGGCGCCTTCGATACCGGCGCCGCCGGCGGAACCTTATGATTTCTTCGCGCATATAGCCGTCATCGAACAGGGCGCGCTGAAGGTGGCGCTGGTCCAGTTCGGCGGCAATCAGAAGCGCACCGCCGCGCATCTGGGCATGGCCTATCACCAGCTGCGCAACCTGCTGCGCAAGCACGGCATGTTCAGCGGAGCGACCGCAAATTCGCCGCAAAGCGACGACACGATAGAGGACGACGAACAAAGCGAGTAACCGTCAGGCATGTACGACGAAGACGAGTCGGGACCTTCACGGGCTGTACGCCGGCCCAGGCGCTCGCATCCTGTCCTGCGTTTTGTCGGGAAATGGCTGCTGGTCACCGGCATCTGGATGGTGGCCGGCCTCGGCATCCTGCTTGCCGTCTATGCCTCCGACCTGCCGGACGTCCATCAGGTCGCCGGGCTGAAGAAGCGCCCCGGCATCACCCTGCTGGCGGCCGACGGCTCGGTTCTCAGCCAATCGGGCGATGTCTACGGCAACACGCTGGCGGTGTCCGAACTGCCGCCCAACCTCGTCCACGCCGTCGTCGCCATCGAGGACCGGCGCTTCTATCACCATTTCGGCGTCGATCCGTTCGGCTTGCTGCGCGCCTTCGTCGCCAATGCCCGCCACGGCTATGCGGTGCAGGGCGGCTCGACGCTGACCCAGCAGCTGGCGAAGAACATGTTCCTGACGCCGGAGCGCACCTTCAAGCGCAAGCTGCAGGAGGCGCTGCTGGCGCTCCAGCTGGAGCGTTACTACACCAAGGACCAGATCCTGACCGGGTACTTGAACCGGGTCTATCTGGGGGCGGGCGCCTTCGGCGTCGACGCCGCCGCCAAGACCTATTTCGGCGTGCCGGCGACACAGCTCACGCTTCAGGAATCCGCGATCATCGCCGGGCTCTTGAAGGCGCCGTCGAAATACTCGCCGGCCACCGACATGAAGGCCGCGCTCGACCGCGCTCAGCTGGTGCTGCAGGCGATGCATGACGAGGGCTATATCGACGACAAGCAGATGCTCGAGGCGATGTCTTCCCCGCCGCCCGAAATCCACCCGGCGACACTGAGCAAGAACGCGCACTATATCGCCGACTGGGCGGCGTCGCAGGCCCAGGCCTATATCGGCACCATCGACCGCGACGTGGTCGTCCAGACGACGATCGATCCGCGGCTGCAACGGCTGGCCGAGCAGAAAGTCTACGATACGCTGACGGGCCAGGCGCTGAAGCTGAAGGCCAGCCAGGCGGCGCTGGTGTCGATGACATTGGATGGGGCGGTGCGCGCCATGGTCGGCGGGCGCGACTATGCCGAGAGCCAGTTCAACCGCGCCACTCAGGGCGAGCGCCAGCCCGGCTCGTCGTTCAAGCCGTTCGTCTATCTGGCGGCGCTGCAACGGGGCCTTCGGCCCGACAGCCTGGTCGATGACAGCCCGATCCATATGGGCAGCTGGTCGCCGGAGAATTTCGAACCCGGCTTTCATGGGATGGTGCCGGCCCGCCAGGCGCTGGCGGAATCGATCAACACCGCGGCGGTACGGGTGCTGGACTATGCCGGCATCGACAATGTGCGCAATGCCGCCCGACGGCTGGGCATCACCGAGCCGATCCCGCGCGACCTTTCGATCGCGCTCGGCACCTGCGACGTGACCTTGCTCGAGATGACCGGCGCCTATGCCGCCTTCGCCAATGGCGGGATCGGCGTGCTGCCGCATGCGATCGAGCGGATCACCGATACGTCCGGCAAGGTGCTGTATCAGCGCCAGGGCGGCGGCCCCGGCCAGGTTGCCCCGCCGGAGGCGGTGGCCGAGCTGGTCAGCATGATGACCGACGTCATCGCCTACGGCACCGGCAAGGCCGCCAAGCTCGACCGTCCGGCGGCAGGCAAGACCGGCACCAGCCAGGATTACCGCAACGCCTGGTTCATCGGCTTTACCGCCGACCTCGCCACCGGCGTTTGGTTCGGCAATGACGACAACAGCCCGATGAAGAAGGTGACCGGCGGCATGCTGCCGGCCCATACCTGGCACGAATTCATGGCCGCGGCGGAGACCAACCAGCCGGTCCGCGACCTGCCGGCGCTGGCCCGCATGCCGCAGGCAGTTGTGGCGGAGGCCGGCCCAATGCCCGGCGAGCCCCCCGGCTTCCAGCCGACCGCCCCTGCCCCGCCGGAAGAGGAAGGCGGCCTGATCGGACGCTTGCTGCGAGGGCTGACGGGCGAGTAAATCGGTGCCCGATCATGATCGCCAGCGCACACTCCCAACATCCGTCCTCCCCTTCGGCCCTCTTCACGCATGAGCAGATCATGCGGATCATGTGGGGGGTCGCCTTCTGCATATTTCTGTCGGCCCTGGATCAGACCATCGTCGTGCCCGCAGTGCCGGCGATGGCGGGCGATCTCAAAGGTTTCGGCCAGCTGTCCTGGATCGTCTCGGTCTATCTGCTGACCTCGACCGCGGCGACGCCGATCCTGGGCAAGCTCAGCGACAGCTATGGCCGGCGCCGGTTGATCCTGGCCTCGATCGCGATCTTCACCCTGGCCTCGCTGCTGTGCGCGCTGGCGCAGTCGCTGCTGGCGATGGCGGCGTTCCGCGCTATCCAAGGCATCGGCGGCGCCGGGCTGATCGCCATGTCGCACGCGGTAATGGCCGATGTCGCCTCGCCGCGCGAACGCGGGCGCTATCAGCTTTATCTGAGCGGCACCTGGGGCGCCGCCGCCATCGTCGGCCCACTAGCGGGCGGCTTCCTGACCGACCATCTCTCCTGGCGGGCGATCTTCTGGATCAACCTTCCGCTCGGGCTCGTCACCTTCCTGCTGACCGTGCGCGCGCTCGCCATCCTGCCGCGCCGCCCGCGCCAGCGCGCGGTCATCGACTATCCCGGCGCGGCGTTGCTGACCGTGGCGGTGACGGCCGGGTTGCTGATGATGAGCTGGGGCGGCAACGAATATGACTGGACATCGCCGATCATCATCGGCCTCGGCGTTTTGTCGGTTGTCGCCGTGCTGCTGCTGAGCCGTATCGAGCGGGCGCGGCCCGATCCGCTGTTTCCGGGCCGGCTGTTCACCAACGCCATCGCCGTGTCCGGCTTCGCGCTATCCTTCTGCAACGCCATCTGCATGTTGGGCGCGACCTTCCTGCTGCCGCTTTATTTCCAGTTCATGCGGGGGGTAGGCGCCGCTGCATCGGGCGTGCTGCTGATGCCCTTCCTATTCGCCTTCGTGGTCTTTTCCTATGTCGGCGGGCGGATGGCGCGGCGGCTGGGGCGGACCAAGTGGTTGATGGTGCTGGCCTCGCTGGTCACCGCCGCCGGCCTGATGCTGATGGGGACGGCCGAGGACGACGCCAGCCACTACCTGACCACGCTTTATGTGATCGTCATCGGCGCCGGCATCGGGCTGATCCAGCCCTGCATCACCATGACCGTCCAGAACGCGGTCGAGACGCGCGACCTCGGTATCGCCACCAGCGGCACCTTGCTGTTCCGCATGATCGGCGGTGCATTCGGAGCGACGATGGTGGGGGCCATCCTGGTCGGCCGCTTCAACGCGCTGATGGGAACCCATGCGCGGCTTTCCACCTTGCGTGGGGGCCTTGGCACCGGAAGTGGGCACGCGCTGGCGAGCGGCTTCCATTTCGCCTTTCTGGGCTGCGCGGCAATGTCTATCCTGGGCTTCGCGATCGCGCTGATGGCGCGCGACCCGATGCTGCGGACCACCGCCACCCTGGCGACGCAGGCAGAATAACGGAGGAACGCCCCATGAAGACATTGACCGATGCCGAACGGAAAAGCGCGCTGGCTGAGTTGGATGGCGGCTGGAAGCTTCAGTCCGGCCGCGACGCCATCGAGCGCTCGGTCAAGTTCAAGGATTTCTCAGCCGCCTGGGGGTTCATGAACCGCGTCGCCCTGGCCGCCGAGGCGGCCGATCATCATCCGGAATGGTTCAATGTCTACAATCGGGTAGACATCGTGCTCTCGACCCACGACGCTGGCGGGTTGACCGGGAAGGACATTGCCCTTGCGAAGAAAATCGATGCCTTCGCCAAGGCCGCGGGAACCTGAATCTCGGTTCCGATTCTGCGAAATCCGCTAAAGCCCTTAGAACCTTTGCTCTAGTCGCGTGTTGATTGGGTACGACAGGTGACGACCTAAGCCTGTCCATGCCGCGGCGCTTTCCTGCACGCGGACATCCGATGGGTAGGGTCGAGTGACGGGCGATGGGTATTCTACTAGCCGATGAGGGGTTCGATATTCCCCGGAAGGAGAGAACGGTGGAGATGATTGAGCGGGGTAAGCCGAAAAGCGACCCCGTGTTCGACGGTTGGCTGAACCACCACCTGTCGCGGCTTTATGGCCCGATCGCGGACGAGCCGATCCCCAACGAGTTGCTACGGCTGCTTGAGGAACGCCTGAAATAGGCGGTTTCAGAATTTGTACTGTGCGCTGAGCCCTACCGTGAGCGGACGAAACGTCGTGTCCGTAAAGAACGGCGAATCATTGGACTGATGATAGCGCGACAGCAGCGTGCGCGAATTCAGCAAATTATCGACCTTGAGCGCCCAATCCCAGCCGCCCTGTTTCGCCCCCACCCGCAGCGACACGAAATGGGTCGCCGGCTGGTCTCGCGTCGTCGCATCGTAGCCGAAGGTCTGGTCCGAACCGAAATTGTAGTACGGGCCGGAGAATTCGTAATCGATCCGGCCATAGGCGTCGGTCCCCTCGAAGATCGGGAATGTGTACTCGGCCGCCAGTGTCGCGCTCCATTCAGGCGTCGCCAGGCTGTCCCCCACCTTGGCCAGGATCTGGCCGTCCTGGAGCAGGCTCTTGACATACCGCGCGTCGGTGAAGCCCGCCGTGCCCGACAAGGTCAGGCGCTTGGTCACCGTCCATTCAGCCTGAAGATCGAATCCGCGGCTGGCCGCCTCGCCAAGATTGGCGATGTAATAATACCCGCAGCGGACCAGATCCACCGCCTGCTGGATTTGCGACCAATCGATCCAGAATATGCTCCCCTCGAGCAGCACCTGCCCATCGAAGAAACGTCCTTTGGCTCCCGCCTCGTAGCTCCACACGGAGTCCGAATCGTATTCGACCGGTGCATTCTTGACGCCGAGCTGGTTGAGGTCGGTGCGGCAGGCGTTGGACGGCACCGGCTCATTGGCGCCGCCGGTGCGATAGCCCTTCGCCACGGTGGCGTAGATCATCTGGTCGGGCGCGAGCTGATAGGTGATGCCGAAGCGCGGCGTGACCGGCGTTTCCTTGGACGAGCCGCTATATTCGGTCGGCGCGGCCGGGCCCCAGGGTCCGTTCGAGCCATCGAAATACGAAAAGCCGCTGCGGGCGACACGCAGCCCGGCCGACAGCTTGAGCCCGTCCAGCACTTCGTAGGTGGCGTTGCCGTAGACCGCCATATCGGTGTCGTTCAGCACGTAATGGTCGAAATAGGCCAGCTTGCCCGGCAGCAGGCCCTCGCCAAAATAATTGGCCGTGGAACTGGGCACGCCGTAATAATATTCAGACGCGAAATCCGCGACCTCGCCCAGCCTTGGCGCCTTGTAATAGCTTTCAGACGCCGACCGGGCATGCTGGTAGAACAGCCCGCCGACCCATGTCAGCGGCGAATCCGCATCGGCGTTCGAGGTGAAGCGGAGCTCCTGCGAGAAATTGAGCTGCTCCTCGCGATAATTCGCCGTGGCGAAGAAATTCTTGTCGGTCGGCAGCAGCGTGTACTGGGCGGGGATCTCGTCGGCGAGCAGGTATTCCGTGGAATCGTACTGGTCGGCCAGCGTGCGGCTCAGATAAGTCGTGATCGATTTGACGGAGAAGGCATCGAAATCATAGCCGATGCTGAGGCTCGGCAGGATGAAATGGTCGTTGCGCGGCTGCGGGATCTTGGCGAGATCGTTGAACGGGCCGGCGGACTCGGTGAAGACGCTTTTGTCGTCCTGGCGCACGTCCTGATAGTAGAGCGACGGCGCGATCACCAGCGAATCGGTCGGCGCGAATTTGAACTTGAGCTGGGCGACCGTGCTGCCCGACGAGTTTGTGTCGGTCCCTGTAAGCGCATGGGTCGCGGGGTCTAGCCGGTCGGTGTAGCCGCCATCTTCGCGGAACCAGCCACTGGCGCGGAAGCCCAGCTTGTCCTCGACCAGCGGGCCGCCGACGGCGCCGCCCAGCTCCCAGCTCGGGCTTCCCCCGTCAGTGACCGCGACCTCGGCATTGGCTGTGCCGGAGAATTTCTGCAGGCTGGCCTCCGGCGTGATGAAGCGGAGCGTCCCGCCCTCTGACCCGGCGCCGAACAGCGTCCCTTGCGGGCCGCGCAGCACCTCGACCCGATCGAGGTCATAGATTTTCGGATAGGGGTTGGTCGATACCGCCTCTTGCCGCGACTGAACTGGCGCGTCGTCGATATAGACGCCGACCGTCGCGGCGCCGACGTCCGAGACGATACCGCGGATCGACAGGCTGCTGTCGCCGTCATCGTCGTTGGTCTCGAGATTGAGGCCGGGAACCAGCCGGGCGAGATCGGAAACGTCCTTCACACCCTGCTTTGTCAGGGTGGCCTGATCGATCGCCATCATGCTGATCGGCACCTTGGTGATCGCCTCCGCCCGCCTGGTGGCGGTGACGACGATCTCCTGCATCGGCTGGTCAGCTGCCGGCGTGCCGGCCGGCTGAGGCGTGTCGCCTTCCGCCGCGCGAGCCGTGAACGGCGCAGCAGCAATCATGATCGCGAAAACCGAGGTCAGCGAACGAAACTTGCACAGCATGGGCTTGGCCTGGATACGGGACGGATCAGGCGGACGTGCCGGCTCAGGACGGGCACAGCCGCTTGCTGTACACTCGTACAAGAGGAATGCTGCTATTTTGTTACAGTGTCACGATAACTGTGAGACTGCGGCTGGACGTCGCCGGCCGAACCGGATCAGGCGGCGCTGCGCCGCATCAGCCGGCCCCACACCTCGGTCAGGGCTTCGATCAGGCCCGCGATCTCCGCATCGCCGTGGAGCGGCGTCGGCGTCAGCCGCAGGCGCTCCGTGCCGCGCGGCACGGTCGGGTAGTTGATCGGCTGCACATAGATGCTGTGCTTGTCCATCAACTCGTCGGTGATCGCCTTGCACAGGCGCGGATCGCCGACCAGCACCGGGACGATGTGGCTCTTGGAGTCCATCACCGGCAGGCCCGCATCCTTCAGCGCCGCCTTGAGCTTCGCCGCGTGCTCCTGCTGAAGCTGCCGCTCGACCGTTGAGTGCTTCAGATGGCGCACGCTGGCCAGGGCGCCGGCAGCGACCACCGGCGGCATCGCCGTGGTGAAGATGAAGCCGGGGGCATAACCGCGTACGAAATCGACCAGCGCCGACGATCCGGTGATATAGCCGCCGACGACGCCGAACGCCTTGCCCAGCGTGCCTTCGATGATGTCGATCTGCGACGCAAGCCCCTCGCGCTCGGAAATGCCGCCGCCGCGCGGGCCGTACATGCCCACCGCATGGACCTCGTCGAGATAGGTCATCGCGCCGTACTGCCTGGCGATGTCGACGATCTGTTCGATCGGGGCGATGTCGCCGTCCATCGAATAGACGGATTCGAAGGCGATGATCTTCGGCCGTGACGGGTCGGCCTCGACCAGGAGCGATTCCAGATGCTGCACGTCGTTGTGGCGGAAGATCTTGCGCTCCGCCCCGCTGTTGCGGATGCCGTTGATCATCGAGGCGTGATTGTCGGCGTCCGAGAAGACCAGGCAATCCGGCAGCAGCTTAGCCACGGTGCCCAAGGTCGCCTCGTTGGAGACATAGCCCGAGGTGAAGAGCAGCGCCGATTCCTTGCCGTGCAGATCGGCCAGCTCGCGCTCGAGCTCGGCGTGATAGATCGTGTTGCCGGAGATGTTCCGGGTACCGCCGGCACCGGCGCCGCTGCGGTCCAGCGCGCCGTGCATTGCGTCCAGGACCACCGGATGATGACCCATCGCCAAGTAATCGTTGCTGCACCAGATGGTGACTTCTTTCGTGGCGCCGTTGCGATGCAGGCGCGCCTTGGGGAAAATGCCGACCCGGCGTTCCAGCTCAGCGAAAACGCGGTAGCGACCCTCATCTTTCAGAGCGGAAACGCGCTCGGAAAAGAAACTCTCGTAATCCATCGGAGGTCCGGACCTTCCCCGTTCTTCAAACGGCAGCAGTCAACACCGCGTGCAGATGTAACGCAACCCTTTCAGCATGCCCAACGACGCGCGGCAACGTCGCAGTCACCTGCCTCAAGATCGGGGTAACAGCTTGCCCATGCAAGCATTTTCATGAACTACGCCAAAAGCTTCGCTGGTTTTCGACAAGAATCGCGTGGGCGGGAAGCGCCCTCATTTTTGCGACTCAAGACTCAAGAAACTCGCACTAGTCATTGTAAATTAAAGATATTTCCATCACGCACACATAGCTTGCGTTGACGCGCGGGTCATGTCAGAAGGGGGGTTATGGATTTTGTGAGGGAGCGACTCATGGGTCGATTGGGTGGTTTTGGTTCTGTCGCGGGATCGCGGCGGACCATTCATTGGGCGGTCGCGATCGCCGTGGCGTCGGCGCTGATGACGGCATCGGCGCTGGCCGATACGTCGACGGCGACCAAGAAGACGACCAAGCATTCCACCCACCACACATCGTCTTCCTCGACCGCCGCCGCCTCGGCCAAGCCGGGCGACACCTGCAAGCCGACGCCGGACCAGGCGGGCATCGGCATTCGCGCGCTGCAGACCGAGCTGATGGTCGCCGGGCTGAAATGCAGTGCCGAGAAGTGGAACAGCTTCACCGCCAAGTTCAAGACGATGCTGAAGACCGACGCCGACCGGCTGCAGCACGCGTTCGCCAAGGCCTACGGCAAGTCCGGCTCGTCCGAGATGAACGCCTTCGTCACGTCGCTGGCAAACGAAGCCTCTCAGCGGAGCAACGGCTTCTCGGAGGCCGATTACTGCAAGCAGCAGGACGTGCTGTTCGAGAAAGTGCTCGCGCTGACCGAGAAGGATCTGGAACGCTTCTCCGTCGGCCGCAAGCTCAACGTCGCCGCCCCGGTAGCGCTGTGCGCGCCCGATCCGGTGGAGGGCGCGCCGGCAGTGACCACGGCAGCGGCCGGAGCACCCGGAACCGCTCCGGCGACGGTCCAGGGCGCAACCGCGACAGTCGCGGTCAGCACGACCCCGGCGCCCGCCGGCACCCCGGTCAGCGCCAAGCGCTGAACCTCTCCGCATAGCCCAAGCAAAAACGGCGCTTCCGCGAGGAAGTGCCGTTTTCGTATCTGCAATCCCGCAGGCCGGCCCTGCGCAGGAAACGAGATACTGTAACGTGGAAGAGGCCGAATATCGGGAAAACCGCCGTCAGCACGCACGCGCTCTTCGGCATAAGGTCTTTGGAGTGCCAGCAATGACAACCACCACAATTTCCTCCGGCCAGACTGTCAGCAATACCTCTGTCACCAGTGGAAATACCCAGATCGTCCTCTCGGGCGGGTCGAGCGTCGATCCCACCGTAACCGGTGGCACCCTCGAGCTGCAGGGCGGAGCCGCGATCAGCGCCACGATATCCCTAGGTGGTCAGTTCATCGTCAGCTCCGGTGGCCAGGCGTCCGCGACGACGATTGCCCGGGCGTCGGGCGTCGTTTCCTCCGGCGGTTTTCTCAGCGGCACCGTGGTGTCGGGCGGCGGCGTCCTGGATGTCTTGGCGGGCGCCACGGCCGACAACGTGACCGTGGCCGACAGCCAGTTCTTCAACGCCCAAGCCGTCATGAACGTCGCCGGAACCGCGAGCGGCATCCAGGTGAGCGATGGCGCCGAGGTGGTCGTCACCAGCGGCGGCCTGACGATCAGCTCGACGGTCGCGGGCGTCCAGCCGACCGGAGGACATGCCGCGGCGGAGGAACTCGTCAGTTCCGGCGGAACGGCCAGCGCCGCTAAGGTCGGTGTCTCCGGCTTCCTGTCCGTCACGGCGGGGGGAACCGCCAACGACACGGTGATCGCAGGCGGTTCAGCGACGATCGAGGGAACCGCCAGCGGGATGCTGGTAAACAGCAGCGGGACCGAAAATATCTATGCAGGCGGCGTGGTCAGCGGCGCCAAGGTCGCGGGAGGCGGACGTATCAGCCTCTTCAGCTTTTCTCACGGTTTGCCGTTCGCCTCCGCTACCGACATCCAGATATCGAATGGCGGGGTGGTTGTTCTTGAATATGCCACTGTAAGCGATGTCGTCGTATCGAACGGCGGCCTGCTGAGCCTCGACACCGCCGGCCAGCAAACGGTCGCCACCGCAATCCAGATTTCCAGCGGCGGCACCGCGGAAAATTACGGCGGCTATGCAAGCGGCGTCACCGTATCGAACGGTGGCATCTATAAGCAGATCGGCGCCCAAAACTCCGGCGCCGGCGGCGACGATATCCATGTATTGAGCGGAGGCCTGTTCGTCTATTCGGGGGGGACGCTCAGCCATGTGACGGTCGATGCAGGCGGGAAGGAAGTCATCGCATTCGTTGCAAGCGGCAGGACGGCCAGCGGTGGCGCGGCACCGGTGGGTTATAACCAGATCGTCGAAGGAACGGTGATCGACAGGAGGATTCCCATCAGCGCCGCGCAGACCATCGAGTCCAGCGGAACCTCGATCGGCGCCACCATCTCCGGTCAGCAAACCGTCCATGGGCAGTCCATCAGCGCGCTCATCGCGCATAGAGGCAGTCAAACCGTCGTGAGCGGCGGCTTCGCGGGCACGACCGAGATTTCGAGCGGCGGCTACCAGTTCGTTTCCGGCATCGCGTCGGGCACGACGATCGACAAAAACGGTACCCAGAATATCTACAACTTCGAGGACCGCCCGTCCGGCAGGGCCACCGACACGACAATCCTGGGCGGCGGCATTCAAAACGATTTCGGCGTTGTTTCAGGCACGACAATCCGCGCCGGCGGCATCCAGAATATCGGCGCGACCGACTTCGTCTATACCGGACCCGGCGTGGCCAGAGACACGACTATCCTGAAAGGCGGCGTTCAAAACGATTTCGGTCTTGCTTCGGGCACGACGATAAGCGCCGGCGGCGTTCAGAAGATCGGTGCCGCTGACGGCGACAATGGAGCCGGCGTCGCCGATAACACCGTAATCCTGGCGGGCGGCACCCAAATCGACCTTGGCCTGGCCTCGGGCACGACGGTCAGCGCCGGTGGCATGCAGCGTGTCGGCAGCGGCGGCGTCGCCAGCCGCACCACGCTCGACGGCGGAGCGGAAGTGGTGGCGATCGGGGGAGAGATTGCCGGCGCCGTCACATTCACGACAAAGGCCGAACTGACGGTCCATACCGCAGGCGGCGCTTCCGTCGCCTTCGCCACGTCGGGGTTCGCAAGAACCGATGTGATCGACTTGGCCAATTTCGCTTTCTCTTCCGCCGAGAAACTCTCATTCGTGGAGGACAAGGCGAAGACTGGCGGTGTGCTGACCGTCACCGACGGCTCGAAGCATGCACGGATCACCTTGTTCGGCCAATATGTCGCCGCGGGCTTTCACAAGGCGACGGACCACGCAGCCGGCACGAACATCACCTACGCCGCGCCCACTTCCGCACATGCGACCCTAGCGGGAAGTCACACATAACGCGTTCGCGCAGAGGGGTTGTTTTTCCGCCCAGACAAGAACGGCGCTTCCGCGAGGAAGCGCCGTTTTCATATCTGCAATCCCGCAGGCCGGCTCTACGCAGGAAACGCAAAGTTATAACGTGCAAGCAATCGAATAGTGCGGATAACCACTGAAGGCGCGCGAATTCTTCCGCATCGATTCCTTTTGGGGGAGCAGGAATGACAACCACAACAATTTCATCCGGCCAGACAGCCAGCAGCGCCACCATCACCAGCGGAAACACCCAAATCGTCTCGTTCGGCGGTTTCGCTTACGACACCACGATTTCGAGCGGCGGCTATCAGGTTGTTTCCGGCATCGTCTCAGGCACGACGATCAGCGCCGGCGGGCGTCAGAATATCGGCAAATACAACTTCGAGAATGGCGCGGCCGGCAGCGCCACCGACACCATAATCCTGAGCGGCGGCGTTCAAATAGATTCCGGTGTGGCTTCGGGCACGACGATTCACGCCGGCGGTGTCCAGCGCGTCGGCGCGACCGACTTCGTCGACACCGCAGCCGGCATCGCCAACGACACGACCATTCTGCGTGGCGGCATTCAAAAGGATTTCGGTCTCGCTTCGGGCACGACGATCCACGCCGGCGGTGTTCAGAGGATCGGCGGCGCCGACGGCGACAACGGAGCCGGCGTCGCCGACGACACCACAATTCTGAGGGGCGGCACTCAAATAGACCAAGGCCTGGCTTCGGGCACGACGGTCAGCGCCGGTGGCGTCCAGCGTGTCGGCAGCGGCGGCGTCGCCAGCAGCACAACTCTCAACGGCGGAGCGGAAGTGGTGGCGATCGGCGGAAAGATTGCCGGCGCCGTGACATTCACGGCGAAAGCCGAGCTGACCGTGCACACGTCGGCCGGCGCTTCCGTCGCCTTTACCACATCGGGGTTCAAGAGAACCGATGTGATCGACCTTGCCAATTTCGCCTTCGGCCCCAACGAGAAGCTCTCGTTTGTGGAGAACAAGGCGAAGACTGGTGGCGTACTCACGATCAGGGACGGCTCGAAGCATG
>DATBAZ010000264.1:0-26689 GCA_036271255.1 Alphaproteobacteria bacterium
CGCCTTCGACGCTGAGGACGTGACCGATTTCGTCGACCGTATCCGCCGCTTCCTGGGACTGGCGGCCGACGCCGACGTCAAGTTCGTCGCCGAGCCGAAGATAGACGGCCTGTCCTGTGCCCTCACCTACGAGAAGGGCGAGCTGAAGCTGGCGGCCACACGCGGCGACGGCGAGGAGGGCGAGGACGTGACCGCCAATGCGCGGCACGTCGGCGACATCCCGAATAAGCTCAAAGGCAGCGGCTGGCCCGACATCGTCGAGGTCCGCGGCGAGGTCTATATGGAAAAGGCCGCCTTCGCGGCGATGAACGCCAGGCGCGAAGCGGCCGGCCAGCCGATCTTCGCCAATCCGCGCAACGCAGCCGCCGGCAGCTTGCGCCAGCTCGACGCCAAGATCACTGCCGAGCGGCCGGTGCGTTTCTTCGCCTATGCCTGGGGCCGCCATTCCGCCCCGCTGGGCGAGACGCAAAGCGAGATCCGCAAGCGCTTCGCCGACTGGGGCCTGCCGCTCAACCAGCCGACCGCCTGCGAACCGGACGCGGCGGGGCTGATGGATTATTACAACCAGATCCAGAACGCCCGACCCGACCTGCCCTTCGATATCGACGGGGTGGTTTACAAGGTCGACCGGCTGGATCTGCAGGAGCGGCTGGGTTTCGTCAGCCGCGCCCCGCGCTGGGCGATCGCGCACAAATTCCCTGCCGAGCAGGCGCGCACCGTGCTGGAGAAGATCGACATCCAGGTCGGCCGCACCGGCGCGATGACGCCGGTGGCGCGCCTGACGCCGGTTACCGTCGGCGGCGTGGTCGTCTCGAACGCCACCCTGCACAATGAGGACGAGATCCGCCGCAAGGACATCCGCGTCGGCGACACGGTGGTGATCCAGCGCGCCGGCGACGTAATCCCCCAAGTCGTCAGCGTGGTGCTGGAGAAGCGCCTCAAGGATTCGACCGAATATATCTTCCCCGAGGTTTGCCCGATCTGCGGCAGCAACGCCGTTCGCGAGGAAGGGGAGGCGGTACGCCGTTGTACCGGCGGGCTCATCTGCGCGGCGCAGGTGACCGAACGCCTTCGCCATTTCGTCTCGCGCAACGCGTTCGACATCGAGGGCATGGGCGACGAGAACATCAAGCTGTTCCATGAGGGCGGCCTGGTGAAATCCCCCGCCGACATCTTCCGCCTCAAGGAGCATGAGGACGAGGTCAAGCGGCTGGTGGTGCAACGGCGGGAACTTCAATCGGCGGCACGCTTGGCGCTGAAGGGCGAAGACGAGAAGCCGGCAAAGGCCGCCAAGAAAGGCGCGCCCGAGTTCAAGGATGTCGCCAATCTGCTCAGCGCCATCGACGCCCGCCGCACTGTCGGCCTCGACCGTTTCATCTTCGCACTCGGGATCCGCCATGTCGGTGAGACTACGGGGCGGCTGCTTGCCCGCACCTACGGCACGCTCGACCATTTCGTCGAGGAGATGCAGTCCGCCGCGAGCGAGGAACCCGATGAGACGGGGAAACGCACTTCGTCTGCCTGGACCGAACTGCTTGCGATCGACGGTATCGGCGAGGTGGTGGCTGAGGCGATCGTCGATTTCTTCGCCGAGGAGCATAACAGGAAGGTTGTGGAAGACCTGCAGAATGCCGGCGTCGATCCGCAGCCGCTGGAGAAGCAGGAGACCGATTCCCCGGTCGCCGGCAAGACCGTCGTCTTTACCGGCAGCCTGGAAACGATGACGCGCCAGGAGGCCAAGGCGAAGGCGGAATCGCTCGGCGCCAAGGTGGCCGGGTCGGTCTCGAAGAAGACCGATTATGTGGTCGCCGGCGCGGATGCAGGGTCGAAACTCAAGTCCGCGCGCGAACTCGATATCGCCATCCTCACCGAACAGGAATGGCGGGAGCTGATCGGCGGCTAGCTGGCCGGCTTCGCCCGCTCGGGCAGCTGATCGACCATCTCCGTCGTCGGCAGGTCAGCGGTGCTCCAACCGCCGCCGACGGCGCGGACCAGCTTGATGTCGGCCTGGAGACGGCGCGTGTCGAGGTCGAGCAAAGTGCGCTCGGCCTGAAGCGCGTCGGTCTGCGAGACGACGACGTCGAGATAGCTGGCGGCGCCGTCGTGATAGAGGGTCAGAGACAGGTCGGCCGTGTGCTCGGCCGCCGTAACAGCCTGGGTCTCGTCGAGGGTCTCCTGGCCTAGATGGTGCAGCAGGGCCAGATTGTCCTCGACCTCCTGGAAGGCTGCCAGCACGGTCGAACGGTAATTGGCCGCTGCCTCGTCGCGCGCGGCATAGGCCCCTGCCTCGACCGCGTGGCGCATGCCGCCTTCGAACAGTGGCAGCGCCAGGCTCGGCCCGACCGACCAGAAGCTGTAGGGCGCCGACAGCAGGCCGAGGCCGCTGCCGGTGTTCTGGAAGCCCCCGGCCAGGTTCAGCGAGATATTCGGATAGAAGGCGGCCTTGGCGACACCGATATTGTCATTGGCCGCCGCGACCTTGCGCTCGTCCGCGGCGATATCGGGCCGGCGCTGCAGGAGGCTGGAAGGCAGGCCGGTCGGTTCCGCCGGTACCGGCAGCTTCACCACCACCGGCGCGATCGAGAAGTCGGAAGCCGGCTTGCCGACCAGGCTGGCGATCGCATGCTCGAGCTGGGCCCGCTGAGCCCGCACATCGGACTCGAGCGCGCGGGCGGATTCGAGCTGACTTTCCGACCGCGATACGTCGATGCCCGATGCGATCTTCGCCTCGTATCGGTCCTTGGTCAGCGTCTGGGCCCGCTGATAGGCCTGCTCTGTATCGGTCAGCAGCTTCATCTCGGCGTCGAGGCCGCGCAGCGCGACATAGTCATTGGCAAGCTCGGCATGGAGACCCAGCCGGACTGTCTCCATATCCGCGCCCCGCGCCTGGGCGGTCGCCTCGCCGGCGGCGACGGTGTTGCGGATCTGGCCCCAGAAGTCGATTTCATAGCTGGCCTGAAGGCCGATCGAGTTGTCCCCGTACTGGTTGGGCTGATTGGCTGAGCGCAGCGGCCGCTTGGCCGATTGCCGGTTCGTGGTCGCCGAGGCGTTGAGACCGACGGTCGGCAGCATCGAGGCATCGGTCTCCGACACATAGGCCCGCGCCTGGTCGTAGCGGGCGACACTGGCGGCAAGGTCCGGATTCCCGGCGTCGATCTGGCCCTCCAGGTCGTTCAGCGTCGCATCGCCGAAATCCTTCCACCAGTCGGCCCGCGGCTTGTCGTCGGCCGGCTGGGCCACCGCCCAGGGTCCTGCTTCTTTATAGGCGACCGGCGTTTCCACTGCCGGCGGTTTGTAGTCGGGCGCGAAGGAACACCCTGCCAGCGCGCCCAGCGCCGGCAGCAGAAGATGAAGCGGTTTGATCAATTCCCGGCCTCGGCGACCTTTTCATCCTGGGCCGGGCGGACGATGTCGCCCTGGGCGATGGAATCGGACGGGCTGTTGACCACCCGGTCGGTGGGCGCGAGGCCGGAAGCGATCTCGACCTCGGTGCCGAGGTCGCGGCCGATCGTGACCGGCTTCAATGCGATCCGATCACCAGGGCCCACTGTTGCAACCCTTAGCCCATCCTCGCGGAACAGCAGCGCACTGGTCGGCAGGCGTAGCGTATCCGGGCTGTCGGGCAGCTTGAAATGCACCTCGGCATAAGTGCCGGGCTGAAGGTTCCCGTTCGGATTGTCCGCCTGCAGTTCGACCAGCAGAGTACGCGACGCCTGGTTGATCGCGTGCGAAGAGGTGGCGACGGTCGCCTGGATCGGACGGTTCGGATGTTGCGGCAGGTTGAGCTCCGCGGTCTCGCCGACGGCAATGTCGCCCGACAGGGCCTGCGGCACGCGGACATAGATCCGCATCTTATGGACATCGGCGACCTTGAACAGCTCGGGACCTTGGCCCGATCCGGCGTTGATCAGGGCGCCGACATCGGTCTCGCGCGCGGTGACGATGCCGTCGAACGGTGCGACGATGCGCTTGAAATCCTCCATTGCCACCAGCCGCTGGACATTCGCCTCGGCTGCCAGCACCGCCGCGTGCTTGGACTGCGCGTCGCTGGCCTTCTCGTCGGCGTCCTGCTGCGAGACCGCGTCCTTCTTGACCAGAACCTGCCAGCGCTTGCTGGTGACGTCGGCCAGGCTCGCTGACGACTGGGCGGCGACCAGGTCCGCCTTGGCTTGGTTCAGCTGCTGATCCACGTCCGGCGTGTCGATCTCGGCCAGCAGTTGGCCGGCCTTCACATGGGCGCCGATATCCTCTTTCCATTCCTTCAGATAGCCGCTGACCCGGGCATAGATCGATGCCTCGTAATAGGCCTGGATGTCGCCCGGCAGGGTCAGCGCCTGGTCTTTGGTGCCGCGTTTCGGCATGACGATGGCGACGGTCGGCGTCGCCTCGGCCTTGGTTGTCTTTGCCAGGCTCGTTTCGTCCATCATGCGCGTGCCGATGCCGAGCGCGGCCACCGTGATCGCGGCGGTGGCGGCGATGAGCCCGATCCGCTTCAGGCGGCGCAACGAGAGCTGCTTTCCAGGACGCGACATGATTTCTCCGGCAGTCAGTAGACGGGGATGGCGGATGCGGGGATCGCGGCGGTCTTGCGTTCCCGCGAATGGACGACGCAGAAGACGGTCGGCACGAACAAAAGGGTGGCCACTGTGGCGAAGAGCAGCCCGCCGATCACAGCCCGGCCGAGCGGTGCGTTCTGCTCGCCGCCCTCGCCCATGCCCAGCGCCATCGGCGCCATACCGATGATCATCGCCAACGCCGTCATCAGCACCGGGCGGAACCGCATGAAGCCGGCCTCGAGCGCAGCGGCGAAGGCGTCGAGCCCGGCGGCCATCCGCTCCCGCGCGAAGGAAACGACCAGGATCGAATTGGCGGTGGCGACGCCCATGCACATGATCGCCCCGGTCAACGCCGGGACCGACAGCGTCGTGCCGGTGATGAACAGCATCCAGACGATCCCGGCCAGCGCCGCCGGCAGGGCGGTGATGATGACGAACGGGTCGAGCCAGGACTGGAAATTGACGACGATCACCAGATAGATCAGCACCACCGCGCCGGCCAGGCCGAAGAACAGCTGCCCATAGGCACTCGTCATCGTCTCCGCCTGGCCGCGCAGGGTCACGGTCGACCCTTTCGGTACATCCTTGGCAGTGTCGCGCAGGACCGCCTGGATATCGCCCGCGACGGCGCCCAGGTCGCGGCCCTGGACCGAGCCGTAGAGGTCGATCACCGGCTGCACGTTGTAGTGCGAGACCACGCCGTCGCTGGGCCCGCGCGAAATATGGGCGAGCGCGCCCAGAAGCTGCGACGAGCCCTCGGCGGTGACCGGCAGGTTGTTCAGGTCCGAGAAGCTGTCGATCCGGTACTGCGGCGTCTGGGTCACGACCGGATAGGACACGCCGTTCTTCGGGTTCAGCCAGAAGGCCGGCGCGACCTGGTTGCTGCCGGCCAGGGTCACCAGGAGGCTGTTGGCGACATCGCGCTCGGTCAGCCCGACCTCGCCGGCCAGCGACCGGTCGACATCGACGTTCAGTGCGGGGTGATCGAACTCCTGCTGGATCCGCAGGTCGGCAACGCCCGGCACGGTGCGGATGCGCTTCAGGAGTTCCTGCGCATAGGCGCTGCTGGCCTCCTGGTTGGGACCGACGATCTGGAGGTCGATCGGCGCCGGCAGGCCGAAATTGAGAATCTGAGTGATGATGTCGGCCGGCAGGAAGGCGAGCTTCACGCCGGGGAACTTTTGCGGCAGCGCCTTGCGCAGCTTTTCAACGTAGCCTTCGGTCGGATGATGATCCGGGTTCAGCGAGATCAATATGTCCGCATCCTCCGGCCCGATGGTGCCGGAGTTGCCGTAGGCCATGTTGATGCCGCTGATCGGCAGGCCGATATTGTCCACGATATTGTCGAGCTCGCCGGCCGGGATATCGGCTTTTACCGCACCCTCGACCTGATCGCAGAGCCGCGCCGTCTCCTCGATCCGCGTGCCGGTTTGGGCGCGGACATGCAGCTTGATCTGGCCGCCATCGACCGACGGGAAGAAATTCTGCCCCAAGAACGGCGCCAGCCCGAACGACACCAGCACCACGGCCATGAAGCCGATCAGGAAGATGCGCCGGTTCACGAGCGCGAGGCGCAACAGGAAACGGTAATGCTTGCGAACGCGGGCGAAGCGAAGCTCGAAGCCCCGCTGGAACCGCTTCAGCGGCTCCAGCGACAGCCAGTGCAGCACCGGGTTGTTGCGCGTCTGGTAGCCGTAATGCTCCGACCGCGGGCCGCTATGCTCCAGCGCCGTCGAATGGTCCAGCACTTCGTGCTGCTTCAGCAGGTAGTTGGCCAAGGTCGGCACCAAGGTGCGCGACAGGATGAAGGAGCCGATCAGCGCGAAGACCACCGCCTCAGCCATCGGGACGAACAGGTAACCCGCCACCCCTCCCAGCCCGAACATCGGAATGAACACAATGCAGATGCACAGCAGCGACACGAAGGCCGGCACCACGATCTGACGCGCCCCGTCCATGATCGCAGGCTCGATCGGCTTTCCCAGCTCCAGATGATAATTGATGTTCTCGATAGTGACGGTCGCGTCGTCGACCAGGATGCCGACCGCCAACGCGAGGCCACCTAAGGTCATCACATTGATCGTCTGGCCCAGCGCCGACAGGCAGGCGACCGAGAACAGCACCGCCAACGGGATCGAGATCGTGATGATCACGGTCGAACGCCAGGATCCCAGGAACAGCAGGATCATGAGCCCGGTCAGTGCGGCCGCGATCGCGCCCTCACGGATCACGCCGGAGACCGCCGCCTTGACGAAGATCGACTGATCGCCGACCGCGTGCAGGTCGAGCCCGGCCGGCAGCGTCTCCCCGATCCTGGGGAGCAAACTCTTGATCCCGTCGATGATGTCCAAGGTCGAGGTCGAGCCCGCCTTCAGGATCGTCATCAGAACGGCATGCGTACCGTTGACCCGCACCACGTTGGTCTGGGGCGGGTTGCCGTCATGCACGTAGGCGACATCGCGCACATAGATGATCGTGCCATTGACCTTCTTGACCGGCAGATCGTTCAGCTGATCGATGAATTTCGGGCTGGCATTGAGCTCGACGTTATATTCGAACTTGCCGATCTTCTGCGTGCCGGCCGGCAGGATCAGGTTCTGGGCCGAGATGGCCGTGACCACATCCTCGGCCGACAGGTTGGCCGCCTGCAGCGCATGCTGGTTGAGGTCGACCTGCACCTGCCGCACCTTGCCGCCATAGGGCGAGGGAATCGCCGCCCCGGCGACAGTCGCAAGCTGGGGACGGATGAAGTTCTGACCGGTATCGAAGAGCTGCTGCTCCGGGATCGTCTTGGAGGACAGGGCGAGCTGGAGGATCGGCACGCTGGAGGCGTTGTAGCTCAGCACATAGGGCGGGGTGATGCCGGGCGGCAGGTACTTGAGCACGGTCTGCGACGCCGCCGTCACCTGCGCGATCGCCGCATTGATGTTCACGTTCTTCTGGAAGAAAACCTTGACCACGCCATAGCCGGGCAGCGACTGGGACTCGATATGCTCGATGTCGTTGACCTGCGACGAGAGCGTCCGCTCGTAGTAATAGACGACCCGGCCCGACATATCGTCCGGCGGCAGGCCGGTATAGGTCCACACGACGCTGATGACCGGGATGTCGATGTTCGGGAAAATGTCGGTCGGCGTCCGGATGGCCGACAGCACGCCGAAAATCGCGATCAGCAACGCCAGGACGATAAACGTGTATGGCCGCTTCAAGGCGACCTGCACGATCCAGATCATCGGTTAACCTCTTTGCGAACGCTCAGGCGCTCGATGTGGCCGCCACAGCGGCCTGCGAGGCCTGCGGCAGGATCACTCTGAAAACGCTGCCCACGCCGGGCGTGCTTTCGACCGAAACCGATCCGCCATGGGCGGCGCAGATCGATTTGACGATGGCGAGCCCCAGGCCCGCGCCCGCCTCGCCGCGGTCCGTCGTCACCCGGAAGAAGCGGTCGAAGACCAGCGGCAGGCTGCCGCCATCGATACCGACGCCGGTGTCCTTCACCGCCAGGACAGCGCTGTCGCCGGCCTCGGCGACCTCGACCGTGATCCGCCCGCCGGCCGGCGTGTACTTGATTGCATTGTCGAGCAGATTGACCAGAACCTGCTTCAGGCGGTTACGATCGCCCGCCGCCATCGCGTGGATGCCGGCCGGCGGCTCGATCGTGACGTCCTTCTCGACCGCCAGGAGGCGCAACTGATCGATGGTTTCGGTCGCCAGAGCATGAAGATCGACCGCCAGATGCGCCCGCTTGCCGGCCGTGGAATCCATCTGGACCAGCGCCATCAGACTTTCGACGATCTGCCCAAGCCGCTCAGTCTCGCCCAGTATATTGCCGATCGCGCCCTGGAGCTCCTCAGGCAAATCTTCGGTGGCCAGCAGCTCCAACTCGCCGCGCATGATCGCAAGCGGAGTCCTGAGCTCATGCGCCGCGTCGGCTGAGAAGCGGCTGGTCTGCTGATAGCTGGCGTCCAGCCGCTCCAGCATCCGGTTGAGCGTCCGGCCCAGCGCATCGATCCGGTCTTCGGTCCCGGCCAGCGGCAAGCGCTTGCGCGGCGAGTTGAAGGTCAGCGCCTCGGCAGCCTCGATCATCCCCTGAACCGGGGAGAGGGCGCGCTGGACCAGCACATAGCCGCCCGCCGCGGCTACGATCAGCAGCACCGGCAACCCGATCAGAAGAACGGTCACCAGCCGCTTCTCAACGACAGCCATCAGGTCGGCCGACTGGCCGGACTCGATGGTGATCACCCTGCCGTCCGGCATCTTGTAGTTTTTCGCGAAGAGGAAAAAATCGCCGTGATGGAGAAATTCCGCCTTGCCGTCGGACGGCTTGAGGCCGACTTCGCCGGGGTCGAAGACACGGTCATTGGGCAGGCCGGAGACATAGTAGACATGATCGCCGCTGCTGATCCGGATCATCCGGTTGAGCGCCTCCGGTGCGAAACGCTGCTCGATCAGCATGGTCAAGGCTTGACGATCGTCCAGCAGATTGCCGGCCGTGCCCAATACCGACTCGGCACGGGCGACCAGCAGCGATTGCATCGTCTCGGCGATATAGCGATCGAAGCTCACATAGGAAAACACCGCGAATGCGACGCCCACCGCGAGCAGCAAACCGCCATACCAGGAAATCAGCCTGAAGGTCAGCGACCGGCGGCTCATCCTACCCCCCGGACCATACTATCCTCCGGTATGTTCCGGATCGATCGAGTAGCCCAGGCCGCGGACGGTGCGAATCAGCTTCGGGTCGAACCCTTCGTCGATCTTGCGACGCAGCTGCCGCACATAGACATCGACGATATTGGTGAACCCTTCGAAGGATTGATCCCAGACCCGGTCGATGATCATCGACCGCGACAGGACGCGCCCGGCATTCAGCATGAGGTATTCGAGCAGCGAATATTCCTTCGGACTGAGCTCGACGCGGCGGCCTGCCCGGCGCACTTGGCGCGACAGGCGGTCGACCTCGAGATCGGCCAGCTTCAGCATCGTGTCCTTGATCGCCGGACCGCGCCGCATCAGCGCGCGCACCCGAACCATCAGCTCGGGCAGCGCGAAGGGCTTGGTCAGGTAATCGTCCGCCCCGGCTTCGAAATTCTCGACCTTGGTGTCGAGGTCCCCGCGGGCCGTCAGCACCAGCACCGGCACCTTGTTCTGCTGCTGGCGCAGATGCTTGAGAACCGCGGTACCCGAGCCGTCCGGCAGCAGCAGGTCGAGGATCACCAGGTCGTAGTGATCCGACGACGCAAGACTGAGCCCCTCTTCGGCCGTGCCCGCCGCGTCGACGATGAAACCTTCGCCGCGCAAGCTGCGCACCAGGATTTCGGCGAGCTTCTGCTCGTCCTCGATGATCAGAATCCGCATGCCGCTATCCTTGGGCAGGCCGGAAACCGAGCGGCGGCGGCGGGTTTGCTGGGATTCGTCTTGCACCGGCGTTCTCTCCACCCATCGATGGCGGAACCGCGAAGGCGCCGCCCAAACGGATAATAGAGGAACGAAACCGGCGGGGATGCAAGCCGAGTACTCCCGGAGCCGCTGTCCGCGGCCGTTCCCCGCCGTTCCGCTGGCTCATCGGCCAGCCGAATAGTGGGTTTCGAACATGGTGGCATCGAGATTACCGACGCACTGGCCGAAAGCCTGCGAGCCCGGATCGATGCCCATCTGGGCGCAGGTGTGCTGTTCCTGGGCAAGCTGGACCTGGCCGTTGGTGGGCCCGCCTGCGCAGGCGGTCAGCATGGCGAGGCCGGCCATCGGAAGGATGAGAGCGAGCTTCATGATGAGGTTCCTTGAGATCTTGGGATCAATTGGCCGCGACATGCCCGGCGTCGACGACGCAGAGGGCGAAGGCGCTGGTGTTGGGCTCAAGCCCCTGGGCCATGCACGCCCGGCGATCGCGTTCGACCAGGGTGGCCTGGTCGAGGCCGGCGATCGTCTGCTGCAGGCTGGCGACGCACAGGTCGTAATCGATATTGGCGGGGTTGAGGCCCATCGTCGTGGCGCAGGCCTGACGGGCCTGGGCGGTGCGGGCCGGGGTTGAGCTCTGCGCGTCGGCGGGTGTCACGGCGCAGGCTGCCAGGATCAGTGCCGACGCCAGTATCGGCAGGCCGGTCATCAGACGTCGTGTTTGAGGAGAGTATGTCATCGATCGATGCTCCATCTGAATTCGATGGAATACCGATATAGTCGATCAATATGAGAAGAATCTGAGCGGCATATTAAAATACGCTCATATGTTAATAAAAATCGGAGACTGGCGGATTTCTGCCAGAATCTACACGTTGACTCTCTATAGAATAGGATTTTCTGAGATGAGAAAACCTTAATATTTCCCTCATCGTTTCTTCATCTTGTCACTCTATATCTATCGTCGCCGGCGGTTGTCAAAATGCCCATCCCGTCCATATCAACAGGTGGAGAAGTCATGAATACAGTTCGACGCGCGACGCTGCTTTGCCCGGACCGGCTGGGCGCCGTTTCCGCCGTGCTGGGGCTGGTGCTGCTGGCCGCATGCGGCAGCCCGCGCGTGGCGCTGGCGACGGAAGAGGCCTCTGTGCTGCCGATCCAGAGGATCGACGGCATCTGCGCCAAGGAACTCAGCTACGACGTGACCGGCCCCTATTTCCAGAGCTGCCGGAACTATCTGCGCCGCCATGTCCACGCGCAGCCGGTCGCTATCCATCTGGACGAGCCGGCCGAACATCGGGCCTGCGAAGAGATCGGGCTCGCCCGGGACACGCTGGATTATAGGAAATGCGTCCAGGAGCTCTACCAGCTGGACGTCAGCAACGACCATCTGTGAGTCGATCTGTTACAAAATAACAGGTCCGGCGACTGATCCGCCCACACTCCCCCCGCGTAGAATTAAGCGACAGACGGATTTGAGAGAGTTCGCCTGTCGTACACCCAACTAAGGGAGGCGGTTTTCCTGCACCCGTCCCTCCCTCTCTTGCCCCCGGCACGCTCGGCATGGTTGCCGCGTGTACCGGGGGAATTTTTATGCCCGCACGATGCGCGCCAAAGCAAATCGGACAATGCCGTGCTATAATACGGCACAGGGTTGCGGGGAGCTAAAATCTAAGGAATTTCAATGCGGTGGATGGTGGGCGCGGCAAGGATTGAACTTGCGACCCCTTCCATGTCAAGGAAGTGCTCTCCCGCTGAGCTACGCGCCCGCCGATAACGGCGTCTTCCACCGGAAGGGCCGCTGTGTATCATCCTGTTTCGGCGGTTGCAATCCGGCGAGCGGCACGGCTCGCACGAATGAACCGGGAAGGGAGAGATAAAATGAGCCTGACCCTCATCATCGGCACCAAGAAATGGTCGAGCTGGTCATTGCGCCCGTGGGTGGCGTTGAAGGAAGCCAAGCTCCCGTTCAAGGAGATCATCATCCATCTGCGGCAGCCGGACACGAAGGCGCGCATCCTGGAATATTGCCCCGCCGGCAAGGTGCCGATCCTGATCGACGGGCGGGAGATGGTGTGGGATTCGCTGGCGATCCTGGAGTATCTCGCCCACCGTTTCCCAGAGACAAAGCTGTGGCCGCAGGAGCTCCCGGCGCTGGCCTGCGCCCGGTCTATCGTGGCCGAGATGCATTCCGGCTTCATGGACCTGCGCCGCGAGTTCCCCATGGATATCGGAGCCGACGTGCCGATGCCCGAGGCGTCGGCCGGCGCCATGGCCGATATCGAGCGGGTCCAGCAGATCTGGCGCGATGCGCGGTCCCGCTTCGGTTCCGCAGGACCGTTTCTGTTCGGGCGTTTCAGTATTGCGGACGCGATGTATGCGCCGGTGGTGACGCGTTTCCGCACCTATAACGTCCCCATCGACCCGGTCAACGTGGCCTATATGGATACGGTATTGGCCCTGCCGTCGATGATGGCCTGGTACCGCGCGGCGGACGATGAGGAAGTCGAGTAGGGAACCTCGGGAACCGATAAGCATTGACTTTGTCGCGTGGCGCCGACCGGCGCCGCGATGTAGGATCGGAGAGACACGCGCAACTGGAGCGCCTGGCGGAGGAGCAGCGATGGGAGTGGTAATTCGGCCGGCCGCATTCGCCCGCGAGATCGCTGCCTCGCCGCGCCTGGAGCCGATACAGAAGCCCATCCGCGCGTTGCGCGCCCGCTGGTACGACCTCCCCGTCGCCGCAGTCTTCATGGCCTTCATGGCGCTGGCCTGGATCCTGGCCCTGGCCGGCACCGCCTTCGCCGTGCGGACAGTGCTGATCCTCTGCTTCGCCACCCTGGCAGGCCGGGCGCAACGGGTCGGCGTCCCGGCGACGGTCAGCGTGCAGCGCCGGCATTAGGTCCTAAGCTTGCCCAAAGTGATGGACGGGTGGCGCGGCCAGATCGGCCCGCACGGGAGGAGATCGAACAGAGCCGACGTATAGTTAGCTCCGGTGAGGCCGCGTGGGTTCGGCCGCAAATTCATGCACGCATCCCGCAAAAACGAAGCAAAACGTAACACATCTGTTTCTTCCCCATTGATGACAGAAACAGATGTGTTACTATCTGCATATGAACTCGTCCGAACTGCGCCGCTGGCTCAAGAAACAGGGCTGCACTTTCGAGACCCATAAGGGCGGCTCGGGTCACTTGACGGTGATCCTGGGCAACCGGAAGACGCAGATCCCGACCCACGGCTCCAACAAGGAACTGGGCACGGGCCTAGTCCGGAAGATCAAGAAAGACCTCGGCCTCGAATGAACCCGTTCATCGTGGAGACCAAGCCTCGCCGTGCAGCGGCGAGTCCACGCAACTCAACCAACCTGGGACCCTCAAAATGGAGACTTTGGCTTATCGCGTTCATCTAATGCCCGATGACAACGATACATTCCTTTTAACCTGCGACGACCTGCCGGAAGTGACCACCTTCGGCGAGGACCGCGACGACGCGCTGATGCGCGGTCGGGATGCGATCTCGGAGGCGCTGGCAGCCCGCATGGCGCACCGGGAGGATATACCCGTGCCCACCGGCGGGTCAGGCGATTTGATCGCCGTGCCGACCGCGGACGCGCTGAAGGCGAAGGTCTATCAGGCGCTACGCGAAAGCGGCGTCAGGCGGGCGGAGCTCGCCCGCCGCCTACAGCAGCATCCACCGCAGATCGATCGGTTGTTCGACCTGAAGCACGCATCGAAAGTCGAGCAGCTCGACGCCGCGTTGCGTGCTGTCGGCAAGCGCTTGGTCTTCGAGATCGAACCACTGGACGAAGCGGCTTAAGGGCACGACCAGTCGGCTCGAGCGCAGCCCGAGATTCCAGCCCACACCCAGATAGCGTTGCCGTTCTCATCGCCGACCTTGGCGGCCATGCGATAATTAGCGCCATCAACCAGGCCGACGGCGCGGGCGCTGATCTGCAGGCCGTCGATATCCACGGCCTGGCCAGGATCAGCCGGACAGTCTGCCCTCGCGCAAAGGCAACGGCGGCCTTATATAGGCCGGATGACCCCGCGCCGCCCGATGATTCCCGCCACCTCCGACGATCTGCCCAAATCGGGCAGGCCGACCGGCGATCTGAAGGCGCTTGCCTCGCTCGCCCCCTACCTTTGGCCGAAGAATTCCTTCGAGCTTCGCGCCCGGGTCGTGCTGG
This sequence comes from Alphaproteobacteria bacterium, assembly GCA_036271255.1. Lineage (GTDB taxonomy): Bacteria > Pseudomonadota > Alphaproteobacteria > BOG-932 > Roseiterribacteraceae > BOG-932. The sequence continues at coordinate 14,140 of DATBAZ010000264.1, forward strand.
CGATGTTCTGCCTGCTGCTGAGCAACCTGGCCATCCTGGCGGTGCCGATCGTCTATGGCCGCGCGGTCGACGCGCTCTCCGGCAAAGGCTCGGCGCTGGTGGCGATCCCGGTCGGGCTGATTGCCGCCTACGGCGTGGCGCGGCTGATGTCGCAGTTCTTCAATGAGGCGCGCAACGCGATTTTCCAGAAGGTATCGCAGCGCGCCATCCGCCAGATCGCGCTCCAGGTCTTCCGCCACCTGCATAGCCTGTCGCTGAAATTCCACCTCGATCGCCAGACGGGTGGCCTGTCGCGGGCGATCCAGCGCGGCACCACGGCGATCGACAGCCTGCTGTCATTCTCGCTGTTCAACGTTTTCCCGACCATCCTGATGCTGATCCTGTCGGCGCTGGTGATCTGGCGGAAGTTCGACTGGCTCTACGCGCTGGCGACCGTGCTGACGGTCGGCACCTACATCGTCTTCACCATCAATATCAGCAACTGGCGTATCGGCATCCGCCGCCAGATGAACGACAGCGACAGCACCGCCAACACCAGGGCAATCGACAGCCTGCTGAACCACGAGACGGTGAAATACTTCACCAACGAGGAGCATGAGGCCCGGCGTTACGACCGCGCGCTGGAAAAGTACGAGGCGGCGGCGGTCAGGACCGTGACCTCGCTGTCGGTGCTGAATATCGGCCAAGCCTTCATCGTCGGGCTGGGTGTCACCATCATCATGCTGATGTCGGCGCGCGACATCGTCGCCGGCCATATGACGATCGGCGGCTTCGTTACGCTGAACACCTATCTGATCCAGCTGTCGCTGCCGCTGGGCATCTTCGGCACGGTCTATTCGGCGCTGAAGCAGGCGCTGGTCGATATCGAGGGCATGTTCACCCTGCTGCGCGAGCATCGCGACGTCGCCGACAAGCCCGCGGCCAAGCCGCTGGAGGTGATCGGCGGCACCGTCACCTTCCGCGATGTCGATTTCGCCTACGATCCGCGCCGGCCGATCCTGTCCGGTGTCAGCTTAACCGTGCCGGCCGGCCGCACGGTCGCCATCGTCGGATCGTCCGGGGCCGGCAAATCGACCATCGCACGGCTGCTGTTCCGCTTCTATGACGTGACCGGCGGGGCGATCGACATCGACGGCCAGGATATCCGCGACGTCACCCAGCAGAGCCTGCGCAGCGAGATCGGCATCGTTCCCCAGGACACGGTGCTGTTCAACGACACGATCTATTACAACATCGCTTATGGCCGCCCCGAAGCCTCACGCGAAGAGGTCGAGCGCGCCGCGCGCATGGCCAATATCGACGGCTTCATCCGCGCCCTGCCCGACGGCTATGACGCGATGGTCGGCGAACGCGGGCTGAAGCTTTCCGGCGGCGAGAAGCAGCGTGTCGCCATCGCCCGCGCGCTGCTGAAGGACCCGTCGATCATGCTGTTCGACGAGGCGACCTCGGCGCTGGACACCGCGACCGAGAAGGAAATCCAGGCCAACCTCAAGACCGCCAGCGAGGGCCGTACCACCCTGGTGATCGCCCACCGTCTGTCGACCATCATCGACGCCGACGAGATTCTGGTCCTGTCAGCCGGCCGGGTGGTGGAGCGCGGCACCCACGCCTCTCTGCTGGCCCAGGGCGGCCTGTTCGCCGAAATGTGGCGCAAGCAGCAGGAAGCCGCCGCGGCCGGCGTCACCGCGGACGATATCGCTCCTGCCACGGCGGCGGAATAGCACGTCAATCAAACGAGTTGCACTGCGCCGCCGTACTGACCAACCCGCTTGTCGGAGGTCAGTAGACGCAGGCCCTCGATTTCAGCCTGCACAACCAGAATACGGTCGAAAGGGTCTTTATGAAGCGGTGGCAGACGCCTCAATGCGATCGCATGCTCCCCGGTCACGGGCAACTCACGATAGTGATTCGCGAGCAGTCCTTGCCGCAATCGGCGCGGATCGATGCGGAAATCCGAACGGCCCAATCCGCGCTTGATCTCGATCTCCCACAAGGAAGCCGCACTGAAGGCCAGCGCGTTACGCGCATCTTGCAGCAGGGAATGCGCCTCGACCGATAGCTTCTCAGGCATTCCCGCTGCCCATATCAACAAATGCGTATCCAGCAGCAGATTCACGCCTCACCGTTGAAAAGCTGCTCGATGTGCGCTTGGCCCATCGTATCGAAGTCGTCGGGAACGGCGATTTCGCCAGCCAGGAAACCTAAGCGACTGCCTTTTCCAGCCGCCGCATCCAGCGGCACCACCTTCACCATGGGCTTGCCCGCCTTGGCAATTACAAACTCTTCGCCTTGCGCAGCCTGATCGACGAGGCGCGAAAGGTGTGTTTTGGCGTCGTGGATATTCACAGTGCGCATTTTCTACCTTTAAACTTAGTCTATAGAACTTAGTTTATCTTGATCGCCTCCGCAAGCCATCCGTAGCGTCTTGAAGCCGAACCCGTTATTGCTACCCCAGACCAATGAGAGGGACGATGCAAGCTCATGAAGGCGGCTGCCATTGCGGACGGGTGCGGTTCCGCGTCACCGCGGAGCTGACCGGCATCGCCGACTGCAACTGTTCGGTCTGCACCAAGAAGGGCTTTCTGCATCTGATCGTGGCGCCGGAGCAGTTCGAGCTGTTGAGCGGCGCCGACGACCTCACCACCTATCAGTTCAATACCGGCACGGCGAAGCACACATTCTGCCGCCATTGCGGCATCCACCCTTTCTATGTACCGCGCTCAGACCCCGACAAGATCGACGTCAATGTACGCTGCCTGGACGATATCGACCTGACGACAGTGAAGATCACGCCGTTCGACGGGCGGAATTGGGAAGATGCGATCGAAAGGCCGGTTTCCTGGCGATAAGCCGCGCCCCGGCTTGACTTCCGCCCCGGCCTTCGCGTAGGTTCCGCGCCTTCGCGCGAGGTCCCAAAGGCTACGCGCCCATTCGTTTGCTCCAGTTTGAGGATTTTACCATGGCCCGTCGTTGCGCCGTGACCGGTAAGGGCGTCCAGACCGGCAACTATGTCAGCCATGCGAACAACAAGACGCGTCGCCGCTTTCTGCCGAACCTGCAGCAGACCTCGGTCTTCAGCGAGGCGCTGGGCCGCAACATCAGCATCCGCGTGTCGACCAACGGCCTGCGCACGATCGAGCACAAGGGCGGCCTCGACGCCTACCTGATCGGCGCGCGCAGCAGCGAGTTGGAGGCCGACATGCGCAGCCTGAAGAAGCAGGTCGAGAAGATCGTCGCCGAACGCGCGGCGGCCTGATCCTCAGCCGCTGAGCTTCGGACACAAAAAGGGCGGCCATCGGCCGCCTTTTTCATTTCAGCCCATGTTCGGGGCAGCTGTTTCAGGAAACGCGGCGGCCGCGGCGGCGGAGCATCACGGTTGCGCCGATGCCCAGGAGCAACAGAGCGGCTGGCGGCCCAAGCGCCCACTCAGCCATCTCATCGCTGCCGAATTTCAGATAGGTCGAGAAGATACCGGACCAGTTCCAGGTCTGGGCAGCCTTTGCCGAAACGGTGCCGCAATCCTTGCCGACGCAACTGGCCGAGGCAAAGCCCGAGTCCAAGTCGCTTTCGACATCGCGGGACATGTCGGCCTGCATCGTGACCCGCTGATACAGGTCATAGCCGACCGCCGTGCCCCAGCCGAGCGACAGCACGACCCAAAGCGCCAGCAACAGCCGCGTGCGCATATACCACTTGCTCACAACGACCTCGCGGCCATCTGTTTTAACAGCGGCCGAAAACGAACCGGCCGTCTCTCTTCCTGCGGTGGTATCCAGCGACATGAACATCGTTCTACCCATGCCATCGATAAGAGACTATAGCCGGATTCAGTTCCGTTTGCCGCCTGTTTTTTTTGACCCCTCTGGGACAACGCCAGTCCGAACGGAATCCTGCGCGGCCCAACACGGCAGCCAACCGAGTCTTTCCAACCATTTACCAAGCAGAACCGCCACCGCCGTACCCAGCAGAGCGCCTGCGATGACGTCGGACAGATAGTGGACATCCAGCACGATCCGGCTCGCCGCGATCAGCAAAGCCGCCAGCAAAAACCAGAGCTTATGGCGCGGCATGACCATGCCGAAGGCCAATGCCGCGGCGAACGATGTGGTTGTGTGGCCTGAGGGAAAAGAGGCGAACTTGGCGCTATAACGGAAAAATCCGAAGCCCGAATCATCGCCCGCCAGCCAGAGATAGGGCCGTGCCCGGCCGAACACGATCTTGAGTGCATCATCGGCCAGGCCCGCGGCCGCGACGATGATGAAAATCGAGGCGACCCTGCGAATCGGCGCTTCGAATCGGCCTGCCAGTCCAGGCAGTACCAGGCTGGCAGCCAGCCCGAGCATAATCACGATGCCGGCCGGATAGAGCACCACCCCGCCTTGGCCGAACCAGGTGACGAAACGGGCGATGCGCAAGGTCAGCGGATCGATCCCGGCCATGGCGCGGGCGATCGGCTGGTCGACGGTGAAGGCGAGCAGGATGGCCAGCAACCCCGCCAGCGCGATCAGTCCCGGGCGGCGCCCGCCGCTCACGGCGCCCGCCGGTAGAGCGTCAGCATGATCCGCTTGCCCTTGGCGTAGTTGAAGCCCTCGACGGTCGCCAGCGGCTCGGCTGAGACGTGGCCGTCGGCTAGCGCGGTCTTGAAGGCGTCGGCCTGATCGCCGCCGACAATCGCCACGGCATGGTCATTGTCGGCCAGCAGCTTAGCCGCGTCCGCGCCGCTGCCGAATTTCGTATCGGTGCCGAAGGCGATCAGCGCGCTGGGCTCGGCATAGCCGGCGATCAGCATCGGCCCATGCCCGGCCGGCATCTTCTGGAACAAGGCGTCCTTCAGCCGCGGCGCAATCCAGGGCGCATCGAGCGCCGGGATCGCCGCCCCGAGGGTGAGGCCGAGCGCGACGACCGAGCCCGCCAGCACGAATCCGGCCGCCCTGCGCCGCCGGCCGCGCCACGTGAACCAGACGCCGGCCCCGGTGACACCCCAGATCGCCAGCGCCGCCAGGATGCCGCGTATGGACGGCCTGCCGTCGCCCAAGGGGGCGGCAGCGATCACCACGGCGCCCAGCGCCAAGCCGACGAGCAGCCACAAAAGCAGGACGGCGCGCTCAAGCCAGGGGCGCGCGGTGCCCGGCGCGGACAGCCGATCGGCAAGCGCTGCGCCGGTCAGCAGCGCGATTGCCGGATAGAGCGGCAGCACATAGTGCGGCAGCTTGGTCGGCACCGCCTCGAATACCAGCCAGGACGGCACGATCCAGGCGAGACAGAAGACGACGGCGCGATCCCGCCGGTTGCGCCAGACCCAAGGCAGTGCCAGCAGCGCGAACAGCGAGCCGGGCCAGAAGGTGACCGGGAACATCGCCAGATAGCTCCCCGGCGGCGCACCATGAGATTCCTTGCCCCCCGCCAGCTTGGCCGCCATGTCGTTGCCCAGCGACTGGGTGATGAAGGCGCCATGGCTGGAGATCGTGATGGCGACCAGCCAGGGCAGCGCGATGGCGAGCGCGATCAGGATCCCCGGCAAGGGGCGCAGGCGCCCCAGCCATCTGATATTCCGCTCCACGAGAGCGAGCACGGCCGCCGCCAGTCCTGCCACCATCGGCACGATCGGCCCCTTGATCAGGATACCGACGCCCATCGCCACCCAGAACAGGCTCCAATGCCAGCGCCGTGCCGGCACGCCTCCTGGTCGCGGCATCCAGGCCTCGGCCAGGCCGGCCATCGCCACCAGCACGGTCAGCAGGAGGAAGGCATCGGTCTTGGCCTGCCGCGCCTCCATGCCCAGCAACAGGGTCGCCGCCAGCAGTGCCGCGCCGGTGAACCCGGCTTCCGCCCCCAGCCAGCGCCGGCCGATGGCGAGCGTGACCAGGATCGCCCCCAGCGCGCCGATGAGCGACGGCAGGCGATAGGTCCAGATCGGATTACGGATGTCCTCGCCGCCGGCAAGTTTCGTCCCCGCGGCCTGCAGCCAATAGACACCGATCGGCTTCTTGAGCCGCGCCTCGTCCTGAAGCCGGATATCGACATAGTCGCCGGTCTCCAGCATCTGCCGGGTCGCCTGGGCGAAGCGGGCTTCGTCGCGATCGACCGCCGGAATGGTGGTGAAACCGGGCAGATAGAGCAGCAGCCCGAAGATCAGGATCAGCAGATAGGCAACAGGCGAGCGGATCGGCCAGGCCGCCGCCGGCTCGCCGCGGTCGATGTCGGTCACCGGGACGGTCCCGCTACCCCACTATGAGAAGTAGCCGCGATACATCATGATCTCGAGCTCGCGCTGGATCAGGTAGATGATCAGCAGCAGGACCATCGGCGACAGGTCGAGGCCGCCCATCGGCGGGATCAGGCGCCGGATCGGGCGGAAGACCGGCTCGGTCACGCGGTTGAGCATGTCGAGAATCCGGTAGACCGTCGGGTTGCGTGTGTTGATCACGCCGAAGGCGACCAGCCAGCTCACCACGACCGAAATGATGACCAGCCACCAGACGAAATTGAGCAGGATCAGTATGACTTCGATAAAGGGGGCGACCATTGTGAATCCACTTGAAAGGGTCGATCAATCTACCGCCCGAACAACCGCCCGGCAATTGACCGCCTCGGCTTGACACCGACCGGCCACCTGACCATATTCCGGCCCCTCAGGCGATGTCGGTTCGGGGCTATAGCTCAGCTGGGAGAGCGCATCGTTCGCAATGATGAGGTCGGCGGTTCGATCCCGCCTAGCTCCACCAACCGCCGCCTGTAGTTTCCTAAGAATTCGAATTGTCATTTCCGCGCAGGCGGGAATCCAGCCAATACGCGCGGCAGCGCGGAAAAGACTCTGGATTCCCGCCTTCGCGGGAATGACGGATGGGACTGCGGCGAGGTACAACCGGGACCAGCATCTGATGCCATCGGAAGGCCGGTCATGCATGGGTTCCTGGACAACCTGATCCTCAATACCGACAGCTATAAGGCCAGCCATTACCTGCAATACCCGCCGGGGACGGAGGAGATTTCGTCCTATGTCGAAAGCCGGGGCGGGCGCTTCCCACACACGCTGTTCTTCGGGCTGCAGGCCTTCATCAAGCAATATCTGCTGACCCCCATCACCCATGACGATATCGGCAAGGCCGAGGCGCTGCTCACCGCGCACGGGTTGCCGTTCAACCGGGCCGGGTGGCTCCGGATCGTCAACGACCATGGCGGCCATCTGCCGATCGAGATCGCGGCGGTGGCGGAAGGCGAGGTCGTTCCCACCCACAACGCGCTGGTCCAGGTGCGCAACACCGACCCAGGGCTGGCCTGGGTCACCTCCTATATCGAAACGGCGCTGCTGCGCGCCATCTGGTACCCGACCACGGTCGCCACCCTCTCCTTCGAGGCCAAGCGGGTTATCCGTCGCCATCTGGACCGGACCTCGGACGATCCGGACGGGCAGATCCCGTTCAAGCTGCACGATTTCGGTGCGCGCGGCGTCTCCAGCCTGGAAAGCGCGATGCTGGGCGGCATGGCCCACCTGGTGAATTTCCAGGGCACCGATACGCTTTCCGCCATTTTAGGCGCACGCCGTTATTACGACGCGGCGATGGCCGGCTTCTCGATCCCGGCCGCCGAGCACTCGACCATCACCGCCTGGGGCCATGCGCGGGAGGCGGAGGCCTATGCCAACATGATCGCGCAGTTCGGTAAGCCCGGAAAGCTCGTGGCGGTCGTGTCCGACAGCTATGACGTGTTCAACGCCGTCAGCGAGCTGTGGGGAAAGAAACTCAAGGACCAGGTGCTGCGCAGCGGCGCCACGCTGGTGGTGCGGCCGGATAGCGGCAACCCGTCGGAGGTGGTGGTGGAGGTCGCGCGGCGGCTGGCCATGGCCTTCGGCGCATCGACCAACAAGGCCGGCTATGCCGTGCTCAACCCGTCTGTCCGTATCATCCAGGGCGACGGCATGGACCTGGATCAAATCGACGTCGTGCTGAACGCGCTGACAGGCGCCGGTTTCTCAGCCGAGAACGTCGCCTTCGGCATGGGCGGCGGCCTGCTGCAGCAGGTCGACCGCGACACTCTGAAGTGGGCGATGAAGGCCTCGGCGATCAAAATCGATGGCATGTGGCGCGACGTCTATAAGAACCCCGTGACCGATCGGGGCAAGGTGTCGAAGAAGGGCCGCCTGGCACTGGTCCGCGACGCCGGGGGCTGGCGCACCGTACCGGCGGCGCAAGCGCGCGACGATCGGCTGATCCCGGCCTATCGCGACGGCAAGCTGCTCAATGAGACGGATTTCGACGCCGTCCGCGCCAGGGCGGATGCGGCGCTGAAGAGCCTGAATCAAACGTAGGGTGGAAGAGCGAAGCGTATTCCACCGATGGGCCCATCCATAGGTACCAGATGCCGCGCAGTGCGCGGCTGGTGGATTACGCTGCGCTCATCCACCCTACGTGGAATTTTAATCTTCCGGCGCGACGGTGACCTTGAGGCCGGCCAGATCCGGCTTGATCTCGATCTGGCAGCTCAACCGCGAGTTGTCCGCCTGATAGTGCGACGACTCTTCCAGCAGCTCGCGCTCGTCGCGCGTGATCTGGGGCATCTGCGCCTTCCAGGCATTGTCGATATAAACGTGGCAGGTCGAGCAGGACATCATGCCACCGCAGATCGCGGCGAGCTCGAATTTCCCTTCGTCGCGAATGACTTCCATCAAGGTGAAGCCGTTGGTGGCATCGACCGCGAACTCGGTCCCGTGGCGGTCGGTCACGAAAATCTCTGGCATCGTTTCTATCTCGGACGTCTGTGGGCAGGCACTGCGGATGTCCTACTATCGTGGCGCACGCGGAATGGCAAATGGCCGCCGCGTCGCAGCCTCTACGTGCGCCCCTCGATGACAGGAACGGCACCCCCTGCGAACAGGCCGGCGACCCAGTCCACGAACACTCTGAGCTTGTTGCTGAGATGCCGGTTGGGCGGATAGACGACATGGAGCGGCAGCGGCGGGACCGTCCAGTCGGGCAGGACCGGCTTCAGCTGACCCGTCGCCAGATAATGATCGACCATGAATTTGGGCGACTGCCCGATGCCGAGCCCGGCCACCAGCGCGGAGACGTATGACGTCCCCTCGTTCAGCGTCACCTTGTGCTGTCCTTCGATCTCCAGATGCTCGTTGCCGCGCACGAAATCGAGGCAGACGATGCGCCCGGTGCGCTGGCTGAAGAAATTGACCATCTGGTGGCCGGTCTCCAGATCGTCCGGATGGTTCGGCTCGCCCATGCGCGCGAGATAGGACGGCGCCGCGCAGGTGATCATCGGCATGTCGGAGAGCTTGCGGGCGATCAGCGACTGATCCAGCAGTTCCCCCACGCGCAGCACGCAATCGACATTCTCCCCGATCAGGTCGGTCACACGGTCCGATACGCCGAGGTCGATCTGGATGTCGGGATAGGCTTCGAAGAATTTCGGCAGGGCCGGCAGGATGACGAGCTGGGCCACCGCGCCGGACATGTCGATCCTGAGCTTGCCCTTCGGCCGCGTCTGCGCCGCCGCCATGCTGCCGTCCAGCTCGTCGATATCGGCGATCAATTGCACCGCCCGCTCGTAATAGGCGGCGCCGTCCGACGTGACGGTGACGCGGCGGGTAGTCCGGTTGAGCAGCTTGGTGCGCAGATGCTGTTCCAGGGTCTGGATCAGCTTGGTCACAGTCGGCTTCGGTGTGTCGAGCGAGATCGCGGCGCGCGTGAAGGATCCGGCCTCCACTACCCGCACGAAAGCGCGCATCGCCGCCAGCTGATCCACCGAAGCACTCCACCAAAACAACGCCGATTATACACAGAGGGAAAAAATGAAGTCACATATACGCCATTTATAGCGCAATCCCGAACACTTATCTTAGCTGCATCGCAACAATCCCCTGCATGCCGCCGATCATGACCCACGAATGGACAGAAGACTGGATGGAGAGCGATCGGTTCGGTCCGATGCGCTTCGCCATCCACCACCAGCCGGATGAAGGCCGGGCGACGCCGTTCGTGCTGCATCTGCATGGCGGCGCCTTCACCGGCGGCTCGATCGAGACCGGCCGCACCGTGGCCAGCCTTCTGGCCGACGCCGGCGCGACCGTGGCCTCGTTCGACTATCCGGTCGCGCCTGGCAACGCCTTCCCCCACGCGCTGGAGGGGGCATTCGAGGCATTGCAGTTCGTCCACCGTGCCTGCCCGACCTTGAAGCAGTGCCGGGTTTATGTCGCGGGCGAGGAAGCCGGCGGCAACCTGGCGGCCGGCTTGGCGCTGATGGCGCGCGACCAGCAGACGCCGCCCTTGGCCGGGCAGATCCTGCTGTCGCCGATGCTGGACCCGTGCCTCGGCACCCAGTCGATCCGCGACGCCGATGCCGGCGCGACGGGCTGCAAATGGGCCGATGGCTGGCACTGCTATCTAGGCTCGGCCGACAAGGCCGCCCATCCCTATGCCTCGCCGCTGGGCGCCAAGCGCCTTATCGGCCTTGCCCCGGCGCTGATCGTTACCGCGCAGGACGACCCGATGCGGGACGAGAGCCTGCGCTATGCCGAACGGCTGCGGGCCTGCGGCGTGACGGTCGCAGACCGCGTGCTGGCAGCGCCGACCGACTGGCCGGATGCACTCCAGCGCACGCCCGAGGCCGAGCCCGGCTGGGCCGCATACCTGCGCACCCTGTTCACCGATTTCTTCGCGAAGACCGCGGTACCGCTCAAGGGCCACGGACTTCGCATCCAGGCGGCTTGATCCAACCCTACGGACAGCATCATGAGCAATAATACCCTTCGTCAGCGCTTTCTCGGTTCCGCCCTCGCGCTCGGCATTGGCGCCGCCATCGCGGCGCCCTTTGCCCTGTCGTCCCAGAATGCCCATGGCTCCGGCCCAGCGCCGGCTGCCCAGGCAGTGCCGGTCTCGGTCGCAACGGTGAAATCCCAGGACGCCATCGCCTGGAACGAATTCTCCGGCCGCCTGGAGGCGGTCGAGCGGGTCGAGCTGCGGTCGCGCGTCGCCGGTGCGGTGCAGGAAATCCATTTCCGCGAAGGCGCGCTGGTGCGCCAGGGCGACCTGCTGGTCGTCATCGACCCTGCGCCCTATCAGGCCGCGGTCGATGCCGCCGCCGCGCGCGTCGCCTCGGCCCAGAGCCAGCTCGCCTGGGCGCGCAAGGAAGAGGCGCGCGGGCATGAGCTGATCGGCATGAGTGCCGGGGCGATTTCCCAGTCCAGCGTCGACCAGCGGGTCAATGCGGCGCGCGAGGCCGATGCATCGCTCCGCGCGGCCCAGGCCGATCTCCAGGCCGCCGAGCTCAATCTCGGCTATACCCAGATCCGCGCCCCGGTCTCCGGCCGGGTCGGCAAGATCGAGATCACGGTCGGCAACCTGATCGCCGCCGGACCGGCCTCACCGGTACTGACCAGCCTGATGTCGGTCGATCCGATCTATGGCAGCTTCGACGCGGACGAGCAGACGGTCACTCAGGCGCTGAAGGCTCTGGGCGCCGCCGACGTCGCCAAGCAGGTCGGGCAGATCCCGGTCGATATGATGACCGCCGACGGCACGCCGATCCAAGGCCATCTCCAGCTGATCGACAACCGGGTCGACGCGCAAAGCGGTACGGTTCGGCTGCGCGCCCAGTTCGACAACCCGAACGGCACGCTGATCCCCGGCCAGTTCGCCCGTCTGCGCATGGGCTCGGCCAAAAGCCGGCCGGTAGTGGCGGTCGATGAGCGGGCGCTGGGCACCGACCAGGACAAACGCTTCGTCATCGTCATCGGCGCCGACAACAAGGCCGTCTATCGCGAGGTCGCGCTGGGCGGCATGAACGGCAATCTGAGGGTCATCTCGGGCGGCCTCAATCCCGGCGAGCGCGTCGTGGTCGAGGGCCTGCAGCGGGTCCGCCCCGGCGCCGAAGTCAGCCCGACCGAAGTGCCGATGGACAAGACTGAGCTGACTCAGCGCTAACCGCCTCTTCCTAAAGAATTTTTTGCAACTCCTTTAGTGGAGAACGCCATGAATCTGTCCAAATTCTTCATCGACCGGCCGATTTTCGCCGGCGTTCTGTCGATGCTGATCTTTCTGATGGGCGCGCTGGCGCTGCCGGTGATGCCGATCTCGGAATATCCCGAGGTGGTGCCGCCGTCGGTCGTGGTGCGCGCCCAGTATCCCGGCGCCAACCCCAAGGTGATCGCCGAGACGGTGGCGACGCCGATCGAGGAGGCGATCAACGGCGTCGAAGGCATGATCTATATGGGCAGCCAGGCCAATACGGACGGGCTGGAGACCATCACAGTCACCTTCAAGCTGGGTACCGATCCGGACCTAGCCCAGCAGCTGGTCGAGAATCGGGTGAACCAGGCCGAGGCGCGCCTACCCCAGGAAGTCCGCGCGCTGGGCGTCACGACGATCAAGAGCTCGCCCAACCTGATGATGGTCGTGCATTTGATCTCGCCCAACGGCCGGTACGACATGAAGTATCTGCGCAACTATGCCGTCCTGAACATCAAGGACCGCCTGTCGCGGATTTCCGGCGTCGGTGAGGTGCAGCTGAACGGGTCGGGCGACTATGCCATGCGCGTGTGGCT
>DATBAZ010000265.1:0-8577 GCA_036271255.1 Alphaproteobacteria bacterium
TGCCGCTCACTGGACCCTCGTCAAGTCCATGACCCAGTTGGTTTCCCAGCTCTTGCCGCCATCCGGAGAAAAGGCCTGTTCCCAATGGGCGGTGCTGGCGGTGATCTTCGACCACACGAAACGTACCTTGATCGGCTTCCCGTTTAGGGTGTCGTCACCCTCGAACGTGCCGATGCCGTTCTCGAAATTGCCGATCACCGGCGGATCGAGCCTGTGCGGATCGCGCCCATCCAGCCACCAGATCGCCCAGGTCTGGGTTTTGGGGTCGTAGCCGCGCGTACCCATCGCGTAATAAGGGTCGCCCGGCAGGCCGATGAAGTTGTCGTCCACCGTGCCGTGACCGTCGATCGTCAGCCAGAGCTGCGACGTCCCCTCGAACTCGACCCAATCGTGACTGCCGGCCAGCCGCGCCTTCAGCCGGCGATGATGGACGCGCCATTTGCCCACCAGGAAATCGAAGTCGTGGCCATGGTCGGTCACGGCTGTTTCTCCTGTAGCCGGCGCGGCCGCCCAGGCCTGGCCGCAGGCGAGCGATGCTGCGAGGAATGCGACAACGGCGATCTTCATGTCTTTTCCCCTCTGTTGCGTTGCGACCGGGAGCATATGACGATAATCTTGACATCGAATGTCATGTATTGGCGGCAGGGTAAGAAATGCTCGCGAGCCGGCTTCTGTCGACGCTGATGCTGCTGCAGACCCGCGGACGGATGAGCGCGGCCGAGCTGGCGCGCGAGGCCGAGGTCTCCATCCGCACCGTCTATCGCGATATCGACCAGCTGAGCGCCGCCGGCATCCCGGTCTATGCCGACCGCGGCCGCAATGGCGGCTTCCAGCTTCTGGACGGCTATCGCACCAAGCTGACTGGGCTTACCCCGGGGGAGGCGGAGACGCTGTTCCTGGCCGGGCTTCCCGGACCAGCGGCGGAGCTCGGCCTGGGCGATCGATTGGCGCAGGCGCAGCTCAAGCTGCTGGCGGCGCTGCCCGCCGGGATCGGCGCCGACGCCCAGCGCGTCGCAGCGCGGTTCCATCTCGATCCCGTCGGCTGGTTTCGCGGGGCCGAGGCAACCGACAGCCTGCCGACCATCGCCCAAGCAGTGTGGAACGAGCGCATGCTGAAGCTGCGCTACCGCAACGCCGGCAATATCTATGACAGGCTGCTGGGGCCGCTCGGCCTCGTTCTGAAAGGCGGCGTCTGGTACCTGATCGCGCAAAGTGGCAAATCCGTCCGCACCTACCGTGTGGGAGCGATCAGCAACGTTCAGGCCACCGACGATCCATTCGACAGACCGGACGATTTCAATCTGCAGGTCTATTGGGCGAAGGCGTCGCGCGATTACGAGGCCGGCGTTTACCAGGAGACTGCGCAGGTGCGGCTTTCGTCCAAGGGCATGGCCCGCCTGGACCTGCTCGGCCCCTTTGTCGTGGAGGCGGCCCGACGGACGGCGGAGCCCGACAGCGAAGGCTGGTTCAGATGCGCTCTGCCGGTCGAATCCGGCGATTTCGGGCTGCGCGAACTTTTGCGGCTTGGCGAGGAGATCGAGGTCGTCGGCCCGCCGGCGATGCGCGAAAGGCTGGCCGCCATCCTCATCGCCATGACCCGGCGGTATATCGGGCCCCACGCATGAACGCCGGATTTCTGCCGCTTTGCGTGTATAGTTCCGTTGCCATCACCTGGAGCATCCGATGAAGCGCCCTGCCCTCGCCCTTTCCGCCGCCCTGATCGCGCTGACCGGCCTCAGCGCAAAAGCCGCCGATCTCAACACGATGATGAAGCAGGCCGGCGAATGGGAATTCGTCATGACGGGCGGCATCGTGCCGACCATGACCCAGCACGGCTGCTATGCCGGCAACAAGTCGATCGCCGACCTGACGACCAAGAACATGAAGAACTGCAGCCAGCAGTCGGTCAGCGTGAATGGCAGCACGGCGACGGTGAACGCGGTCTGCCAGATGCAGAAGATGACGGTCACCGTGCAGTCGACGGTCCACGCCACCGGCGACGCCGCGTTCCATGCCGACAGCCGTGTCCATCTCGACGGCATGCCCGCCATCCCGGGCATTCCAGCCGACATGAACATGTCCGTCGACGCCCGCCGCACCGGCCCCTGCGCGCCGGGCGAAAAGCCGATGTGAGGAAGAACTAGCCACAGATTACACAGATTCTCACAGATCATGATTTCTGCCGCCGAAGGCGGCGATTATCCGATTTAATCTGTGCAATCTGTGGCTAAATTCTTACTTCTGCGCGTTTATTCCGAGCAGCGACATCAGCGTAGCCAGGACCAGCAGTCCGGCTGAGATCGAAACAGCCGTGTGCAGGCCGGGAACGATCGCTTCGTGATCGCGGCCGACCAGGGCGCCGAAGGCGGCGACGCCGATCGCGCCGCCGGCCTGACGGGCGGTGTTGAGGACGCCCGAGGCGGTGCCCGAGAATTTGCGCTCGACGCTGCCCAGGCAGGCCGTCGTCATCGCCGGCACGCCGGTGCCCATGCCGAGCGGGATCAGCAGAAACCCCGGCACCATCAGCCAGAACGGCGTCTCATCGCCGAGCAGGAGCAGCAGCAGATAGCCGCAAGCCGCCAGCAGGAACCCGCCCGTCATCGGCAGGCGCGAGCCGTGATGCCCGACCAGATGGCCGGCGGCGACATTCGACAGGATGAAGGTCGCGGTCAGCGGCAGGAAAGCGAGTCCCGCCGCCATCACGCCATAGCCCCGCGCCTGCTGCAGATAGAGGCTGAGCACGAAGATCGTGCCGTAATAAGAGAGATTGACCACAGTGCCTACGGCCACCGTCGCGCTGAAGGTCCGGTTCTTGAAGAAGGACAGCGGCAGCATGGGGTTCGCCCGCCGCGCCTCGACGGTCAGGAACGCAACGAAGGCCGCAAGGCCGGCTGTGAATACCGCCAGCACCACCGGGTCGGCGATGCCGCGCGGCCCAGCCTCGATGATCGAGCCGGTGAGGCCGATCAGCGCCAGGATACCGAGGCCCTGCCCCGGCAGGTCCAGATGCCGGCCGCCGTCGTTGCGGGTCTCAGCGACATAACGCCAGGTGAGCACGATGCCGATCGCGACCAGCGGCAGGTTGACCAGGAAGATGCTGCGCCAACCGAACCAGCCGATCAGGAAGCCGCCCACCACCGGCCCCGCGGCGATGGATACGCCGCCCGCCGCGGTCCACAGGCCGACGGCGCGGGCGCGCAGCTTGGTATCGTCGCCGCAGGCATGGGTGAGCAGCGCCAGCGACGGCGGCACCAGCATCGAAGCGCCGATGCCTTGGATTGCCCGCGCGCCGATCAGCACCGCCGCGTTCGGCGCCAGTCCGCAGCCGAGCGAGGCCGCGGCGAACAGCGCGAAGCCGACGATATAAAGCCGCTTCGCCCCCAGCTGGTCGCCCAGCGCGCCAGCGGACAGCAGCAGCGAGGCGAACAGCAACGCATAGGCGTCGACCACCCATTGCAGCCCGGAAACCGAGGCATGGAGGTTCTCCGCCATGCTCGGCAGGGCGACATTGACGATGGTGACGTCCAGCTGCGAGACGACGAAGCCGAAACTGGTCGCCGCAATGATCCAGTTGATATGGGTGGTTTGGGTTTTGCTCATGGCCTATGGTACCGGCTTCGGCCACGCCGATCCTTCACCGGCGGCTGAACTGTGCGGCCCGAACGGTGGCATGGGATGCGGCGGGCGTCTTCCTGGGGCCGGCAAGGCAGCCATGCGAAATGTTCATCTTCGGCTGAAACATTCCACGCATCCGGGCACTAAACTCGCGGGCATTCGAAGGAGGTTTCGGCATGGATGCCAATATCGCTATCCCCGCCGCGCTGATCGCCGATCCGGCACGCGCGGCGATCCTGCTGGCGCTGATGGACGGGCGCGCCCATCCGGCCAGCACGCTGGCCTATGCCGCCAACCTGTCGCCCCAGGCAGCGAGCAATCATCTCGCCAAGCTCCTCGACGGCGGCATGGTTCTGGTCGAGGCCGAGGGACGGCATCGCTATTACCGGCTCGCCCGGCCTGAGATCGCGGCGGCGCTCGAAGCCCTGCAGGCGCTGGCGCCCAGGGTTCGCGCGATCGACGAACCGCGTTCGCCGGAGGCCCGCCGGCTGCGTGCGGCGCGAACCTGCTACGACCACCTGGCCGGCCGGCTCGGGGTCGCCATCGCCCAGGCGATGGAGGCGCGCGGCCTGCTGTCGGCGCCCGCCAACGAACCCGCCGGCAAGCTCTACGGCCTGACCGAGGCTGGCGCGCGGTGGTTCGCCGAACTCGGCGTCGACCTGGCAGCAGCGATGGGGCGGAACCGGCCGCCGTCACGCCGCTGCCTCGACTGGACCGAACGCCGCCATCACCTCGCCGGCCCCGTGGGCGCCGCGCTGCTCCGGCGGCTGGTCGAGCTGGGCTGGGTGGTCCGCAACGCCGAAAACCGCGCCGTCACCGTGACGCCGGTCGGGGTAGAGGGGCTGAGGCGCAGCCTGGGCATCACCTGGGACGCTGCGGGAATTGCGCAAGCGGCGTAATCTCTGCTTGCATGAGCGCCGTATCGAGCCGCCTGGAGGACACGCCCATGTGCCGGAATATCCGAACCTTGCACAATTTCGCCCCGCCCGCGACCGAGGAGGAAATCAGAGCCTCAGCCCTGCAGTTCGTCCGCAAGCTTTCGGGCTCGACGGCGCCATCCAAAGCGAATGCCGAGGTTTTCGAACGCGCGGTGGACGAAGTTGCGGACGCTGCCCGGCGGCTGCTGGCCGCGCTGGAATCCCACAGCCCGCCGCGCAACCGGGAAGTCGAGGCCGAGAAGGCCCGGGCGAGGTCACGGGAACGGTTCGCCTGAGCTAGCCGATCACTTCGCTCGCCTCCGCCATGATCTCGTGCGGCACGGTGAGGCCCTGCGCGGCCGCTGTTCTGGCGTTCACCACCAGCTCGAACTTGTCGGGCTGCAGCACCGGCAGATTGCCCGGCTGCTCGCCGTTGAGGATACGGCCGGCATAGACGCCGACCAAGCGATAGATTTCCTTGAACGACGCGGCATAGCTCATCAGCCCGCCGGCATCGACGAAGGAACGGTCGAAATAGACCGTCGGCTTGGGGCGCCGGGCCGCCAGGCCCACGACCCGCCCCGGCTTGCTGTAAGCCCCCCTGATCGGCCCGACGCAGATGCCGCCGATGCCGCTGCCCCCCATGCCTATGCGCCCGAACGCAACCTCCAGCTCCGGATCGCGGCCGGCGCGGAAGACCGCCAGACGCCGCTTCAGCCGGTCCGCCTCCTCCTGGGTCTGACGCAGGTTGCGTTCGAACGAGGCCAGGCTCGGGTCGCCGATATAGGCGATGCGGGCGTCGGGCGGCGTCATCGCATGAACGAGGTCCAGCCGCTTCGGCGCCAACTGGTTGAAATTGGCGATGCCGGTGAGATTGGCCTCCGGATGGTCCAGGTTGGTGACCTCGCCGCCCTCGATCGCGTCGGCGGCCTGGCCGAAGACGATGGGTATGGCCGACGTGGCGGCCTTGGCGGCGCGCGCGGCGTTGGGGGTGCCGACGACCAGGAGGTTCACATTGATATCGACCAGGTCCCGCGCCAGATCGGGCAGCTTGTCGGCCTGCCCCTCGGCGAAGCGATATTCGATCTCGACATTGTCGCCTTCGGTGAAGCCCTGTTCGGCCAGCCCCTGGCGGAAGGCGGTGAGATTGCGTTGGCTGGCCGGGCTGTCGCCTGAGATCGGCTCCAGATAGCCGATAACCGGCGGCGATCCGAAAAACCAGGAACAGCCGGCCAACGGGCCGAAGGCGCAGGCCGCGGCCCCCGCCAACGCCCGACGGCGCGATACCGATCCTGTTCCGCCCACGCCGCGCGACTCCGTGAAACCGTCCCTCTCCTGGATAGTGTCATATATGACCGGGGCGACGAAGCGCGTGATATCCAAGGGTTACGGAAGCTTTTTCCAGGCGATGTCCCGCTCTTCCCGACGGTCGACGAACCCGGTGACGTGGCCTGCGGCGTCGCGCTGGAAGATGCGGCGGGTGCGGGGTGAGCCCGGCTCGAAGAACACGTCCGGCGTCTCGGCCAGGAAAGTGCGCGCGGGCTTGCCCGGCCGCTCGACCGACAGCGCATCGCCATTGCATCCGATGGTGGCGACGATATCGGCGGTCAGCGCATATCGGCCGGCATAGGCGCAGGATTTGCCGTCGAACGGCACGGACGGCGGGTCCTGTTGCACTGCCAGCACCTGCTCGCCCAACAGCCGCCAGCCCTGGGGCGTGTGCCGCCAGGTGTCGGTCATGCGGAAGCGGCTGCGCAGCACCTGGCCATGATAGTCGAGATATTCCTTGTCCTCATGCGTCACCACCGCGATGTCGTCATAAAGCGCGACCCGGAAATCGTCGATCTGGAGATTGCCGATCAGGCCGGGGCCGAGCGGCTTCAACTCGGCGAGAATCTCAGCCTTGTCGCGGACCATATCGTTCTCGTCGACCTGGATCACCTTGGGGTCGAGCAGCCGATCCCATGTCGCGACGTCGCCGGGCGCGATGGCATCGAGCAGAACCTGCGTGTTGTGCCGCAGCTCCATCTCGACCGCCGGAGCGTCGGCCCGGGCGGCGACGGCCGAAACCGCGAGAAGAAGCGCCGGCACAATCGATCGGAAAATCATGTCAGTACTCCCCTTTGCCATGCGGCAATCTTGAGGTTCACCTGTGGACCCGATACGCGCATTGTGACCGCCTCACCGCACCGGAGTCAGCACAATATGCGGATAGTCTCGATCCTTCTCGCAGTCTCGATAGCAGCGCCGGCGATGGCGAAGGACGTCGTCGTCCATGCCGGCGCCCTGCTGGACGGCGTGTCGGCGACGCCGCGCCGTGAAGTCTCGATCGTCATCAAGGACGACCGGATCACCGGTGTCGAGGCCGGCTATGCGAACCCGGCCGGGGCGGAGATCGTCGACCTGACGCATCAGACGGTGATGCCGGGCTTCATCGACTGCCATATCCACATTTCGGCCCGCGCCCCTGGCGGCGAGAACGAGGTCGAGTACGCGGTCACCCATAACGATATCGACGCGGCGCTGAATGGCGCGAAATACGGGCGTGAGCTGCTGCTGCAAGGCTTCACCAGCGCCCGCGACGTCGGCGGCGGGGATGAAACCGTCTCCCTGCGCAACGCCTTTCGCGACGGCACCCTGCCCGGCCCGCGCCTGTGGGTTTCGCTGGAGCCGATGGGCCCGACCGGCGGCCATGGCGACGAGGCCGACGGTTTCGCCCGCGGCTTCACCGGCCCCGGCTGGCAGAACGGCATCGTCGACACGCCGGAGATGGGCAGACTGCGCGTCCGCGAGCACAAGCGCCGTGGCGCCGACCTGATCAAGATGATGCCCTCAGGCGGCATCGCCTCGGTCGGCGACGACCCGCACCGCATGCTGATGACCGACGACGAGATGAAAGCGGTGGTCGACACCGCCCATGGGCTGGGCCTCAAGGTGGCGGCCCACATCTATCCCGCCGACGCGATCAAGCATGCGGTGATGGCCGGCGTGGATTCGGTCGAGCACGGCTCGTTCGCCGACGCCGAAGCCTATGCGCTGATGAAGCAGCACGGCACCTATCTGGTGCCGACCTTGACCGTCTACGACGTCTTCTACCGCGCGGCGTCCGAGCATCCCGACCTGCTCCCCCCCGGCACGGCGGAGAAGGAACTGGCTAACGACCAGAAGCCGATCCAGAATTTCCCCAACGCGCTGAAGGCCGGGGTCAAGGTCGCCTACGGCACCGATATCGGCCAGGGCGACCATGCCCGCGAGTTCCTGCTGCTGACCAAGGCCGGCATGCCGGCCGCCGACGCCCTGTTCGCCGCCACCCGCAACGCCGCCGACCTGATCGGCGCGTCGGATAGGATCGGCTCGATCCAGGCCGGGCGGTACGCGGACATCGTCGCGGTAGACGGCGACCCGCTGAAGGACGTTCAGGAGTTCGAGAAGGTGCGGTTCGTGATGAAGGGCGGGGTGGTGTTCAAAAAGGATGGGGCCGCAATCGCGCAATGAAGAGCGGCAAATGCTTCCGCTGGAAAGGTGATTTCATTTAGCGAGCTTGAGCATTCCCACCTTGGAATGCGTATTGTTGGCGAACCAGATGTTACCGCCCTGGACGGTGAGCCCCAGCACCGGGAACGCGCCTTCCGCCGCCGGCAGGTTGAATTCCGTAATCTTGCCCGCGGTCGTGATCATGCCGATCCGGCCGGCAGTCGAAGAGCCGTACTCGCCGAAATAGAGATTGCCGTCTGGGCCGGCAATGATGCTGTCGGGCGTGCTCGCTGACCCGAGCTTGTAGAAGGTAAGACCGGTTCCGTTGGTGTGGATCGCCCCGATACGGTGATGTTGCGGATCGGCAAACCACATGCGCCCATCCTTGCCATGGGCGATGCCGAAACTGTTGCTGAACCCGGCGAAACGGGCGGGATATTCGGTCACTTTCCCGGTCGTCGTGACAGAGCCGACATTGTTGCCCATCCATTCGACAAACCACATCGTCTTGTTCGGGCCCGGCGTCAAAGTCGTCGGTTGGGTGTCGTTATTCTTGATCGCGAAGAAGCTA
>DATBAZ010000266.1:0-9167 GCA_036271255.1 Alphaproteobacteria bacterium
CTTGAACGCGGCGAACTGGTCGTCCCACCAGCGGGCGTGCACCAGCAGGAAGCGGCGGTCCTCCATGCCGTGGCGGGCGGGATGACCGGCTGGTAGCGTGTCCAATCCCCGGTGCTCCAGGGTCAATCGGGTGCCCTCGGCCACCGCCACGAAGCCGATATCGACTTCGGTCACCTGGTCGGCGGTGAAATTCGGTTGCCGCCATTCGAACACCAATCGCTCGCCGGGGCGCCAGACCAGGATGCGGCCGATCTCGAACAGATCGCCCTCGTCATAAGTCTCGATCAGCCGCCCGCCCTCGCCCGGCTCGAAGCGGAGCCTGCCGCCCGGGCCCATGCGGTATTTCGGCCCCCGGCGCCACCAATCGTCGATCCGAGCGGTAAACAGATCGAACGCGGCCGCCGGCGGAACTTTGAGCCGGATCGAGACCATGATTTTCGCACTGCTCATGGGCCTCAATGCTCCGCTTCGGCGAAGGCCT
Organism: Alphaproteobacteria bacterium; assembly: GCA_036271255.1. GTDB lineage: Bacteria > Pseudomonadota > Alphaproteobacteria > BOG-932 > Roseiterribacteraceae > BOG-932. Next base: position 482 of record DATBAZ010000266.1, read on the forward strand.
TGAAGGCATCGAGCTGGCCGGTCCAGAACTGCTGCACCTGCTCGAGCCAGGTCTGCAGCGCATCGAACGGCTCCGGCCGCAGCTGGTAAATGCGCTGGCGCGCATCGTTCTCCGGGTGGCTTTCCTCGATAAGCTTGCCGGCCCGCAGCACCCGCAGGTGCCGGCTCATCGCCGGGGCGCTCATCCGCGCGGCGGCGGCCAGCTCCCCGGCACGGCGCGGGCGTTCCCGCAGCAGGTCGATTACGCCCCGCCGCGTCGGGTCGGCCAGCGCCGCCAGGGTGCTGTCGATGACGGTCAGCGCCGGCGTCACCGGTATTCGACCTTGAGGCCGGTCGCCGCCTCCATCTCATCCTCCGAGACTTCGCGGATATTCTGGCCGAAGGTCCAATTGTGCCCCTCGGGATCGCGCGCGCGATAGGTGCGGTCGCCATAGAACTGGTCTGCGGGCTCCATCGTGATCGCCGCCCCGGCCGCGCGCGCCGTGGCGCAATGCGCGTCGACGTCGTCGACCATGATATGGATTGCCGCGGTGTTTGCACCGCCGACCTCGGCCGGGCTCTTGGCCCAGTCGACCCAGGCGCCGGGCCCGACGATGATCCGTCCGCCGCCATAAGACATCTCGGCATGCGCAACCGCGCCGGAAGCGTCGGCCACCATGAGCCTTGTCTCCAGCCCGAAAGCGTTTTCCAGCCAAGCCAAAGCCGCCGCCGGATCCTTATAGAACAAGGCCGGAATCACATTGGATTGCTCGCTCGGGTGCCGCGCCATATCGAGTCTCCTTCATCTTTGGTTAATAGTTAACGATATGGTTAATATTTAACCGCAGGTGGGGAAGACGTCAACCGCAAATCCTGCTTAATTGGAGATCACGGAATTCGGGAGCGACCAGGTTGGACGATTTGAAGATCGAGGGAACGGCGGCCTATCTGTCGTTCAATCGCTCGGAATGGGCGGCCCTGCGCGCCAATACGCCGATGACCCTGTCAGGCCGCGATCTGGCGATCCTGCGCAGCGTCAATGAGGAAGTCTCCCAGGAGGAGGTGGTCGAGGCCTATCTGCCGCTCTCGCGCCTGCTCAACCTGCATGTCGCGGCCGCGCGCAACCTGGCCAGCGTCAAGGACGCCTTCCTGGGCCGGCCGGCGGTGAAGCCGCCCTATGTCATCGCCGTCGCAGGCAGCGTCGCTGTCGGCAAATCCACTTTCGCCCGCATCCTGCGCACCCTGATCGCCCGCTGGCCGGACCGGCCGAAGGTGGAGTTGATCACCACCGACGGCTTCCTGTTTCCCAACGCGGTCCTGAACGACCGAGGGCTGATGACCCGCAAGGGCTTCCCGGAAAGCTATGACATGCGCCGGATGATCCGCTTCCTGGCGGACATCAAAAGCGGCGAGCCCGAGGTTGCCGCCCCGCTCTATTCGCACGAGGCCTACGATATCGTGCCGGGCGAAAGCCAGGTGATCCGCCAGCCCGATGTGCTGATCTTCGAGGGGCTGAATGTGCTCCAATCCGGCGCCCATCCCACCCTGGCCTCTGACTTCTTTGATTTCTCGGTCTATCTCGACGCGGCCGAGGACGACATCGAGGCCTGGTTCCTGGAACGCTTCCTGCTGCTGCAGAAAACCGCCTTCCGCGACGAGAAGGCCTTCTTCAACCGTTACAAGGATCTGAGCCAGGACGAGGCCATCGCCTTCGCCCGCAATGTCTGGCGCACGATCAACCTGCCCAACCTGCGTGAGAACATCGTCCCGACGCGTGAGCGTGCCAGCGTGGTGCTGACCAAGCGCCCGGATCACACGCTGGGCGAGGTTCGGCTGCGGCGGATGTAGTCGTGGATTTCGATGGCACAGACTGGGCAGGCCTAAGGGGCGGGTATCGTGTGCCTTACGACCCGCGCGAAGCAATGCGCGCGCTTGAGCGCGGCGAGGATACTTCGGCTGCCTGGCGAGAACTCTGGAATGAGCTTTATCACCAAGGTGATGTCGGTGAAGCGTCCTACGCCGCAATCCCGCACTTGGTGCGGATTTACGAAGCCAACGGCGCACCTGATTCCAACATCTACCACATGGCCGCGATCATCGAGCACGCTAGGCGCAAGGACCACAATCCCGATCTGCCGGCGGATTTTCAGAAGGACTACGAAGCAGCTTGGGATCGGCTGGTGGCGCTCGGGCTGCGTGAGCTCACCGGTACGAATGACCCTACGCTGATATCGGCCATCATCTCAGTGCTCGCTATGCAAAAAGGACAGCACGCTCTTGGAAGCTTTGCTGCCTTCTTCGATGAAAGTGAACGAGTGGAGATGTTGGCCGACTGGCTCTAACAACTCCGGTCAGTCTCTCAACAGCGTCACCAAACTGGACGTATCCCAGCGGTTGCCGCCCCGCGCCTGGACTTGCGCGTAGAACTGGTCGACCAGCGCCGCCACCGGCACGCGCGCGCCGTTGCGGCGGGCCTCGTCCAGCACGATCGACAGGTCCTTGCGCATCCAGTCGACGGCGAAGCCGAAATCGAAGCGGTTCTCGATCATCGTCGGGCTGCGGTTTTCCATCTGCCAGGACTGGGCCGCGCCCTTGCAGATGACGTCGATCACCCGGGCTGCGTCCAGCCCGGCATGCTCGGCGAAGGCGATGCCTTCGGAGAGAGCCTGGACCAGCCCGGCGATACAGATCTGGTTCACCATCTTGGTGAGCTGGCCTGATCCGGACGGCCCCATCAGGGTCACGGCGCGGCCGAAATGGCGCATCAGCGGTTCGGCCTTTGCGAAGGCCGGCTCGTCGCCGCCGACCATGACGGTGAGGATGCCCTTCTCCGCCCCCGCTTGCCCGCCTGAGACCGGCGCGTCGAGGAAGGCGATGTCGGCCTTGGCGCCCTCGGCGTGCAGCTCGCGCGCCGCCTCGGCAGAGGCCGTGGTGTGATCGACGAAGATCGCGCCGGACTTCATGCCGGCGAATGCACCGTCCGTGCCGGTTGTCACCTGACGCAGATCGTCGTCATTGCCGACGCAGGCGAAGACGATGTCGGCGCCCTCGGCCGCCGCGCGCGGGGTCGGCTTGGCCGTGCCGCCATTGGCGGCGACCCAGGCCTCGGCACGCGAAGCCGTGCGGTTATATACCGTGACCCGATGCCCGGCCTTGGCGAGATGCCCAGCCATCGGCCCACCCATGACACCGAGACCGATGAAAGCGAGGTCCAATGCCCCGGTCGATGGTTCGGTCATGTCAGTGCGGCCGATAAGGGTAGTGGGTTTCGAAACGGGCCAGCTCGCTGGGATCGAGCCCGACCTTCAGATGCGCCTGGGTCTCGTCGTCGTGGCGGAACAGCACCTCGCCCGAGCGATAGAGCCAGGCGAGCGCGCCGCCGTCCGCGAGATCGACATCCAGGTGGATGATCGTCCGGTTGCTGGACAGGCGCCGATCGATGAAATCGAGCAGCCGGCCGGTGCCGTCGCCGGTCAGCGCCGAAACCGGCAGCAACTCGGGCTTGCGCCCTTCCTGCCAGCTCAGGCTATCGCGTTCCTCTTCCGGCAGGCGGTCGACCTTGTTGAGGATCTCGACGATGCGGTCGTCATGCTCCAGATCCAACCCCATGTCGGAAAGGACGGACAGCACGTCGTCGCGCTGCGCCTCGCTGTCTGGGTGGGAGATGTCGCGGACATGCAGGATCAAATCCGCCTCCTCCACCTCTTCCAAGGTGGCGCGGAAGGCGGCGACCAGCTGGGTCGGCAGTTCGGAGATGAAGCCGACCGTGTCGGACAGGATCACCCGGCGGCCCGAAGGCAGCTCGATCCCGCGCATGGTCGGGTCCAAGGTGGCGAACAGCAGGTCCTCGGCCATCAAGCTCGCCCCTGAGAGGCGGTTAAACAGGGTCGATTTGCCGGCGTTGGTGTAGCCCACCAAAGCCACCACCGGATGCGGCACCTTCTTGCGCGCCGAACGGTGCAGGCCGCGGGTGCGCCGCACCTGATCCAGCTCGCGCTTCAGCTTGATGATCCGGTCGCCGATCAGGCGCCGGTCCATTTCGATCTGCGATTCACCCGGGCCGCCGAGGAAGCCGAAGCCGCCGCGCTGCCGTTCCAGGTGGGTCCATGACCGCACGAGGCGGGAGCGCTGATATTCCAGCGCCGCCAGCTCGACCTGCAGCGTGCCTTCCTTGGTCTGCGCCCGGGCGCCGAATATCTCCAGGATCAGGCCGGTCCGGTCGATGACCTTGGCCTGCCAGGAACGTTCGAGATTGCGCTGCTGAACCGGGGTCAGCGCATGGTCGACGATGACCAGGGCAATCTCCAGCTCAGCGATCAGCCCCTTCAGGTCGTCGACCTTGCCCGAGCCCAGAAGATGGGACGGGCGTGGCTGGTTAACGGTAACCAGTAGCTTGTCGACGACTTCGAGATTGATCGCCGCGGCGAGGCCGACGGCTTCGTCCAGGCGTGCTTCGGGATCGCGCCGGCCTTCGTCGGCACGCATGACCGGGTGGATAACGAGGGCGCGTCCGCCAGAAGCGATTCCGCTGGGGTCTCGTCCGTTGGCCGCGCTCTTCTCGTGTCCCTTCTCAGATGAACTCAAACGTCTTCCTCATCCCGTCCACCCTCGAACAGCTGCACGGGCTGGGCCGGCATGATCGTCGAGATCGCATGCTTGAACACAAGCTGCGAGTGCGCATCGCGGCGCAGCAGGACGGAGTAGTTGTCGAACCAGGTGATGATGCCCTGGAGCTTGACACCGTTGATCAAAAAAACGGTGACGGGGGACTTGTTCTTGCGAACATTGTTCAGGAAAACTTCCTGAACATTTTGGCTTTTTTCGCTCATTGACGCTCTCTTCGCGTTGGCTGTTGTCGGCGATGGACCTGGTCACCCCTGCCCGCCGCCATTCTTGGTACTACAGGGATATAGTGTCCCAATTACGGCGAACAATTCCTGTAAGATCACCGCAGTTGTGACATCTTAACGCTGGCGGATATTCCCGCAGCAGTTCCGGGTCGGCCGGCCCGGGTCCGACCAGGACCGGCCAGCAGCCGGCGGCCACCGCCGTACGCATGTCGGTATCGGTGTCGCCGACCAGCCAGACATCGTCCGCCGGCACGATGCCGGTGCCGTCCAGCGCCTTGAAGACCGGGGCGGGATCGGGCTTGTCGGCGGCCGCATCCTGAGCGCCGACGATACGGGCGAACCGGTCGGTCCAGCCCAGATAGTCGATCTCACGGCGCAGAAGGTCGCCCTTCTTGTTCGATACCACGGCCAGCATCACACCCTTATCAACGAGCGTATCCAGCAATTCCGGCGCACCCGGCATGATGCTGAGCCCGGCGAGATGGTTCTGGGCGAAATGGTCGTAGAAAATTGTCCGCGCATGCCGCCATCCCTCGCCGAACAGCTTCGGAAAGATGTCCTGAACAGAATGACGCGCCTGGAACAGGACTTGTTCCAAGTCCATCTGCGGCAATCCTGCATCGGTCAGCGCGGCATTCATCGCGGCCTGGATCGTGCGCCAGTTCTCGACCAGCGTGTTGTCCCAGTCGAACAGCACCGCGCGGGGACGGACGAAGCTCATTGCCGCCAGGCGATCGGTTCGCCCTGACGCCCCCGGCCATAGTCGAAATAGGCTTGGCGGAGCGTCCGCGCCAGCTCGCCGGGATGGCCGTTGGCGATCGGCCGTCCGTCGATCTCGGTGACGGAAATGCAGAAGGTGGTGGCCGAGGTCACGAAAGCCTCCCGCGCCTGATAGGCCTCGTCCATCGTGAAGGGGCGACGCTCGACCGTGATCCCCCGCTCGCGCGCCAGCGCTTCCAGCGAGTTGCCGGTGATGCCGTGCAGGATCGAGCCATCCGGCTGGTGGGTCACCAGCACGCCATCCTTGGTGACGATCCAGGCATTGCTGGATGAGCCCTCGGTGACATAGCCATCCGGCCCAACCATCCAGGCCTCAAAAGCCCCCGCTTCGGCCGCCGCCTGCTTGGCCAGGACCTGGGCCAGCAGGCCGATCGACTTGATATCGCGCCGGGTCCAGCGGATGTCGGGCACGCTGACCACACTGACCCCCGTCTCGCTCGGCATCGCCGGCAGGAACTTCTGCCGCCGCGTGGTCATGACCAGCGCGCTCCTGACCGACTTCGGGAACTTGAAGTCGCGTGGCGCGACGCCCCGCGTGATCTGGAGATACAGATAGCCGTCGCGCACGCCGTTGCGGCGGACCAGCTCCCGCATCTTGAGCTTCAGCACCGCCTCGCTGACCGGCGGAGCGATCCTGAGCTCACCCAGCGAGCGTTTGAGCCGCGCCAAGTGACCGGGCTGGTCGACGAATTCCCCACCCAGGACAGTCACGACCTCGTAAACGCCGTCGGCGAACTGATAGCCGCGGTCCTCGATATGGACGGCGGCCTCTTCGTGACGGACGAAACGGCCGTTCACATAAGCAACCCGCGCCATCCGGCTACTCGGGGCCGATGAGACGTTCGCCGCGATCCTGCCCGGGCACGCCGAGCGACTTCAGCTTGCGATGCAAGGCCGAGCGCTCCATGCCGACGAACGCGGCGGTGCGGGAGATATTGCCGCCGAAGCGGTTGACCTGGGCCAGCAGATATTCACGCTCGAACGTCTCGCGCGCGTCGCGCAGGGGCAGGCTCATGATCTCGGCGCCGCGGTCCCATTTCACCATCTCCGGCGCGATCGAGCCGATCTCGGGCGGCAGCATCTCGGCGCGGATACTCTCGCCGTGCTCGCCCTGATTCATGATCAGCAGCCAGTCGACGACATTGCGCAGCTGCCGGACATTGCCCGGCCAGTCATAGGATTGCAGCGCCGCGATGGCGTCGTCGCCGAACTCGCGCGGATGGATGCCGCCGACATCGGAGGCGCGCTGCATGAACTGGCGCGCCAGCAGCGGCACGTCCTCTCGGCGCTCGGTCAGCGACGGCACGCGGATCGGCACGACGTTCAGACGATAGAACAAATCCTGGCGGAACCGCCCGGCCGACATCTCGATATTGAGATCCTTGGTCGAGGTGGCGATCACCCGGACATCGACCTCGACCTTGGACGAACCGCCGACCCGCTCGAAGGTCTGCTCCTGGAGCGAGCGCACCATCTTGCCCTGGGTCTCCAAGGTCATGTCGCCGACCTCGTCGAGCAGCAAGGTGCCGCCGTGGGCCTGCTCCATGACGCCGATCTTCCGGCCGCCGCCGTCCAGCGCGTATTCGGTGCCGAACAGCTCGATCTCCAGCCGCTCCGGCCGGATCGCCGCGCAGTTGAGGATGATGAACGGGCCGCTGACGCGCCTGGAATTGGTGTGGATCAGCCGCGCCACGGTTTCCTTGCCGGCGCCGGGCGCACCGGTGATCAGCACGCGGCTGCCGGAGGGGGCGACCTTGTCGATCTCGTGCCGGATGCGGGAAATCGCCGGCGAGATGCCGATCAGCTCGGTCGAGGTGCCGGCGCGCAGGCGCAACTCCTCGTTCTCGCGCTTCAGCCGGGCCGCTTCCAGCGCCCGGTCGATGATCAGCAAAAGCCGATCGGCCTTGAACGGCTTCTCGATGAAGTCGTAGGCGCCGTTCTTGATCGCGGCGACCGCGGTTTCGATATTGCCGTGGCCGCTGATCATCACCACCGGCACCGACGGGTGGTGCTTGCGGATTTCGTCCAGCAGTTCCATGCCGTCGAGCCGGCTGCCCTCAAGCCAGATATCGAGGATCACAAGGCTGGGCTGACGCGCCTTCAGCGCCGCAAGCGCGGCATCGCTGCTGCCGGCCTGCCGCGTCGTGAAACCTTCATCGGTCAGGATGCCGCCGATGAGGAGCCGGATATCGGCCTCGTCATCGACAATCAGAATGTCACGCGCCATATCGGGACTGGATGCTCTGTCGGGACGGGGGGGACTCTACAGCGCCGGGCTGTTCGAGCGGGATACAGAGGACGACCCGGGCGCCACCGCCAGGATTGTCCTGCATTTCGAGCGTGCCGGAATGATCTTCCATGATCTTTTTGACGATGGCTAAACCTAAACCCGTTCCTTTGGCCCGGGTCGTCACATAGGGCTCGGTCAAACGGTCGCGCTCGGCCACCGGCAAGCCTCTGCCATTGTCCGAGACGGCGATCGAGAGCCGTCCATGATCAATCGCGAGCGAAACCTCGATGGCGCCGCGCGGCAAGACCTGCCCCGCCTCCGCGACCCGCCCACCGATCGAATCGATCGCGTTCTGCAGCAGGTTGGTCAGCGCCTGAGTGATCTGCCGCCCGTCGCATTGGACGACCAGGGGGACGTCGGGTTTTGTCACGTCGAAGCGGATATTGGTGTGCGCCTGGCGCTGGAGGAAGACCGCCTGCCCGACAAGGTCCGGCATCGCTTCCGGCCGCATCACCGCCTGGGGCATGCGGGCGAAGGCCGAGAATTCATCGACCATCCGGCCGATATCGCCGACATGGCGCACGATCGTGTCGGTGCAGGTGGTGAAGGTTTCGGGATCGCTATGGATTTCCTTGAGATATTTCCGCTTCAGCCGCTCGGCCGAAAGCTGGATCGGGGTCAGCGGATTCTTGATCTCGTGGGCGATGCGGCGGGCGACGTCGGCCCAGGCCGCTTTGCGCTGCGCGGATTGCAAGGCCGTGATGTCGTCGAAGGTGAAGACATAGCCGACCACCTGGTCGCCACGGCGCTCCGCCGACAATTGCAGCATCAGCGTCTTGGTCGTCGTG
>DATBAZ010000267.1:0-11776 GCA_036271255.1 Alphaproteobacteria bacterium
GTGCCGAGCGAGACGAAATCGACGCTCTTCAACAGCGCGTCGAGCTGGAACAGCAGCGACGGCACCTCCAGCATCACGCCCACCTTCAGCTCGGTCGGCAGGGTCCGCTTCTCGGCCGTCGCGCGGTCGAGCTCCAGATTGAGGATGGCGCGCGCCGCGTCGAGCTCGGCCACCTCGGCGATCAGCGGGAACATGACGCGCAGCTCCCCCCCGGCCGAGGCGCGGATCATGGCGCGCAGCTGTATGCGCAGCATGGCCGGCCGGTCCAGTCCGATGCGGATCGCGCGCCAGCCCATTGCCGGGTTCTCTTCCTCATATTCCGGGAAGTAGGGCAGGGTCTTATCGCCGCCGACATCCAGCGTGCGGAAGGTGACGGGCCGCCCGTCCGCCTGCGTCAGGATCGAGCGGTAGAACTCGGTCTGCTGATGGATGTCGGGATATTCGGCCCGCACCATGAAGGGGATTTCGGTGCGGTAGAGGCCGATGCCCTCGGCGCCGGTCGCCTCCAGATGCGGCACCTCGATCAGCAGGCTGGCGTTGATCATCAGGGTCAGATGCTCGCCGTCCTCGGTCACGGCCGGCAGGTCGCGGATCTCGCTATACAGCCGCCGCTTCTCGGCCGAGAGCTGGCTCGACCGGTTATAGCTTTCGACGATATCTTCGCTGGGGCGGATGAAAACCTGGCCGTTGGCCCCGTCCATGATCAGATGGTCCAGCGGCTCTATCAGCGACATCGCCCGGTTGCAGCGTGTGATCAGCGGTATTTCCAGCGCCCTGGCGACGATGGCGACATGGCTGGTCGCCGAGCCTTCCTCCAGGATCAGGCCCTTCAGCCTGCCGCCGCCGTAATCCAGCAGCTCCGCCGGGCCCAGCGAGCGGGCAACCAGGATCGCGTCCTCGGGCAGGCGCATGTCGAGGCTGAAATCCTTGCCCGCCAGATGGTTAAGCAGCCGGTTGGTCAGGTCGTCGAGATCGTGCTGGCGCTCGCGGAAATAGGGATCGGTCATCTGGCCGAGCCGCGCCCGCATCTCGTTCTGGACACGCTCGACCGCCGCTGCCGCCGACAGGCCCTGCAGGATCGCCTCGCGGATGCGGCCCAGCCAGCCGCGGTCCTGGGCGAACATGCGATAGCTTTCCAGGATGTCGGCGTATTCGCCCGAACCGGAGGCCCTGCCTGCCAGCACCAGATCGTCGATCGCGCTGTGCATGCTGTCGACCGCGTCGCGCAGCCGCCCCAGCTCGACCTCCGGGTCTTCGGCGACCATCTCACGGATGGTGAGGCGCGGCTGGTGCAGCACGGCGTGGCCCATCGCCTGGCCGCTCGACAGGGTCATGCCCTTGATGCGCTGGGGCAGCAGGCCGGCGTCCGAGGCGGTGGTGATTTCCTGGGGATTGACGAGCTCGCCCGCGCCCACCAGCTCGGCGACGACCATGGCGATCGTCTCCAAGGTCTCGATCTCGTCCTCGACATAGTTGCGGCGCTGGCGATTCTGGATCACCAGCACGCCGCGCACCCGGCCGCTGCGGATCAGCGGCACGCCGCAGAGCGATTGGTACGGGTCTTCGCCCGTTTCCGGACGATAGGCGAAGTTGGGATGGCTGGGGGCGTTCGACAACGCCAGCGGCCGCGCATGGGCGGCGATGTCGCCGACGATACCTTCGCCGATCCTGAGGCGCGTCTGGTGCACGGCTTCGGGATTGAGGCCGACGGTGGCGAACAGCTCGAGGACCTCGCCGGCACGCATCAGGTAGCAGGAGCAGACCTCGGCCACCATTTCGCCCGCGATCAGGCTGACGATCTTGTCCAGCCGCTCCTGCGCGGTGCCTGAGCCGGCCATGATATCGCGCAGGCGGGACAGCAGCCGGCGCCCGCTCACGGCGCTGTGCGCCGGCGGTTCGGCCGGGCGGCGGCGTATGGCAGGCCGGCGGCTGAATTCGCCCTCAGTGGCGGCGCCGCTCATACCCGCCACGTCCCGAGGCGGATATGTGCACCGCCGCTGATCACCCCCTGGCCTCGCGCCGGCGCATCAGCGCCGTTTCGGCCTGGGCGATCAGTTCCGCCAGGATTTCAGCGACCGGTTGCTCAGACTTGACCAGCCCGACGCTCTGCCCGGCCATCAGCGAGCCGTTCTCGACATCGCCATCGACCACCGCGCGGCGCAGAGCGCCGGCCCAGAAATGCTCGATCTCCAGCTGGGCGGCTTTCTGGTCGAGCAGGCCCTGGTCGACCTTGTCGATGACCTCGCGCTGCACCTCGGTGAAGCGGCGGGTGCCGGCATTGGCGATGGCCCGTACCGGAATGACCGGGAAACGCGGATCGAGCTGGACCGATAGGGTGGCGTCGCGCGCCTCGGCACGGATGAAAGCCTTCTTGAAGTTCGGATGGGCCACCGATTCGGTGGCGCAGACGAAACGGGTGCCGAGCTGCACGCCGGCGGCGCCCATCTCTAAATAGGAAACGATCGCCTCGCCGCGGCCGATGCCGCCTGCGACGAAGACCGGAAGCTCCTGGATCGCCGGCAGGATTTCCTGGGCCAGGACCGAGGTGGTGACGGGCCCGGTATGGCCGCCCGCCTCCATGCCTTCGATGACCAGCGCGTCGGCGCCGATACGGATCAGCTTCTTGGCCAGTACCGGGGCAGGGGCGAAGCAGATCGCCTTGGCACCCGAATCCTTGATCTTGCGCACGGCCGATGACTGCGGCAGGCCGCCCGCCAGCACGACATGCTGCACGTTCAGCCGGGCGCAGACATCGATCAGCTCCTCCAGCTGGGGGTGCATGGTAATCAGGTTGACGCCGAACGGCCGGCCGGTGAGGGCGAATGTGGCCTCGATCTCCTGCGCCAGCCGGGCCGGGTCCATCGCGCCGCAAGCGATAACGCCGAAGCCGCCGGCATTGGAGATGGCGGCGACCAGGTTGCGCTCGCTGACCCAGGTCATGCCGCCGCCCAGGATCGCGATATCGACGCCCAGGAAGTCGCAGCCGCGCTGCCACAGTCTTTGCAGTTCGGCCCGGGCCGCTGCCATCAGGCTGGAATCCTCCCGCGCGGCGATGGTGTGGGCCGAAAGCTGGCTCATGGGGCGTCGAGACCGTAGACGGTGTGCAGCGCGCGTAAAGCGAGCTCGGTATAGTCCTCAGCGACGAGGACGGAGACTTTGATTTCCGAGGTCGAGATCACCTGGATGTTGATTCCCTTCTCGGCCAGAGCCTTGAACATGCGTTGGGCGACGCCGGCGTGGCTGCGCATGCCCACGCCGATGACAGACAACTTTACCACGTTCGAATCGGCAATGATGCGATCATAGCTCAATTGGTCGCGCGCGCCTTCCAAAACAGCGACCGCGCGCTTCAGGTCGGCCTTCGACACGGTGAAGGTCATATCGGTCGCCTTGCCGTCCGAGGCGACGTTCTGGACGATCATGTCGACATTGATCGCCGCGTCGGTCAGCGGCCCGAAGATGGCGGCGGCGACGCCGGGGCTGTCGGCCACACCCAGCAGGGTGACCTTGGCTTCGTCGCGGCTATAGGCAATTCCGGTTACGACTTCTTGTTCCACAATCTCACCCTCATCGACGACCAAGGTTCCGGGAAGGTCGCTTCCCGCATGGTCGGCGAAACTCGACAATACCTGCAGCCGCACCCGATGGTTCATCGCCAGCTCGACCGAGCGGGTCTGTAGCACCTTGGCGCCCTGCGATGCCAGTTCCAGCATCTCCTCATAAGTGATCTTGTTGAGCTTCCGGGCCTTGGTCACGATCCTGGGATCGGTCGTGTAGACGCCGTCCACGTCGGTGTAGATATCGCACCGATCGGCCTTCAGTGCCGCCGCCATGGCGACGGCCGACAGGTCGCCGGCACCCCGGCCCAGCGTGGTCACGCGGTTGCGGTCCGACAGGCCCTGGAAGCCCGAGACCACCGGCACCTCGCCCTCGGCCATCCGCCGCTCCAGCTCGCCGGTCTCGATCGATAGGATGCGCGCCTTGGCATGCACGTCGTCGGTGCGGATCGGGATCTGCCAGCCCAGCCACGAGCGGGCATTGACGCCCAGCTTCTGCAGCGCCAAAGCGGTGAGGCCCGCCGTCACCTGCTCGCCGGTGGCGACCACGGTGTCGTATTCGCGCGCGTCGAACATCGGGCTCACGCCGCTGCACAGCTCGATCAGCTTGTTGGTCGCGCCGGCCATGGCGGAGACGACCACGGCAACCTCGTTGCCACGGTCGACCTCGGCCTTGATCTTGTGCGAGACACGGAGGATGCGGTCGATATCGGCAACCGACGTGCCGCCGAATTTTAGAACGATACGGGCCACGATGCTCAACGAAATAGAGTGTAGCGCCTTGGCCGACATTGCCTGCGCGAAGGGGCGTATCCATACTCCGCGGCAATTGAGGCGTGCAAGCTTGGGGTGTGTCGGATGACCGCGCAAAGGACCGTCGATACGGCCGAGGTCGAAAAGTTCAGCCGGATTTCCGCGGAATGGTGGGATCCGTCGGGCCCGTTCCGCCCGTTGCACCGGCTGAACCCGGTGCGGCTGGCCTATATCAAGGACCAGGCCGCCGGCCATTTCGGCCGTAACGGACGTTCCGTGTCGCCGTTCAAGGGCCTCACCGCCGTCGATATCGGCTGTGGCGGCGGGCTGGTTGCCGAGCCTCTGGCCCGGCTCGGAGCGAAGGTTACGGCGGTCGACGCCGATCCGGTGGCGATCGAGGCGGCCAGGCTGCATGCCGCCGAACGCGAGGTTGCCGTCGGCTACGAGGTCGGCACCAGCGACGAGCTGGCCGAGGCCGGCCGCACCTTCGACCTCGTGCTGGCGCTGGAGATCATCGAACACGTCGCCGACCGCGACGCGTTCCTCGCTACATTAAGTGCATTGGTAAAGCCGGGCGGCCTGCTGGTCCTCTCGACCCTGAACCGCACCCTGAAATCGCTCGCGCTCGGTGTCGGGATGGCCGAATACGTGCTGCGCTGGGTCGATCCCGGCACGCATGACTGGCGCAAGTTCGTGAAGCCTTCGGAGCTGGCGCGCGGCCTGCGCGGCATCGGCTTCGAGGTGGCCGATATGACCGGCCTGGTATTCGACCCGCTGGGAAATGAATTCCGCCTGTCGGACAGCGATGTCGGCGTGAATTATTTCATGACGGCGCGGCGGATGGCATAGGGCGGAAAAGCCCTAACTGTCGCTTCGCCTGATCCACGGCACGCTGGCGACGGCGATGCCTTCGTCGCGTAGCTCCTCGGCTTCGTTCGGTGTGGCTTCGCCGTAGATTTCGTGGTGGTCGACCTCGCCGTAATGGATCTTGCGGGCTTCCTCGGCGAAGTTCTTGCCGACATAGTCGCAGGTATCGGCGATGTGCTTGTTCAGCTCTGCGATCTTGGTCATCACCATGCGCATCTGCTCGGGATTCATGCTGCCCGGGTTGAACTGGCCCTGCTGGGGCGCCGGCGTGTTCTGCACGGGAACGGCCTCACCGCGTGACTTGGCGATCCGCGGGGCCATCGGCGCCTTGGAGACTTCATCGGTTCCGCAGATCGCGCAGGAGATCTGGTGGGCGGCATGCTGTTGGTCGTACGCATCCGAATTGCGGAACCAGGCCTCGAAGCCATGTCCGGCGGAGCAGCGCAGTTCGTAAACGATCATGTCAGTTAAATAGTGCGATCATCTGGAAAATTAAACGAAATGTATCCGCTGGGATTCGCCATGGCAAATCACGCCGGCGGCTCGAACGGCCGGCTGTGATGGATGGCGCGGATCATCTTGCGGGCTTTCTCCACCTCGGTGAAGTCGCAATCGGCGGCGACGAAGCCTTCCTGGTCGCCGCCGTCGGCCAGCACCTCGCCCCAGGGCGCGACGATCAGCGAGTGGCCGTAGGTGAAGCGGTTGCCGGCATGTTCGCCGACTTGGCCGGGGGCGACGACGAAGGCGCCGGTCTCGATGGCGCGGGCGCGCAGCAGCACATGCCAGTGGGCCTTGCCGGTCGGCACGGTGAAGGCGGCGGGCACTGTGATCATCGTCGCGCCGCCCAGGGCCAGCGCCCGGTAGAGCGTGGGAAAGCGCACGTCGTAGCAGATCGAGAGGCCGATTTTGCCGAAATCGGTGTCGGCGACGACCGCCTGGGTTCCCGGCTCGAAGGTCGCGCTCTCCCGATAGGCCTGGCCGTCCGCCGGATCGGCGTCGAACATGTGGATCTTGTCGTAGCGCGCCACGACCCTGCCGCGCGGATCGAACAGCACGGAGCGGTTGGCGAGCTTCCCGGTTTCGAGCCTGACCGTAACCGATCCGGCCAGCAGCCAGGCGCCGGTCTCCTCGGCCAGGGTCGAAAACCGGGCGACGGCGGGGTGGCCGTCCTCAGGCAGGGCCGAGGCGATCAGGCTGCGCCGGTCGCCATACATGCCGCTGGTATTCTCGGGCGTGGCGATGAAGCCGGCGCCGTCGGCATGGGCGGCCCGGATCCAATGCTCGACTTCGTCGAGATTGGCGGCGAGATCGGGCTTGGCGTTGGGCTGGATGCAGGCGACGCGCAGGATCATCGTCCGAAGGTCATCAGCCGGCGAGGCCGAGCAGCTTGTCGAGCTCTCCGGCACGGTTCAGCGCGGCCAGCTCATCGCTGCCGCCGATGGCGACGCCGTCGATGAAGATTTGCGGCGTGGATGTGCGGCCACCCGCGCGCTCGACCATTTCCGGCCGGCGCGCCGGCTGCTCCATCACGTCGATCTCTTCGTACGCGACGCCCTTGTCGTCGAGCAGCTTCTTCGCCCGGTAGCAGTATCCGCAGAAGGCTTGGGTATAGATTTCGATCTTAGGCATGGCCCCGAATATGGGGGCTAATCCAAGGGTGGTCCAGCCCGTCGTTAGGCTTTTCGCCCCTGGATCGGTATGCGGGCCGGGCGCCAGGTCCCGGCCCTGTACCGTCAGGCCGCCGCCGAAGCGCCGACGGGGCTTTTCTGGATCACCTTATGGCCGGTGAAGCTGCGCGTCTCGGGGCTGGGCAGCCCGCTCGACTTGAATTGCGCCAACAGTTCCTTCTTGCGGGCGGCGAGCCGTGCGCCCAGCGCGTCCATGTCGACTCCAGCGGCCTTCGCCTGGGCAAACAGACCTTCCGAGCGCCGCTCCTCTTCCTTGACGTGATGCTTGATCTCCTCCGAGAGGACCTTGACCTTTGCATCGTAGAACGGCTGGTCCGGACCGCTGCCTTCGATCTCGGCGATCATGATCTTGGCGCCGTCATGCTCGACATAGGCCTCGTCCAGCGAGTCCTCTTCGACCTTTCCGGTGCAGGCCGGATAGAAAATTTCTTCCTCGATGATCGTATGCACGGTCAGCTCCGTGCAGATTTCCTTCGCCAGCGAGAGCTTCTTGTCGGTCGAGCGGGCTTTCTCATACTGCTCGAACAGGCCTTCCACCTTGCGGTGATCGGCTTTCAGAAGGGCGATAGCGTCCTGTTTGGCTGTTGCCATGATTTCTCCGGGGATAACGTGTTGAAATATTGCCGTTTTGACGGCATCGCTACTCGGAGGAAGGCGCGCTCCCGTTAATGGTTCCGAAATTTTCACCCGGGATGAAACAATATCCGATGCCTCAGGGGTGCTGGGAAAACCCACGCTCCACATCGGCGCACGATTGGTGCACAGTGATCTTTCGATCTGCACCGTTGCATGGAGGATCAGCGATGTTCGCAAGTCATACGGTCGGTCTCAGGCACAGCACCCGCACCGAAGTGCTGACGATCGACGCCGAGGACGCGCTGATTGCCGCCCTCAAGGCCAAGCACCAGCACCCGGACGCCGTCATCACCTATGTCCGCCGCGCGAACCGACGGGGCGACCAGCGTCACCCGCACGAAGGCCTGACGGGGAAGTAGGTTCTAGCCGGCGAGCACGACCCGGGCCAGGGTCAGCACGTCGATCCGGGCGGCCCCGCCGCGGCGCAGCACCCGGGCGCAGGCGCCGATGGTTGCGCCTGTCGTCAGCACGTCGTCGACCAGCACGATGCGGGAACCCTTGACCCGCGCGGCATGGCGCGGATTGAGGCCGAAGGCGCCGGCGACGTTCCGGGCACGGGCGGACGGGCCCATGTCCGCCTGGCTCGGCGTGGCGCGATGGCGGATCAGCAGGTCGGGGATGTGCGTCACGCCGGAGCGCCGGGCGGCGTGTTCGGCGATGAGGGCCGCCTGATTGTACCGCCGCTTGATCAGCCGCCAGCGGTGCAATGGTACCGGGACGATCAGGTCGGCATCCTCCAGCAGTTCGGCCCCGGCGCGGGCGGCCCAGGCGCCGAAGGCCGGGGCGGCGTGCAGCCGGTCGCCATGCTTGAAACCGAGGATCAGGCCCCGGCTCGCCTCATCATAAAGCACGGCGGCGCGTGCCCTATCGTATGGCGGCGGGTTGGCATAGCAGGCGGCGCAGCGGCGCACGCCCTCGACCGCGAAATCGAACGGCGCGCCGCAGCAGTCGCAAACGGGCGGGGCAATGAAGGTCAGGCGCGACCAGCAGGCCGCGCAGGCCAGCCCGTTGGCGTCCACCCGCTCTCCACAGCCGATGCAGCGCGGCGGCAGCGCCAGGTCCAGCGCGGTCAGCGCCAGGCGGCGCGTGCGTTGGATCAGCGGTGCGGACAGGGCCGGCATGGCCAGAGCTTACTCAGTCTCCTCGACGAATGCATCCGCCGCTAGGCGCTGCGCGTGATCGCGGATATCGGTCGGCCAGCCGCCGGTGATCGCATCGAAGCGGGCGTGGCTGCCGGCGAACAGGGCCCGCGTCGCCTCCTCGAACCCCGCCCGGTCGCCCGCCATGATCGACATGAAGCGATAGGCAGCCTCCTGCGACTGCCGAACCCGGTCGCGATGGCGGTGTGTATGGCGCGCCTCCTCGACCAGCTTGCGCAGCGCCACCGAAGCGCCGCCGGGTTGGCGGCCCAGCCATTCCCAATGGCGCGGCAGCAGCGTCACCTCACGCGCCACCACCCCCATCTTGGGGCGCCCGCGTCCGCGCGGCGCGTCGGGGGCGGGTTCGGCTGGAACCGGTTTTGGCAGGTGGGAAAGAATGAGGTCGATGTCGTTACGGAAATCGATCTCCACCCGCTCGGCGGTCAGGTCGTCCAACACCATGACGGCCTCGGTGCCGCCGCCGTCGATCGCGGCCTTGGCGGCAAGAACGGCATCCGCAAGCGCGCCGGCGGCGATGCGCTTCGTGCCCTGGAAAACCGACCAGCTCGGCTGCAGCTCGTCCATCGTCGTCTCCCTCGCCTTTATTGGACGCGGTTATTACGTGGAAAGCTTCAGCCTGTCAATATTACCCGGGTAAATATAAAATTCAGTTAAAATCGTAGGCACGTTCGCCGTGAACGGAGAGGTCCAGCCCGTCATATTCCTCTTCCCGGGTGACCCTGAGGCCGGTGGTCATGCGCAGCGTCTGGACGATGACCCAGGTGACGATGCCGGACCACAGGCCGGTCAGGCCGACGGCCATTGCCTGGACCTTGAGTTGGGGGAGGAAGCTCATGCCGTCGGCCAAGCCGACGCCGCCCAGCGCCGGCAGGGCGAAGCCCGCCAGCAGGACCGATCCCAGCATGCCGCCGACGCCGTGGACGGCGAAGACATCCAGCGAATCGTCGACCTTGAAGCGGTGCTTGATCATCAAGGTCGCAAAGAAGCAGACGATGCCGCCTGCAGCGCCGATCGCGATCGCGCCGCCGGGCCCGACATAGCCGGAGGCCGGGGTGATTGTCGCCAGGCCCGCCACCGCGCCGGTGACGATGCCGACCGAGGTCGCCTTGCCGATGCGGATGCGCTCCAGCGCGATCCAGGCGACGGCCGCGGCGGATGCCGACAGATGGGTGCAAAGGATCGCCGAGCCGGCCACCCCGTCTGCGGTCAGCGCGCTGCCGCCGTTGAAGCCGAACCAGCCGACCCACAGCATGCCGGCGCCCGCCATGGTGATGCCCGGATTGTGCGGCGGGGTCAGATGATGGGGAAAGCCGTGCCGCGCCCCGATCAGAAGGGCTGCAACCAGGGCGGAGACGCCGGCCGTGGTGTGGACGACGATGCCGCCGGCGAAGTCGAGCACGCCTTTCTGCGCCATCCAGCCGCCGCCCCAGATCCAGTGGGCGACCGGCAGATAGACCAGGATCAGCCACAGCGCGCTGAACATCACGACGAACGAGAACTTCACCCGCTCAGGAAACGCACCGATGATCAGGGTCGGGGTGATGATGGCGAACGTCATCTGGAACAGGGCGAAGACATTCTCCGGCAGGCCGGTGGTTCCCCGGAAGTGGTCGAGATGGGCGAGGAAGCTCTTTCCCAGACCGCCCAGCCAGGGCGCGTTGCCGTCGAAGGCGACGCTGTAGCCGAAGATCGCCCAGATCAGCGACACGACGCAGCAGATCGCGAAACTGTGCATCAGCACCGACAGCAGGTTCCGCGCCCGCACCAGGCCGCCATAGAACATGGCGAGGCCGGGCAGGGTCATGAACAGCACCAGCGCGGAGGCCGTGAGCACCCATGCGGTATGGCCGCTGTCCAGCTGGGCAGCGGCGCCATCGCCGGCAAAACAGGCGGGTGCGGCGAGGCTTGCCAGCCCGGCAAGGGCGGCAGCCGACAGGCGGCGATGTCTCA
This sequence comes from Alphaproteobacteria bacterium, assembly GCA_036271255.1. GTDB lineage: Bacteria > Pseudomonadota > Alphaproteobacteria > BOG-932 > Roseiterribacteraceae > BOG-932. The sequence continues at coordinate 10,612 of DATBAZ010000267.1, forward strand.
TGATCGAAGCTTCCTGACTGAGTTTCCCCCGGGGCCCGTCTTTCGATGCAGGCATTGCATCGCGGAATAATCGAGCGGGGCCCGGTTGGCAATGTCGCCGGCCGCCAAATGGAAACTTCGATTTTGCCTGTGGCCTCTGCGATACTGTTGCAAAGCCGGAGGGATATTGATGGGTGAGGTCGTCACCGTCGCGGGGCCGAAGAGGCCGTTCTATCGCACACTCTATGTCCAGGTCCTCGCGGCCATTCTGCTGGGCGGGCTGATCGGCTGGCTTTGGCCGCCTGCCGGCGTCGCGCTGCAGCCGTTGGGCGACGGCTTCATCAAGCTCATCAAGATGATGATCGCGCCGATCATCTTCTGCACCGTGGTGTCCGGCATCGCCGGCGTCACCGACGTGCGGAAGGTCGGCCGGGTCGGCGGCAAGGCGCTGATCTATTTCGAGGCGGTATCGACGCTTGCGCTGGTGATCGGCCTTACCGTCGCCAACGTGCTGAAGCCCGGCGAGGGCTTCCCGACCGCCGGCGAGGACCCTGCCAAGGTGGCGCAGTTCGCCGATAAGGCGAAGGAGCAGGGTGTCGTCCCGTTCCTGATGAACATCATCCCGGATACCGTGGTCGGCGCCTTCGCCAGGGGCGATATCCTCCAGGTCCTGCTGTTCGCCATCCTGTTCGGCTTCGCGCTGATGGGATTGGGCGATAAGGGGCGCATGGTGCGCGACCTGATCGACCAGGTGTCGAAGGCGGTCTTCGCCGTGGTCGGGATCATCATGCGGGTGGCGCCCCTGGGGGCGCTGGGCGCCATGGCCTTCACCATCGGCAAGTACGGGCCGGCGGCGCTGGGCAACCTCCTCGGCCTGATCGCCACCTTCTACCTGACCTCGGCCCTGTTCGTGATCCTGGTGCTGGGCACGATCGCGCATTTCGTCGGCTTTTCGATCTTCCGCTTCCTGGGCTACATCAAGGAGGAGCTGCTGGTCGTGCTCGGCACCAGCTCGTCGGAGAGCGCGTTGCCGTCGCTGATGGCGAAGCTCGAGGCGCTGGGCTGCCCCAAGCCTGTCGTCGGGCTGGTGGTGCCGACCGGCTATTCGTTCAATCTGGACGGCACCAACATCTATATGACGCTCGCCACGTTGTTCGTCGCCCAGGCGACTAACACGCCGCTGAGC
>DATBAZ010000268.1:0-4000 GCA_036271255.1 Alphaproteobacteria bacterium
CAGTTCCTGCGACATGCGCTCGGTGAAATCGGTCAGCTCGCCGTCGAAATTGCCTCCGCCGCCCGTGCCGGCGAAGCTTATCGCGCCGTCGCCGCCTGTGGGGATATCGCGGTCGCCGGAATGCTCGACGCCATCGGCGACGTCGCGTGACTCGCCGTCCAGGCCACCGGCGGCGAACTGGCCGGCCTCGGCGTCGATCGCCGCCGGGCCCTCGCCGGGCGCAGCCGAGGCCACCCGATCCTGGCTGGCCTCGGTATTGTCCATCGGCCGGTCCTGGTCGGTGTGGCCGGACTCCTCCAGCAGCGGGTTCTGCTGCAGCTCCTGGGCGACGAATTCCCCGATCTCGAGATTGTTCAGCTGCAGCAGCTTGATCGCCTGCTGCAGCTGCGGCGTCATGACAAGCGTCTGCGCCTGCCTGAGGTCCAGTCTTTGAACGAGGGTCATGCCGCCGCCCTCAGCCGAATCTGACTGTCAGAGAAGGGAGGGCGGTCAAAAGCATCAGGGCTCGATCGTTAGGCAGCACCAAAGCGCCGCCGCCGAACCCGATCAGAAATGCCTAAAGGCTGAATCTCTCGCCGAGATAGACGCGACGCACATCCTGGTGTGCCACGATTTCGGACGGGCGTCCATCCATCAGGACCGATCCGTCATGCAAGATGTATGCCCTGTCGACAATATCGAGCGTTTCACGGACGTTATGGTCGGTGATCAGCACGCCGATACCGCGTTTGCGCAAATGCCAGATCAGCTCGCGGATTTCGCCCACGGCGATCGGATCGATGCCGGCCAGCGGCTCGTCCAGCAGCATGAATTGCGGGCGCGACGCCAGCGCGCGGGCGATCTCGACGCGGCGGCGCTCGCCGCCCGACAGCGCCAGCGCCGGGGTGCGCCGCAGATGCGAGATCGAGAATTCGGCCAGCAGGTCGTCCAGGGTCGCCTCGCGCATGTCCCGTTCGGGCTCGACCACCTCAAGCACCGCGCGGATATTCTCCTCGACCGTCAACCCGCGGAAGATCGAGGCTTCCTGCGGCAGATAGCCGATGCCCATGCGCGAGCGGCGATACATCGGCAGATGGGTGATGTCGACGCCGTCCATCTCGATCGTGCCCGTATCGGCATTGATCAGGCCGGTGATGATGTAGAAGCAGGTGGTCTTGCCGGCGCCGTTCGGGCCCAGAAGCCCGACCGCCTCGCCGCGCTGAACCGACACGGTGACGTCGCGAAGGACGGGCCGCCGCTTGAATTGCTTGCCCAGATGCCGGGCCGTAAGCCCCGAATTGGACGCGACCAGCCGCGGGCCGCCCGAGGCCGATCCGTTCGCCTGGGGCGCGCGCGGCGCCATGCTGACGAACTGGGGCTCGACCCGGATCGGCGCCTGCGGCGGAAGGGCTCGGGCGGTCGGCTCGATGGCCGGTGCCGCCGACGCGGCGGTTTGCGTCTCGACCTTCGGCAACTCGGCTTTGACGATCGGCGGCGCGGACGTTTCGGGCGCGGCCTGTTTGGCCTGCGCCTTCGGCGCATCGACTTTGGCGGTAGCCTGCGCTTTGGCAGCGGTCTTCGCCGCCGCGGCTTTGGGCTGCGGCTTGGGCGGCTGGCTGGGGGGATTGGACGACATCAGTGCTTTTCGCCCGAAGCCGATTTCTGAGTCGAATCAGAAGGGGTGGATTGGCGCTTGAACACTGCGATGACTTTCTGATTGGTGCCGGGGAAGACGTGGCTGATGCCCGTGTCCATGTTCACCTCCGCGCTTGCGCCCTTGATAACATTGCCGCCGTTGGTTGCGATCACGTTACCGAACAGCACCGTCCGCTTCGCCGCCAGCTCATAAACGCCCTCATCGCCATGGACGATGTCGGTGGCGGTCGTGATCACGACGTTTCCCTTGGATTCGATGGTCTTCAGGACGGACGTCCCGTGGGAGTCCTTCTCGAAGTGGCCCCCGATCAAATCGCCTTCAAGGGTGTCGCCGTTGACCTTGACGATTTTGGCGTTGCCGCGGGCCACCGCCATATCCTTGTCCTGCCAATATTCCAGGCTGTCGCGGGCGGTCACCGTATCTTCCAGGGTCGTGCCCTTCAGCGCCTTGCCGGTCAGCACCGTGACCGACTTGTCCTTGTCGTACTCGGCGTGGTCGCCCCAGGCATCCTTGTCCTCGGAAATCAGATGGACATTGCCCTCGGCGACGACCCGCCAGATCTCGGTATTGCCGCTGTCGAAGCCGCCCTGCTGCACTGCGCCGGGATGGGCTTCCTTCTCCCTCACCGGCGTGGCCGGGGTCTTCAGCGGCCGGTAATAGGCGATCAGCGTATCGGCCATCAGCGTGACCGTGCCGCGCTTTGCCACCGCGTTGCCGCGGGCGACATAGGCCTTCTCGTTCTGCAGCCACTCCAGGTCGCGGTCGGCCGTGACCTCCAGCGTGCCTTCGTCATGGGTCGAGGCCTGGGCGGGCCCAGGGGCAACGGGCACCGGCTTCGTCGCCTGGGCCTGGGCCCCGGCGGCGGCGGCGGCCGCCAGCAGCGCGGCGGCGAGCAATGCGGGAAGACGCAGGGTCGGCCTCACTTCTTCGCCTCATCCGGCTGGGGCATCTGGGCGGCGTCGGGGCGCAGCAGCAGCCGGGCGGCGCCGGTGATCACGATCGAATCGCCGTTATTGATGACGCGGAAGCCGCGCCCCGTCACCTCGCCGCGCGGGCCGCGTCCGGTCACGGCGCGCTCGCCCCAGACCAGATTCTTGTTGAATTCGACATGCGCCTTCTCGGTCATGAAGCGATAGCCGTCATCGTGAAACAGCTCGACATGGCCGGACAGGTCGATCAGGCCGGCCTGCTGGTCATACCGGCCCTGCTCGGCCTTCACAGCCACCCAGTGGCCGTTCTGGAGCATCAGCTCGGCCGTCGGGTTCGTCATCTCGATCGGTCCGCCGCCCGGGGGCTGCAGGGCCGAGTCGTAGGTCACCGTGTAGGGCCGGCCATGCGAATCCGAGCCGACATAACGGCCGTTCACCATCTTGGCCTGGCGTTCATCCTGCGTGGTCTGGGTCGGCTGGACGAAGATCGAGCGAATCTTGGGCCACAGCACGACAATGCCGACCGTCAGCACGGCGACTGCCGGCAGGATGATCCGCAACCTGCGGACCATGATGCTATAGGTCGGGGCATAGGGCGCCTGGCGCGAAAAGGTGGACATATGGCTCAGCCGCTCGGCTGGGCCATCTTCCCGCTCGACCCCAATCGAATCGCTGGAATGTCTGTCGGCCATTTGCCTTAAGCTTTGAGCTTAATGCGCGAAAATGTCTATCTCTTCCCAACCGGCGAGATCGAGTTCGGCGCGTACCGGCAGGAAATCGAAGCAGGCCTGGGCGTATGCGGTCCGGTTTTCGCGGGCCAGCATCTCGTCCAGCTTCTCGCGCATCGCATGGAGGTGCAGCACGTCGCTGGCGGCATATTTCAGCTGTTCGGGCGACAAAGTCGCGGCGCCCCAGTCGGATGACTGCATCTGCTTGCTGATCTCCACGCCCAAAAGGTCGCGGACCAGATCCTTCAGCCCGTGCCGGTCGGTAAAGGTGCGCACCAGGCGCGAAGCGATCTTGGTGCAATAGATCGGGGCGGTGACGACGCCCAGATAGGCCTTCATCACGGCGACGTCGAAGCGGGCGAAATGGAACAGTTTCAGCCGGTTCGGGTCGGTCAGCAGCTTCTTGAGGTTCGGCGCGTCATAGTTGCCGTCCACCATCTGAACCAGATGGGCCTGACCGTCGCCTGAGCACAGCTGCACCAGGCACAGGCGGTCGCGATGGGGGTTGAGGCCCATCGTCTCGCTATCGATCGCGATGACCGGGCCGAGGTCCAGCCCGTCCGGCAGATCGTTACGATAAAGCAGGGGAGGGGGATATTCGTTCGCCATCAGTCGCCAAACCGGGATTTACCGACAAGTCCCGAAGGGTCCGGTATCCCGATTCGCGACTGGTGCCCAGGAGAAGACTCGAACTTCCAAGGCCTTTC
>DATBAZ010000269.1:0-11111 GCA_036271255.1 Alphaproteobacteria bacterium
CCAGGTCCGGATACAGGTCCAGGATCGCATTGACTGCCACGGCCATCTCGCGCCTGGCCAGCACCGCCCCGATGCAGAAATGGATGCCGGCGCCGAATGTGGTGATCTTCTTCGCCCGGCGGGTCATGTCGAATGTCTCGGGATCGTCGAACATGCGCGGGTCGCGATTGGCGGACACGACCGACAGCAGCAGGAAGGTGCCGCCGGGAATGAAGGCGCCGCGCCACTCGACATCGTGGGGCACCAGCCGCGGATAAAGGCCGATCGCCGGTTCCCAGCGCAGAGCCTCGTCGATCGCCGCCGGGATCAGGCTGCGGTCGGCGAGCAGCGCCTGCTTGAGGTCGGGCAGTGTCAGCATGGCGAGCAGGAAATTGCCCAGCTGACGGAAGGTGGTGTCGGCCCCGGCCGGAAAAAGCACACGCAGGAAGGAGACGATATCGATGTCCTTCAGCCGCTCGCCCTCGACCTCAGCCCGGGCGAGACGGGACAGGAAATCGTCGCCATTGCCGCGCCGGCGCTCATGGATGATCGGCGTGACATAGTCCTCGAACTCGCGCGACGCCTTGAGCGCATCCTCCAGGGCCCAGCTCGACGCCGTCAGGTCGTGTGCCCAGCGCTTGAACTTGCGGTCGTCCTCGACCGGCAGCCCGAGGATACGGACGATGACCGAGATACCGTACATCTCGGCGAATTCGCCGATCAGGTCCGATTGGCCCCCACCGGCCACGGCGAGCCGGCTCAGCGCGCCGCGTGCCTCCGGGATCATCAGCTCCTGCTCATAGCGGTCGATGGCGGAAGCGGTAAAGGCCGAGGAGACTAGGGCGCGGTGCCTGCGATGCTCCTCGCCGGTCATGGAGAACAGGCTGCGGCCCTGGGCCGGCTCGGCGAACTTCTTGGCCCCGGCCGACAGCGGGATGTCCTTCTCGTCGCCGAACGCGACGCCGACATCGTCGTAGCGGGTGACCAGCAGCGCTTTCTCGCCATGGCGCATGACCGGGAAGAAGCGGCCCTCCTCGCGCAGCGCGCCCGTCAGCGCCTGGATGCCCGGCAGCGGATCGGTGGCGAAATCGATTTCGGGATGGACGACGGCATCGTCCATGGGATGCAGAACGCCGCTCACGGCCGACGGTCCAGCCGCGGCAGGATCTCGCCGGCGATACGGCCGAAGAGTTCTTTATACTCTTTCAAAGTGTTTAATCCTCGTGCCGCCAGAACGACGTGGTCGAGCCCTGCCGCCCGGTAGGCGTCGAGCTTGGCCACGATCCGATCGACCGATGCCATCAATGGGAATTGCCGCTCGTTATCGGGCAAGTCCCGTTCGGCGATCAAGAGCGAGGCATACATCGAAACCGGCACATCTTCCGGTGCCCGCCCGGCTGTGCGGCAGTCTTCGGCCAGTAAGGCTTTGGCGGCCATGACTTCTTCGGGTTCCATGTCGATCAGGTGCCAGCCGTCGCCACGTTTTGCCGCACGCCGCCGGCTGATGTCGTTCTTGCCGCCGATCAGCAACGGGATCGTACCGTTCACCGGCTTCGGCTCGAATCCAATGTTGCCGACGCGCCAGAAATCGCCGTCGAAGCTGGGCGCCGCGTCGCGCCAGAGGGTGCGCAGCAGATCGATCTGCTCATCGAACATGCGGCCGCGATCCGCCCACGGCACGCCAAGCGTCTCGTACTCTTCCCTGATCCAGCCCAGCCCGACGCCGAACAACAGGCGCCCGCGCGACAGGATATCGACGCTGACCGCCAGCTTGGCGTTGATCACCGGCGGGCGCAGCGGCAGCAGATAGACGCCGGTGCCCAGCAACACCCGGCTGGTCCGCGATGCGATCGCCGCAAGGGTGACCAGCGGGTCCAGCATCGGCCAATCCGCCGGCAGGCTGACCCCGGGCAGGCTCGTATAGGGATAGGACTGGGAGGATACATGCGGCAGGACGACATGGTCGACCGTCCAGACCGACGCGAAGCCCAGCTGCTCGGCATGCTCCGCGATCTCGACCGCCGCGCCGCTGAGCGCCAGCGGGCCGATATTGGGTACCGTAACGCCAATCAACATCGTGGGTGTTTCACCTGCCGATTTGAGTTCGCCATTTTGCAGGGGAATTGCGGCCACCCAACCATGGTGGGTCAAGAAAAACCATCATGCTGTATTTTCCGCGATCAAAAATCGGATTGGGTTCGCTGCGGTCTGTGTCCGATTACGCCCTGAATTTTGATAGTTTTTGCTATCCTTGACCCCATGGCGCCGGTGTAGCGTGCTCATCGATAAAAGGCCCCGGCCAGCAAGGGTGAGGAATGGGCGACCAGGATTTCTTTTGGGAAGGCGTCGATCAGGGAAAGCTTCTGTTCCAGCGCTGCAGCGGCTGTGGCGCCATCCGCCAGCCGCTGGGGCCGATGTGCCCGTCGTGCCAATCGCTGGAATGGGAGCCGCAGGCGGCGGCGGGGCGCGGCGTGATACGCGCCTGGATCGTCTCCAAGCACCCGACCCGGCCGGACGCCCACCCGCGCATCGTGATCCTGGTCGAGCTCGACAGCGGCGAACGGCTGGTCTCCAATCTCCAGGACGCGGCCCCGGATGAGGTCCGCCTCGGCATGCCGGTCGAGGTCACCTTCCAGGATGTCGACGGCGTCTTCCTCCACCAGTTTCGTCCGGCGGGGGCCGCGCAATGACCACCTTGCTACAGAACACCGCCATCGTCGGCATAGGCCAGACCGAATTCTCCAAATTCTCAGGCCGCAGCGAGCTTCAGCTCGCGGTCGAGGCGTCCAAGGCGGCGCTCGACGATGCCGGCATGAAGCCATCGGACATCGAGGGCATGGTCACCTTCAAGCTGGATTCGAACGACGAACTGGCGGTGATGGAAAACCTGGGCGTGCCGGAGCTCAAATGGGTCGCCCGCACGCCGGGCGGCGGCGGCGGGGCCAGCGCCACGGTGCAGCTTGCCTCGGCTGCCGTGGCGGCCGGCATGGCCAAGGCGGTGCTGATCTACCGCGCCTTCAACGAGCGTTCCGGAAAGCGGTTCGGTCAGCCGTTCGGCGCCCCGCAGGAGCGCGACATCCACGTCTCCTTCGGGCTCGACACGCCCGCCAAGATCTATGCCATGTGGTATCAGCCCTATATGGAGACCTACGGCGTCACCAATGCGGACCTGGCCGACTATGTCGTCGTCGCCCGCGCCAACGCGGCGACCAACCCACGCGCCTGGTTCTATGAAAAGCCGATCACCAAGGACGATCACCAGAATTCCCGGTGGATCGTCGAGCCGGTGCTGCGCCTGCTCGATTGCTGCCAGGAAAGCGACGGCGGGGTCGCCCTGATCGTCACCTCGGCCGACCGGGCCAAGGACCTGCGGAACGGCGGCGTACGGGTGCTGGCCGCCACCCAGAGCCACGTCCATGGCAGCCACGAGATGTTCAACTATTACCGGCCGGACATGACCGAGTTCCAGGACGTGCGGGCGCTCAGCGACCAGATCTGGAACCAGAGCGGCCTGGGGCCGAAGGATATCGACGTCGCGCTGCTCTATGAGAATTTCTCCCCCATCGTCCATATGGCGCTGGAGGCGCACGGTTTCTGCGGCCGGGGCGAGGCGAAGGACTTCATCCGCGACGGCCATATCGCGCTCACCGGCAGCCTGCCGGTCAACACGCATGGCGGCCTGCTGGGCGAGGGCTATATCCACGGCGTCAACAATCTGCTGGAGGCCGTCCGCCAGATCCGCGGCACCGCCGCCAATCAGGTGAAGGGGGCGGAGGTCGTGCTGGCTTCAGCCGGGCGCAGCGCCGCGATATTGGGTCCGCTTTAGAGATACGCGTGCTGAAGTCCGAGATCACCAACGCCACGCTGTCGGTAAGCGCTCGTTTCGCTGACGCCGTTTCGCGCTTCCGGCAACTGGGCTCGCCCTTCTACGGCATCCTGTCGGAACACGTCCTGGCCGACGATGAGATACTTGCTCTGGCCGACGAGGCCGCACCGGGTCAGCCGGCGACGCACATGCTGTTCGGCGCGGTCCAATACCTGCTGTTCGAGCAGCCGGACGCGCCCCTCGCGCGCTATTACGCGTCGATCACCGATGCGCCGCTCGACGCGCATGGGGCCTATCCGGCGTTCCGCGCCTTCTGTCTGGAACACCGCGCGCGGATCGTTGAACTTCTGAAGACCCGGACGGTGCAGACAACGGTGGTTCGCCGCGTCGCCTATCTGTTGCCGGCTATGGCGCATCTGGCCCGGCTGATCGGCAAGCCGTTCTCGATCGTCGAGGTGGGCTGCAGCGCGGGCCTGCTGACCCTGTTCGACCATTACCGCTACGATTTCGGCGATGGAACAGAGATCGGCCCCGATGGGCCACGCGTGTCAGGCTGCGCCTATCTGGGGAAGAAGCCGGTGCCGACGAGCATGCCGGTAGTCACGCAGCGGATCGGCATCGACCTCAATCCGGTCGATCCGACCGACGCAGCCGAGGCGCGCTGGATCGATGCGGTACTGCCGGCCGATCTGGTCGAAGACCGGCGGCAGCTTCGGGCCGCGCTCGCCTATCGCGCCAAGACCCCGCTCCGGGTCATCCAGGGCGATGCGCTCCACGTTCTGCCCGATGTGCTGGCTGGCCTGCCCGACCCGGTCTGCGTTTTCCATTCCCACTGCCTCTATCAATGGCCCGAGGCGGCGAAGGATGCGTTCGAGCATGTGCTGGCCGAGGCCAGCCGGACGCGCGACATCCACAGGATCGGCATCGAGCACTTCACCAGCAACGGCCCCGAAGCGCCGCGCTCGATCCTGGGCGGCCATCCGCTGATCCATGACATCCGCCTGATGACCTACGCGCGAGGCGAGGTGACGACCGAGATACTGGGCCATTACGACGGCTGGGGCCGCAACGGCGTCTGGCTTGTGGGGCGGTGACGCGACTGGAGGATATCGACGGGCTGCGGCGGCTCGCCAATACGCCGTTCGCTGGGCAGGAGTTTTCGCCGCTCGGCGTTTCGCCGTTTCTGATTCTTGCTTCCGATGCGTTGCGGCAGCTTGCCGGTGTCTTCGACCGCGACCGGCTGAATGCCTGGCTGGCGAGCTTGCCATGTCCCGTGATCGGCATCGCGGCAGGCTGCGACAATCATCTTCCCGACATGGCTTGCGACGCAATCGTGTCGTCCGAAGCGGAGCTGGGCCGTATCACGGCCAATATCCGCAAGGCGCCGCTCGCCGCAGCGACGCTGGTTCAGGTGCTGCGGACGACCGAAACACTGCCGATCGGCGACGCCCTGATCGTCGAATCCCTGGCCTACGCAACGCTGCAGGCCGGGCCTGAGTTCGGGGCTTGGCTGGAGATGTTTCGCCCACCCGAAGCATCCGGCACGGCGGATGGTCTGCCGGTCCTGATCGACCGATCCGGCGAACGGCTGACCCTCGTGCTCAACCGCCCGGCCAGCCGCAATGCATTGTCGGTCGAGATGCGGGATGCGCTGTGCGAGGCGCTGGAACTGGCCGTGGCCGATCCAACCATTCGAACTGTATCGATCTCCGGCGCAGGGCGATGCTTCAGCGTCGGCGGCGACCTGGCGGAATTCGGCGGCGTGCCCGATCCGGCGACAGGCCATGCGATCCGCGCCATACGGATGCCGGCCCGCGTGCTCGCCGAATGCGCCGACCGCGCCGAGTTCCGGCTGCACGGCGCCTGCATCGGCGCGGGGGTAGAACTGCCCGCCTTCGCCCGGCATGTGACGGCCAAGGCGCGGACCTTCTTCCAGCTGCCGGAAATCACCTTCGGCCTGATCCCCGGCGCCGGCGGCTGCGTCAGCCTTCCGCGCCGGATCGGTCGTCAGCGGACAGCCTGGCTCGCTTTGTCCGCCCGCCGGATCGATGCGACTATCTCGCTCCGCTGGGGCCTGATCGACGCGGTGCTTTAGATGATAGATTCTACGCGCGAAACCACGACCGCTTAAAGGCCGCCGGCATTTGCACGCTAGCGGACCTTCATTACCCAATCCCGAAACGTCTCAAGGAGTGAACGAAGGTGGAGGGGGCCGCCACGAGCGTGAAACACGTTGTCCTCTGTCCAACATATCCACCAGTCGGTTTCGTGCTCGTAATTATGCTTGATCCGATCAAGGGTCCGACCATCACAGTCTGTCCCTTCAAGATCGATCTCTATGGACCAGCCCGGGTTATCGATGGTGCTAATCTTGGGACCAAATCCATGCTCCCAATCTCCGTCACACTGGCCTTCATACCAGTGGGCCAACCAGTCTAGAACGTCCATCCGGTTAAGCTAACAGGCCCGGCATCGGCATGGAAAGGAGCGACGACCTTCCATTAGTCTAGTCTTCCCGATTTATGGACTCATCAGGCCATTTCCCCCCGGATCACGCGGCGCAGCACCTTGCCCATCTCGTTATAGGGCAGCTCGGCGCGGAACTGGACTACGCTGGGCACGCGCGATGATCGCAGGCGGGTGCGGACCCAGTCCACTACGGCATCCTCCGTCACGGCTTGGCCCGGCCGAACGACGATGGCGACCCCGATGGCCTCGCCCCAGGTCTCGTCCGCCACGGCGACGGCGGCCGCGTCCAGGATGGCGGGGTGCGCCAGCAGCACATCCTCGATCTCGCCCGGGGATATGTTTTCCCCGCCGCGCACGATCACGTCGTCGTCGCGGCCCTCCAGGAACAGGAAGCCGTCCTCGTCCAGGAAACCCCGGTCGCGGGTCAGGAACCAGCCGTCGGCATCCAGGGTGCTGCCCGTGCCGAGATATTCGCCGGCCACCTGGGCCCCGCGTGCGTGGATGAGGCCGGGCGCGCCGGGCGGCAGCACCGCGCCGTCCTCGCCGCGGATTTCGATCTCCACCGTGGCGATGGCTCGGCCGACCGAACCCAGCCGGCGGCGGATATGCGGCTCCGTGCTCGCCGCGGCGTCGCGATGGTCCTCGGGCGTCAGGATGCAGATGGTGGCGCTGGTCTCGGTCAGCCCATAGGCATTGGTGAAATCGACCTGGGGCAGCAGCGCCATCGCCCGCTCAATCACGGCCACCGGCATCTTGCCGCCGCCGAACGAGATGCCCTTGAGCGCCGACAGGTCCCAAGCGTCGCCTGCTTGGCCGTTCGCCAGTTCTTCGATGATCCTGACCAGCATGGTGGGCACGACGAAGGCGTTGGTCGCCCGCTCGGCGGCGGCGAGGTCCAGCCAGGCGCGGGCCTCGAAATTCTCCAGAAACACGATCCGCCGCCCGGCATAGGTCGCGCTCAGCACCTGTGAGACGCCGGCGATATGATAGGGCGGAACGCTGATCAGGGAGGTGTCCCCCTCCTCGGCGGAGGCGAACTCGACCGTGCCCAATATGTAGGACACCACGTTCTCGTGCCTCAGGATCGCCGCCTTGGGCTTGCCGGTGGTGCCGCTGGTGAAGAGCTGGACCGCGACCGCGCTGCCGTCTCCGCTGAGGTCAGGCCAGGCGCGCTCCGGGCCGTCATCGGCGAGCAGCCGGGTGCGATCCGTCAGGATGATGCCGTCCGGCGCGGTGAGGCCGGCGAAGGCATCGTCGGTCGTAACCAGGGTTGCCGGCGTAATGCGGTCCAGCAGGTCGGAAAGCTCGTCATTCGTCAGGCGATAGTTCACCGGCGCATAAGGTGCTCCGGCCAGGGCCGAGCCGAACAGCGCGACCGGGACGGCGGTGCTGTTGACGTCCAGCAGCGCCGTGTTGCGCGACCCGTTGCCGTTGATGAGCTCAGCCGCCGCCAGCGCGCGCTGGCGCAGCTCCGTGTAAGTCAGGGTCGTATGTCCATCGGTGACAGCCACCCTATCGCCATAGGTGTCGGCGGCCATCTCCAGGATCATTGCGATGTTCATATCGGGGCGTTCCCGTCCAGGCGCGCCCGCGCAGACATTTCACCCCCACCTAGCCTCCCCCCTCGAGGGGGAGGGACATGAAGGAGGATGATGGCGGTAGGGAAAAAGCCCTCCCCCCTGAGGGGGGAGGGTGGGGTGGGGGTGAATGCCGCCATGAAGCTCAATTCCAAGAAAAACGCACTAATCCGAAGACGGCAAAGCCTTCGCCTGCTTAACCTCGAAAGCAGCTTCCCCCATCGACAAGGAACCATTGCCGCCCTTGGTGCAGAGCAGCTCGATCTTGTCGGCGGCGTCAATGTAGCGCTTGCCGATCAGCGAACCCCCGGCGAACCCGGCATCCAAAACCACACCGGAGGGGGCCTCGGCATTGGCCTCGATCATCGGCACGCCGCCGCAGCGCAGATCGACCGGCTCGGCGGTGGCGCGGATCACCATCACCTGCGTGTCGCACACGGCGCTCTTGTGCCGCGACCCCAGCTTCAGAACCTTCATGCCCAACCTTTGCGCCTGATGACGAACGACGTCCATTCGCCGATACGCCGAAACAGCGCGTCGCGCGACGGGAAAATGAATTGGCAATGCCCGGTTTCCGGCAGCACCGCCAGCGTTACGTCGGGGCTGTTCGGGAAGCTGGCCGGGATTTCATGCGGCGGTCCGGCGATGTCGCGGTCGCCGAGGCCCAGCAGGACCGGCACATCCACCGTGTCGAGGGCCGGCCGGATGCTGCCGGGAATCATCGATTGCAGCCCGCCGATGACCAGCAGGTTGTCGCGTGTCCGCTTGATCGCCTGGACACCGACGCGATCGGCGCTGGCGCCCTGGAAGATCGCGCTCGCCTCAGGCGAGGGGGCGATGCGCTGATAGGCTTCGGGATAGATCGTCCGCGCCACCGCCTCGATCTCGGCCTTCACCGCCTCCGGCCTGCCGGCCAGGTGGTGCGCCGGCTCGGGCAGGTGGCTGATCAGCCCGGCATTGGCGAAGCCCATCAGCAGCAGCCCGTCATGCTGATGGGCCAGCGCTTGCTGCACCACCGTCAGCATGCCGCCCATCGAATGGCCGACGCCGATCGAGACCAGGTGCTTGAGCGGCGGGAGTTCGTCGATCAGCGAGCCCTCCCGCAAACCGTTTAGCGCCTTGCGGGCGACATTGGCGTTCGCCTGGGCCAGCCGGTCCGGCGTCAGCAGGAAGCCGTCGCGCGGGCTGTCGCTGTCGCCGACGCCCAGATGATCGACCGCGAAGGTGATTGCGCCCTGCTTCGCCATCATCGCGGCGAAGCTGAAGCTATCGTCGCCCGGTGCCTGGAGGTTGTAGTAATGCCGATTGATGCTGCCGCCGGGCAGGCAGAAATAGCTTGGCACCGGCCCGGACGGATCAAGCCGGTCTGGCCAGAAAATCTCAACGGCGAGGTCGAGCGGTCCCTCGTCCGGCAGGTCCAGGCCGGACGGGATTCTCAGAAGGCGGTGCTGCATCAGCCCGTCTTTTCCAACCAGGGATTCGCCGGCACGCCCCCGGCGGCGCTTTCCGGAGCCCAGGCCAGGATCGCTTTCGCGCTCGTCAGCTCCTCGATCTCGGCCGCCGAATAGCCGAGCTCGGTCAGGATCGCCGCGGTCTGTTCGCCGACGATCAGCGGCGGCCCCTGGATCACGGCCGGCGTATCGGAGAAGTCGAAGGCGAGGCCGATCTGGTTGAACTTGCCGACATAATGCTGCGGATAGGACACGACCAGCCGGCGGCGGATCAGCTCCGGGTCCTCATGCATGTGCAGGCTGAATTCGGGGTCGGAGATTTCGCAGGGGAAGCCGACGCTATCCAGCGCTGCGAACCAATCGGCGGCGGTCTTCTTCTTGAACGCCTCCGTCAGGATTTCGATCAGGACGGCGTCGTTTTCCGTGCGGCTCTCCGCCGTCGCGAAACGCGGATCGCGCGCCAGGGACGGCTGCACCACTTCGCACAGCCGCTTCCAGTGATCCTCGTTGGTGGCGACGATGCACAGCCACCCGTCGGCGGTGTCGTAGAGCCGGTCCAGCGCGTGATAGCCGAACTGCTCGCCGTCGAGCCTCGGCCGGTCGAGGCTCCGCCCGTCCGGGAAGGCGATGGCATAGGATGCCGCCAGCAGCTGGGCGTTGACGATGGCGGTGTCCACCATCTGGCCTTCGCCGGTCTTCTCGCGGTGATACAGCGCCTGGATCATGGCGATGGCCGACAGGAAGCCGTTGCCGGTGTCGCCGAATGAGGTGAGCGACCACATCGGCTTGCCGCCGCGCCACATCCCGCCGTCTTCCCATTGCACGCCCGAGAGGCATCCTGCCGTCTGGTCGTTGCCGGGCAAAGGTGCGCGCGGGCCGGTCTCGTGGCCGCGCGTGTGGCAATAGATCAGGTCCGGCTTGATCGCCTTCAGGCTCTCATAGTCGATGCCCAGCCGCTCTGCCGCGTCATAGCGCATATTGTGCTGGACGATGTCGGCGGTCTGCACCAGCTCGTGCAGCACTTTCATCGCCCTGGGGTCCTTAAGGTTCAGCGCAATGCTGCGCTTCCCGCGATTGCAGACATAGGCGATATGGTTGCGGTGCCAGTAGGTGTCGTAGAGGGCGTTGACCTTGATCACCTCGGCGCCCAGGTCCGACAGGATCTGCGTCCCATACGGCCCGGCGACGGCGAGGCCGAGATCGAGCACGCGGATACCCTCCAGCGGCGCCTTCAGCGACTTGCCGGTCCCTGCCTGGGTCGGCGGCGCGGCGGAAGCGGCCTCGGCTTTCACCTGCTCGGTATGCTGGCCGACGGCGGGGGCGGGGCCCTGGATGCGCGCCGGATTCTTACTCAGTTTGTAGGTGATGCCGACCTGCCGGATCGGCCCCAGCTCGGGGTCGTCGACCTCGGCGGCGATGCCGTCAGCGAGGAACAGCGGATCGCACAGCGCTTCTTCCGGCGGGCGGATTTCCTGCATCGTCATGCCGGCGACGGCGGCTGCCTCGACCCAGTCCTTGGCCGGGAATTTCTTCACCCGTTCGGCCATGATCGGCTGATAGTGCGACATGACCAGGAACTCCTCCGGCCCGGTGCCGAACCGGTCGGGGTCGTTCTGGACGGTCAGGTCTGGGTTGGAATTCAGCGTGTCGCCTTCCGAGGCGGTGATCAGGAAGCGCGGATTGGGCACCCAGTTATGGACCCAGCGCCCGTCCGACCCCTCGAAATGGCCTTTCGGCGCGCGGCTGTTCAGGACCCAGGTGTCGAACAAAGGCGCATCGATATTCTCGGCCTTCTGCATCGCACCGCAG
>DATBAZ010000270.1:0-26099 GCA_036271255.1 Alphaproteobacteria bacterium
TATTTCCACCTCGCCAATGGGCGGATAGAGGCGGCCGAGAAGATCATGACCTTCTACGACGAATATTTCGCCGTGCTCGACCTGCCGGCGGAGTTCTATATCGAGACGGTCAGCAAGGTGTTCCAGGACGCGCTGCTGGCCAAGGGCGAATTGACCTATCGCGGCCGTAAGGTGCGGCCGAGCGCGATCCATCGTACCGCGCTGCTGACGGTCGAGGGTGAGAAGGACGATATCTGCTCGGTCGGCCAGACCGCGGCGGCGCACGATCTGTGCAGCACGCTGCGCCCGCATTTGCGGCGTCATCACCTTCAGGCCGGTGTCGGCCATTACGGGACATTCAGCGGCAAGCGCTGGAACGGACAGATCTATCCGCAGATCCGCAATCTGGTGCTTGCGGTGAGCTGAACGGAAGGGTGGAGGAAAACGCGCGACGGGCGGCGATCCTGACGAGGGGATCAGCCGAGAGGAGAGTTGCCGTGCCCGATACCGACTTTTCCCATATAAAGCCGAGCGACACCGACTTCGAGGATGGGGGTTTAAGGGGCTTCTTCCAGTATCGCGACCTGGGCGTCGCCAAAGCGACTCACGGCCAGGTCATCGCTCATCTTGTCCGGGCCGCCCTGCCGCCGACCGACGGCACCGGCTGGCACAAGCACATCGCCGATTTCCAGATCGTCATCATGACCAAGGGCTGGGCCAAGTTCATGTACGAGGACAAGGTGACCCTGGTCGAGGCCGGCGACGTCGTCCATCAGCGGCCGGGCATCACCCACTACCTGTTCGATTACTCGCCGGACATGGAATATCTGGAGATCGTCGGCCCTGCCGATTTCGGCACCGTCGCGGCGGAGGGCCCGTGCGAGCCGCCGCCGGTCACCCCTTGGACGTGATCACTTTCCGACGACGACCCCGATCATCCTGACGACCTCGAAGTTCGAGCCTTTGACCTGGCTGAGCTCGCCGACGAGATGGTCGTTGTTCCAGCGATTGTCCGGCGCGCCCGACAGGTACCAGCTGCTGCCGTTGTCCGCGACCATGAAGCCGTAGGTCTTGAGCGCGGTCAGGATCGCCTTGGTCTCGGGGCTGAACTTGGCCGGAATCTTGTAGCTGGCCTTCAGCCGGATCCGCGCGCCCATCGGCGGCAGGTTCGGGCTGGTGTCGTCCGAGGCATAGTGGTTGGCCGGCGGCACATAGGCCCTGCGGGTATTCTCGACCGTCAGCCGGATGGCGTGGCGGATAATGCCCGCCGTCACCGCCTCGTCATAGCGCACCAGCCCGGGGAAGATCGGCAGGCCGGCGGCGTCGGCGCTGGTCCAGCCGGGCTTTTCGGTGGGGCGGACATTGGTAGAATCGAGGTGGAAGATCGCGCCGGAATCGCAGTTCCAGCCGCCGCCGGGCCGGATGAAGGCGCGGTCCATCTCATAGAGCCGGTTGGTGTCCTTATCGATCACCAGCACATGCCGGTCGCCGCCGAAGGATTTGCCGCTCGGCTTATAGCCTTCGATGCGGACATTGGACGGGATCGGGTAGGGGCCCTTGTCAGACTCATCGCCATAGGCGGTGAAGTGGATCGGGACGGGTTTCTGCTTCGACGACACGACGTAATAAGGGATGCCGATGATCGCACCGGCATAGGTGCCCGCGCCGAAATCCGGATGCAGCCCGACATCGAGCCCGATCGACTTGATGATCGCGGCCGAGCGCGAATCCACCGGCTTCTTGGAGATGTCGACGTTCCAGGCCTCGCCGGCCGGAAACGGGATGCTGCCGTTCAGCGGCGTGTCCAGCCCCACTGTGGCCGTCGCCATCGACCCGTAATGCGTAGTCGCGGCCTGGGCGGCTGCGGTGGTGAAGAGAAGGCAGGCGGCCAGGAGTTTCTTCATTGTGAGTTCCCTCATCCCGCGGTCCGCCTGTGGTCCCGACTCTTTGTTACGCAGGACTATACGGCATCGCGCCTCGGTTAGATGTACGTATGAGGACTGATCAGGGCTTGTCCCTATTCCCGACTCTCAATCATTACAGCCGGTTCGCGAGTTCCGCCCCGTCATAGACCGCCTTGACGATGAGGCCGAGGCCGGTGCTGTCGCCGATGGCGTGGGCGGAAAGGCCCGCCGCCGTCAGAGCCTCGCACAGTGAGGTGTCGGCGACCGGATCGCCGGTGACGATCACGCTGTTGGCGTGGACGATGCTGGTTTTGCCCGACGGCATGTGAAGCTCGACACCGTTGGCGGTGATGCGCTCCACCGTGCTCGCGGTGTTGATCGAGACCTTCAGCCGCTCCAGCCGCTTCTCATGCTCCAGCCGGCGCTTGGGGCCGATCTCCGGTGCGATGTCCTCATGCTCGGTCACAACGGCGACATCGCGGCCGCGCTTGGCGAGGAATTCGGCCAGCTCGATCCCGGCCAGATCGGCGCCGACCACGACGACCCGCTTGCCGACCGGCAGCCACCAGTCTGCCATGCGGCGGATGCGGTCCGGCGTGGCATGGCGGTCGATCATATGGCCGAATTTTCCGACGCCGAACTTAACCCAGCCGGGGACCGCGCCGGCCGTGCCGACATCTTCGCCGTTGGCGAGCCTGCGCAGCGTCGCGCCGGTCAGCACATGCGGCAGGTCGATGCCGGGAATCGCCGGCAGATTCAGCCTGGCGCCGGTGGCGACAATCACCTCATCGGGGTCCAGCGCCTTGATCGCGGCAATATCGGCCGTGACGCCCAGCCGCACATCGATCTTCAGCGCCGCCATCTGGCCGAGCAGGAAGTTCAGGAACCGGCCATTGTCGCTGTGCGCCGTCGCGGCCAGGGTCAGCGAGCCGCCGAGCCGCAGCCGCTGCTCCAGCAGGGTCACCATGTGTCCGCGTTCGGCGGCCACCCGCGCCGCCTCCATGCCGGCAGGACCGCCCCCGACGATAACGATGCGCTTCGGCGTCTCGGCCGGACGATAGGCAAGATCGAGCTCGCGCCCGCTGGCGGCGTTGACGGCACAGGCCATCTTCGACTCCACCGGCCACAGGAACATCGAATCGATGCAGTTCTCGCACGAGATGCAGCGGCGCAGATCGGCCAGCCGGCCGCTCGCCACCTTGTTGGGCAGTTCCGGGTCGGCCAGCAGCGGGCGGGCCAGGACGATCAGGTCGGCCTTGTCCTCCTGCAAGATCTGCTCGGCATAGACGGGGTCGTGGATACGGCCCACCACCATTACCGGCACGTCGACCGCGCGCTTGATCGCCTCGGCCTGGGGCACGTTGTAGCCATCGGGATATTCGGTGCCGCAGACGATCTCGGACACCGTCCGGTCGGCGACCCCGCCGGATACATGGAACGCATCGACCCCGGCCTCGACCAGGATCGGCGCGATCCGGGCCGTGTCGTACGAGGCCCGCCCGCCCGGCAGCCGCTCGAAGCCAGAGATTCGCAGGGTGATCGGGAAATCCTTCCCCGCGACTTCCTTGATCCGGCGCAGCACGCGGGTCAGCATCCGCGTGCGGTTCTCGATGCTGCCAGCCCCATATTCGTCCTGGCGGATATTGCGAACCGGCGACAGGAACGTGCCCAGCATCATGTAGCCGTGGGCTGCATGCAGCTCCATCCCGTCATAGCCGGCCTCGCGCGCCCGGCGGGCCGCCTGGGCATACATCTCGACGATGCCATCCAACTCCGCCACGTCGAGCTGGCGCGACGGCACCGAGGTCGAGGCGCCGAGCACCACGCTGGGGCCCACCGACCCGTTGCCGAAATAGAGCCAGCCCAGCGATTCCGGCCCCGGATGGGTAATCTGCGGCTGCACCTTGGCGCCGTATTCGTGCATCCTGTCGGTCAGCCGCCGGTGGCCCTCGATATAGTCGTCCGCGCCCAGGGTCAGCGATTGCGGCTGGTATTTCTCTTTCACATCGACGGTGCAGACCTCGACCGTGATCAGCCCGACCCCGCCCTTGGCACGGGCTTCATGAAAGGCGATCAGCCGTTCCGACACGGTCTGGTCGTCATTGCCGTAGTTGGTGGTCATCGGCGACAGAACGATGCGGTTCTTCAGCCGCATCGATCCGATCGCGACAGGCGACAGCAATTTCATGGTTCGGCTATTTCCCCGGTCGGCGTTATTCTTCTTGCAGCTCGATAAAACATTTTAGAGTAAATGTTTTTGAGCGCATAGAGTTTAATCGAGGATAACATGACCGGAGCCATCAGGGTGGGTGTGGGCGGCTGGACGTTCGAGCCGTGGCGCGGGGCGTTCTATCCCGACGACCTGCCGCAGAAGCGGGAGCTGGAATATGCCTCGCGCCACCTGACCTCGATCGAGATCAACGGCACCTATTACTCGACCTTCAAGCCGGACAGCTGGCGTAAATGGCGCGACGAAACGCCCGACGGGTTCGTCTTCTCGGTCAAGGCCTCGCGCTTCACTACCAATCGGCGGGTGTTGGCCGAGGCCGGGGAGTCGATCGGGAAATTCCTGCACCAGGGGCTGACCGAGCTGGGCGATAAGCTGGGGCCGATCAACTGGCAGTTCATGGCAACCAAGAAATTCGATCCGGCCGATTTCGGCGGCTTCCTGGACCTCCTTCCGAAGGAGCTGAACGGCGTGCGCCTGCGCCACGCGCTGGAGGTGCGCAGCCCGACCTTCGCCTGCCAGGAATTCTACGACCTCGCCCATAAGCACAACGCCGCGGTCGTCTATGCCAAGGACGAGGATTTCCCCGAGATCGACCAGCATACGGCCGACTTCACCTATGCCCGCCTGATGGCGAGCCGGGAGGACCTGGAGCACGGCGTGACCGATGCCGAGCTGGACGGCTTCGCCGCGCAGACCCAGGGCTGGGCCAAGCGCGGCGACGTCTTCGCCTATTTCATCTCAGGCGCGAAGGTTCGTAACCCGGCGGCGGCACAGTCGCTGATCGCAAAGCTCAACCGAAAGTAAAGGCGAAGGCCTGCACCCCGGGATCGAGGAACTCGATGGCGAAGGTCCGGTCCTGCACGGTCCCGTTCTGGCGGATCAGCTGATAGAGGCGCTGGCCGGTCACGGTGCCGTTGCCGTCGGCGTCGGTGTCGACGCCGTGGTCGGCACCGGGCGCCTTGCCGTCGATCGTCACCTTGAAGCGCACCGGCTTGCCGTCCAGGCCCGGGCCCAGCACCAGATGCAGGTCGCGGGCGTGGAAGCGGTAGACGATCTTGCCGCCGGGTGCGTTCAGGGTCGAATGCTCTTCGCCGATCGTCCAGTTTCCGGTCAGGCCCCAATGGTGGGCGTCCAGAGTGGCCGGCACGGTGAACTGGGTCGGCGCATCGTGCGCCTCTTCGGGTGAGGCGAAGCGCTCGCCACGGGAGTAGTTGACGTAGGTCTCGGGCGTCATGTCGTCGCCCTTGTCGGCCGCCATCTCGATCCCGCCGGCCTTGGCGTCGACGAAGCCGCCGCCGACATCCTTGTGCCCGGCCTCGGCCAGCAGCTCCTGGATCACCTTTTCGGATTCGGCGTACTCGCCCTCGCCGAAATGGTGGTGGCGGATGACGCCGTTGGCGTCGATGAAATAGTGGGCCGGCCAGTACTGGTTGTTGAACGCGCGCCAGATAGTGAAGTCGTTATCCAGCGCCACGGGATAGTCGATATGCATGTCCGCCACCGCCTTGCGGACATTGGCCGGGTCCTTCTCGAAGGCGAATTCCGGCGCATGCACGCCGATCACCACCAGCCCCTTGTCCTTGTACTTCTCGGACCAGGCTTTGACGTAGGGCAGCGCCCGCAGGCAGTTGATGCAGGAATAGGTCCAGAAATCGACCAGCACGACCTTGCCCTTCAACGCCTCCGGCGTCAGCGGCGGGGAGTTGAGCCACAGTGTTGCCCCGGTCAGCGGCGGCATCGTGCCCTCGTTGCCGAGTTCGCCGTTCGAAGCCGTAGTCTTCGGTGCTTCCGGCATCAGCCGGTCGGTCAGGGATTGCTCCAGCTTTGCCGTGCTGGCGAGCGAGACGCGGGTCAAGAGACCGGTATCGGCGCCCATCGCGATGGCGGCGACGCCGGCCAGAACGGCAACGCCGAGACCGCGGCGGATCCATTCGCCTGCCCCCAGCGACCGCTTCATCGCCTTGAACAGCCGCCCGCCGATCAAGAGCGCCGCCGCCAGCGAGGTCGCCGCGCCCAGCCCGTAGGCGAGCAGCAGCAGCGAGGTCTTGGCCGTCGCGCCCTCAAGGGCAGCGCCGGTCAGCACCAACCCCAGGATCGGCCCGGCGCAGGGCGCCCAGAGCAAACCTGTGCCGATGCCGAGTAGGAAGGACGAGGCGACGCGGCTACCGTCGCTGGAACCGGTCTGCGCCCGGTTGGACAGGCGGTCGCCCAGCCCGACCAGCGGACGCGTGACATGCTCGGCCAGCGAGGGGAACAGCAGGGTGATGCCGAAGAAGGCGAGCAACGCCAGCGCGGCGATGCGCCCGGCCTGATTGGCCTGCACAGCCCAGCCGCCGCCCAGGGCCGCCAGGGTTGCCACCCCGGCGAAGGTCAGCGCCATGCCCGCCAGCATCGGCAGGCCGCTCTTCAAGAAGGGCTGGTCGGACCGGGCGAAGACGAAGGGCAGCACCGGCAGGATGCAGGGGCTGAGGATGGTCAGAATGCCGCCGAAATAGGCGAGGATGAAAAGCAGCACGATAGGTCCTCGAGGGGTATGTGCGCACTGTGCAGCCCGGACGCTTTCCCGTCGATATCGGATTGCACGGCGGCTATAGTCACCCAGATAGTACGCTGGTGCTTCGGCAAAGGTTACAGGGACAAGGGGAACTTGCGATGGGCGCTTACAAGCTTCTGATCGACGGCGAGCTGGTGGACGGCGACACGTCGATGGATGTGATCAATCCGGCGACCGAGGAGGTGATCTGCGCCTGTCCCCGCGCCTCCACCCGCCAGCTCGACCAGGCCGTCGCCGCCGCGAAGGCCGCCTTTCCGGGTTGGGCCAGGCTTCCGATCGTCGAGCGCAAAGCCCGGCTCATGGCCATGGCCGACATCATCGAGAAGAACGCCGGCGAGCTCGCACGGCTGCTGACTCAGGAACAAGGCAAGCCGCTCTCGGACGCGACCAGCGAGGTCTATGGCGCGGTCGGCTTCTTCCGCTATTTCGCCGGGCTGGATCTCCCGGTCGAGACGATCGATGCCGGGCCGAAGCGCCGGATCGAAAAGCGGCGCACGCCGCTGGGCGTCATCGGCGCGATCATCCCCTGGAACTTCCCGCTGATGATCTTCGCCTTCAAGATCCCGCCGGCGCTGCTGGCCGGGAACACGGTGGTGGCCAAGCCCGCCCCGACCACGCCGCTTTCCACCCTGCGCATGATAGAGCTGATCCACGAGGTACTGCCGCCGGGTGTGCTCAACGTCGTCACCGACCAGAACGACCTGGGTGGCGCGATGACCGCCCATCCCGATATCCGCAAGATATCCTTCACCGGCTCGACCGCGACCGGCAAGAAGGTGATGGCGAGCGCGGCCGAGAACCTGAAGCGGATCACGCTCGAGCTGGGCGGCAACGATGCCGGCATCGTGCTGGACGACGTGAACCCCAAGGAGATGGCGCCGAAGATCTTCCAGGGCGCCTTCGCCAACAGCGGCCAGGTCTGCGTCGCGATCAAGCGGCTCTATGTCCATGAATCGATCTATGACGAGATGTGCAAGGAGTTGGCGGCGCTCGCCGACGAGACGGTGGTCGGCGACGGGCTTCAGCAGGGGACGCGCCTCGGCCCGATGCAGAACCGGATGCAGTACGAGAAGGTGACAGGCCTGATCCGCGAGGCGGCCGATTACGGCACGGTGATGAACCATGGCGGCGAGACGCCGGAAAAGGGCTTCTTCATCCGCCCGGTGATCGTCCGCGATATCGCCGACGGCAACCGGCTGGTGGACGAGGAGCAGTTCGGCCCGGTCCTGCCGGTCCTCAAATATACCGATGAGGAGGACGCGCTGGCGCGCGCCAATTCATCCTTGCACGGCCTCGGCGGTTCGATCTGGTCCTCCGATATCGACCGCGCCCATGCGCTCGCCGAGCGGATGGAGGCCGGCACGGTCTGGATCAACCAGCACATCGATGTGAACCCGGCGGTCCCCTTCGGCGGCGCCAAGCAGTCCGGCCTCGGCACCGAGATGGGCGAGGAAGGCCTGGCCGAGTTCACCCAGCTCCAGATCATCAACGCCGCGATTTAGCTCTTAACCGTCATTGCGAGGCGCGCAGCGACGCGGCAATCCAGGGCCGTTAGCCCGGCAATGTCCAGGTGGCCCTGGATTGCTTCGCTGCGCTCGCAATGACGAGAGTGGGCGTTCAGGCCACTGCGCCGATAATTCGTTCGGCCTCATCGAACAGCTCGGGCGCCACGTCGTGGCCCGAGGCGGCGGCGTTTTCATCGACCTGTTCCGGCCGCGAGGCGCCGATGATGGCGGAGGCGACATTCGGTTCGCGCAAGACCCAGGCCAGCGCGAACTGGGCAAGGGTCAGCCCCGCCTCGGCGGCCAGCTTTCCCAGGCTCTGCACGGCTTCGAGCGTCCGGGGCTCAAGCCATTTGCGGTTCAGGAAGGCGCCCATATCGTTGCTGGCGGCGCGGCTGTCGGCCGGAATTGCCGCGCCCGGACGGTATTTGCCGGTCAGCACGCCCTGGGCCAGCGGCGACCAGACGATCTGTGAGATGCCGGAGCGGGCGCAGAGCGGGATCACGGCCCGTTCGGGGGTCCGGTGCAGCAGCGAATATTGCGGCTGGCTGGAGACGAACTTCGCGACGCCGGGCATCGCGAGCGCGGCTTCGATCTTATCGGCCGGCCATTCCGAGAAGCCGATGAAGCGGACCTTGCCGGCATTCACGATCTCGGTCAGCGCCTGCATGGTCTCTTCCAGCGGCGTGTCATTGTCATAGCGGTGGCATTGATAGAGGTCGACATAGTCGACCTTGAGCCGGGTGAGGGAGGCATCGATCTGCTTCAGGATCTGTGCCCGCGACAGGCCGCGGTCGGTATCGCTCATCGGGAAATAGAGCTTGGTGGCGAGCACATAGCTGTCACGTGGCAGGCCGGCGAGCGCTTCGCCGATCACGGTCTCAGCAATGCCGCGGCCATAGGCATTCGCGGTATCGATCAGCGTGATGCCCTTGTCGAGCGCGCGGTGGACGCAGGCGATCGCCCGGTCCTTCTCGACGCCGCCCGAGGTCGTCAGCCACGAGCCGAACGATATCTCCGAGACATCGATCCCGCTGTCGCCAAGCTTGCGGTACTTCATGAACTCTCTCCATTCGGGGGAACGAGCAGGACATTGGTTCGGCGTAACCGCCATTAAAGGCATGTGCGTCGATAATCCACTTCAAACCAGGCGCACGCTGCCCTACTTGTAAGGTTCAGCCACAAAATAGCTTCTGGGGAATTCGATCATGCCCGATACGCTGTTGCCGCCCTCTGTCGGTATCAAGCATCCCGACCGCCTGTTCATCGACGGGCAATGGGTGAAGCCGTCGACCGACAACATGATCGACGTGGTCTCCCCCAACACTGAAGAAACCATTATCCGTATCGCCGAGGCGCGCGAGGCCGATATCGACCGCGCTGTTGCCGCTGCCCGCAAGGCGTTCGACGAGGGGCCGTGGCCGCATCTCAGCCATGCCGAGCGTGCCGACAAGATGCGCGCCATCGCCCAGCAACTGCGCGCCCGCAACGACGAGTTCGCCTATGTGTGGACCGAGCAGATGGGCGCCCTGTCCTCCTTCACCAAAACGGCGGGCATCGATTCGGCCAAGACCTTCGAATATTTCGCCGACATGGCCGCGACCTTCCCATGGGAAGAGGAGCGTCAGCCCGGCTTCGGCGGCGGCGTGTCGATGGTGGTGCGCGAGCCGGTCGGCGTCGTTGCCGCGATCTGCCCGTGGAACGGGCCGCTCGGCACCATGGTCCGCAAGGTCGCGCCTGCCTTGCTCGCCGGCTGCACGGTAGTGATGAAGCCGTCGCCGGAAACCCCGCTCGACGCCTACATGCTGATGGAATGCATGGAGGCTGTCGGCTTGCCGCCGGGCGTGGTCAACCTAGTCACCACCCAGCGCGACGTCGCCGACTATCTCGTCTGCCGGCCCGGGATCGACAAGGTCGCCTTCACCGGCAGCACCATTGCCGGCCGCCGCATCGCGACGGTCTGCGCCGACCGTATGGCCCGCGTGACCTTGGAGCTGGGCGGGAAATCGGCGGCGATCATCCTGGACGATATCGATATCGCCGACGTGGTCTCGACCCTCACCCCCGGCATGTGCCGGCTGAACGGCCAGGTCTGCGCCTCGTTGACCCGCGTCGTGGTGTCGAAGAAGCGCCATGACGAATTCGTCGACGCCTTTTCCAGTTCGATGCAGGGCATCCGCGTCGGCAATTCGCGCGCCGACGACACCCAGCTTGGGCCGCTCGCCATGAAGCGCCAGCTCGACCGGGTCGAGGGCTATATCGCCAAGGGCAAGGAACAGGGGGCCAAGCTCGCCACCGGCGGCGGCAGGCCCACCGGCCTCAATCGCGGCTATTTCGTCGAGCCCACCCTGTTCGCCAATGTCGACAATTCCATGACCATCGCCCAGGAGGAGATATTCGGCCCGGTGGTCAGCGTCATCCCATACAACGATGTCAAAGACGCCATGCGCATCGCCAATGATTCGATCTATGGCCTGAACGGCGCGGTCTTCACCAACGATGTCGAGGCGGCATATGACGTCGCCCGCGGCGTGCGCACGGGCACTTTTGCCCAGAATGCGTTCAAGATCGACTTCGCGGTGCCGTTCGGCGGCTTCAAGCAGTCCGGAATCGGCCGTGAAGGCGGGCCGGAGGGGCTTCTGCCCTATCTGGAGCTGAAGACCGTTCACCTGCCGCGTGTGCCCCGCAACCTGCGCGGGTAAAAATCAACACTTACAAAGGCATATTGTCTGGCAATTTAGACAAATGCTGTATTATTTATATCCCACGTTGAGCGGCTTGTATGGTTATATATAGGCTTGGCGTGGGTAATGCGTTGCGGTTCGCGGTACATAAGGAAACAGGCCGCCTATCGTAACTGTATAGCATTCCGACCCACGCGGTGCCGGGGAAGACGATAAGGCATGTCGGGTGAGTTTCTGAGCAGCTTCGCGCTATTCGACGCCGATCATCGGCTGGTCGAATGGAACGAGGATTTTGCCCGGGAATATCTGCCGGTCGGCGTCAGCCTCCATAAGGGGATGAGTTACAGGGAGATGCTTGAGGCGGCGGCGAAGACGCTGACGACCGAGCAGATTTTTGCCGGGCATCCCGCCGTCCGCGACCCCCGGCAAGAGCTTATGGACCGGCTCGCCGGCTTCGGCCTGGAGCGGACCAGCGAATATAAGAACGGCAACGGACGGATCATCCGGATCGAGGAGCGGCGGTCCCTGTCCGGTGGCATACTGCGCTATGCCCATGACGTCACCGACGAGAGGGAGGCCGGAAGCGTTCTGCTCCGCGCCAGCCGGCAGCAGCTCGACGCAGGTGCCACCGACCTCTCCATCGCCCAGGTCGAGATGCGGCGCAGTCCCGACGGCGTCTACGACATCCCGCCAATTCCCGAATCGGTGCGGCGGCTGCTGGAATTCACGGAGGACATGGTCGGCAAGGACCCGATGATCGTCTATACGCGGATGATCGGCGGCGCCGAGCCGCTCAACTTCCGCGTGCAGCTGGAAGAAGCGGCCAAAAATCTCTTGATCTGCAGCTTCGAATACCGGGTTCTGGACGGCAAAGACCGGGTGCGTTGGATTCGCCAGTCGATGATGCCCCATCCGCAATCGGATGGCTCGATGCTGTTCACCGGCGCGATGCGCGACATCACCCGCGAACGTGAGGCCGAGGATCAGGTCGAGCTGCTGCGTTCGGTGGTCGTGCGTTCCACCGATTCGATTGCCGTATTCGAGAGCGATCCCGGGGCGGAAACGACGATCCTCTATGTGAACGACAAGTTCACCGAGCTGTTCGGCGGCACGGCCGAGGCGCTGATCGGCCAGCCGATCGACGTCATGGGCGGCAACGATATCAACGGCCTTGGCGCCAAGCTGATGAACGAGGCGCTGGCGCGCGATGACGGCGATCCGGTGGAGTATGAGACCGGTGGCCGGGACGGCCGCGTCTTCTGGGTCGAGATGCGGGTCAAGACCGTGCAGAAGCTGGAGAATGGCGGCGCACGCTGGGTCGTCATCAGCCGCGACATCACCGAGCGCCGGCACGTTCAGGACGAGCTGCAGCGGGCGAAGGAGCAGGCGGAGGCGAGCAACCGCGCCAAAGGCGACTTCCTGGCCAACATGAGCCATGAGCTGCGCACACCGCTCAACGCCATCATCGGCTTCACCGAGCTGATCGAGCACGGCATTGCCCAGACCGGCTGGACCGATTCCTACAAAGAGTACCTGGCCGATGTGAGCGGCAGCGGCCGGCACCTGCTCGAACTCATCAACACCATCCTCGATCTGTCCAAGATCGAGGCGGGCCAGCTGGAGCTCGATCTCGAGCCGGTCGACCTGTGCGAGTTGACCCGCACGTCGCTGGCCCTGGTTGCGGGCATGGCACATGACGGGCGGATCACGGTCACGACCGATATCCCCGAGACATGCCCTGAATTCCGCGGCGACTTCCTGAAGCTGAAGCAGGTGCTGCTCAACATCTTCTCGAATGCGATCAAGTTCACGCCTGCCGGCGGGAAGGTCGCGGTCAGGGTCACCTTCAGTCAGTCACGGGCCGCCGTGGTGGTGAGCGACACCGGCTGCGGTATTCCCGCCGCCGATCTGAAGCGCGTGACCCTGCCTTTCGTTCAGGTGGCCAGCAGCCTGTCGCGCAAATACGGCGGCAGCGGCCTTGGCCTGTCGATCGCCCGGCAGCTTTGCACGCTGCACGGCGGCAACCTGACGATCCGCAGCACCGAAGGCAGGGGAACGACCGTGCGGATCACCTTGCCGCTGGCCGCCAAACAGGCCGCCAACCAGGATCATGCCGCCATCAGCGCCGCGGTCGCGGCGCGCAGCTGATCGGACAATTCGGGGTCGCCTGCGATCTCAGCCGCCGTCAGCGTCCGCCCCAGTAGCGGCAGGGTTATGCAGGCCGGCTCGACGATCCGCGCCGACATCGTGGTCAGCACCAGTTTCAGCTGGCCGGGCGCATATTCCGCGCGCTGCGACGTGGTGATCAGTCCCACCGGCTTGTCCGGAAACTCCAGCGCCCCCACCAGCCAATCGAGCATATTCTTGAGCGCGCCGGCCATCCCGCGGGCATATTCCGGTGAGGAGATGACGATCGCATCGGCCCGTCCGATCAGCGCACGCAGCCGCGCCACCTCACCCGGCAGATCGCCGCTCTCCAGGTCCGGATTGAAAGCCGGCAGCCGGTCCAGCCCATCGTAGCGGCGGACGGTGAGCCGCGGCGGCGCCAGCAGCGCGAATGCCTCCAGCGCCGCCGTGTTCGACGATGCGGCCCGCAGGCTGCCTGAGATGGTGAGGAAAAACGGCATGGGCGAATCCCGGGTTGGATTCGCCCATGCTAGTCCGGAAGGAGCGGTTGGTTAAACGCGCGGGCCTCGGCGCCCGACCAGGAAGCCGACGACGGCCGCCAGCAGCAGGGCGACAGCCAGCAGCAGCACATTGGTGACGCCCCAGGTCGGCTGCACGCCGGTGCCGGGAGGGGCAGGCGAGTTGATCGGCGCGTTCGGCGCGAGCGCGGTCTCCGCCGAGGACGGGCTGGCCGCCGTTGGCGGGGGATTGTTGCCGGCCGGCGGAGCCGACGACGCATCGCCGGGATGGTTGCCGTTCGGATCGACCAGCTGCGACGCGTTGAAGTAATAGGATCCCGGCGGTCCGACCGT
Source organism: Alphaproteobacteria bacterium (assembly GCA_036271255.1). Lineage (GTDB taxonomy): Bacteria > Pseudomonadota > Alphaproteobacteria > BOG-932 > Roseiterribacteraceae > BOG-932. Next base: position 13,832 of record DATBAZ010000270.1, read on the forward strand.
GCCGGCGTAATCCATCATCACGACGTCATTGTCGCGCGAGACGAAGCGCCACGGGCTTTTCGGCGTGACCGAGACGCAACGGCCGGAATCGAAGGTCGCCTTGTATGACGCCTGGTTGCTGCGGCGGACGTCGTTCGGGTTGGTCAGGGTGCGAACCGAGGTCTCGTCGGCGCAGGCGACCGTGGCCTCCGTGACATGGAACAGCGGCGCGTCGTCGGCCCGCGCCATGCCCGGCGCGGCAAGCGCGAGCAGCGGCAGCAGGAGGGCGGCGGCAAAACGGGCAAAAGACATATCGAAAGTCCCTCAGGGGAAGTCGCACAACCGGGCAAATCACGCATGCGCCGGCTGTGATTAACGCGGATCGGATTTGAACAGTTCCGTTGCTGCCCGACTAGGTTTTTTGCGCGATATTGAAGATCAAGCCAAACGGATCGCGGATATAGCAGCGAGGGACGGATGGGTCGTCATTCTCGATCCGGCAGCCGGCCGCCACCAGCTCAGCTTTCGCTGCTTCCAGATCGTCGACCTTGAATTCCAGCACGGGGCCGTATGGCTCGGCCTTGTCTAGGAACAGGCGGAATGCGCCGGATTCCAGCCCGATCATCGCCGGCTCGCTCATGAAGATTTCGAGGCCGAGCACTTGATTATAGAATTGCGTCGCGGCTTTCAGATCTGTGGTCTGGATCAGGATATCGCGGGTCGAGACGGCGTTGAGCTTCATACGGCACCTCTCTGCGGTTTCATGCTATGCCATGCGCTGGGCAAGACGAAGCGGAATGCGATGAGCTTGGAAATCGACTGCGCCTTCGACGGTGGCAATATCGAGCCGGTTGCGGCGACGGCGGACGGCGCCGACCTCAATATCCGCAGGGACAGCAACGGCAACTGGTACCAGTGGTTCTATTTCCGCGTGCGTGGCGGGGCAGGGCGGGACCTCACGCTCCGGATCCTCAATGCCGGCCAGTCCTCCTACGCTGAGGGTTGGAGCGGCTATCGTGCCCGCGTCAGCGCCGACAACACGACTTGGCGGCTGGCCGATACGTCCTATGCCGACGGTGTGCTCGAAATCAGCCATCGCGCCGGGACCGGCGAAACCTGGTTCGCCTTCTTCGCGCCCTACGGCATGGATCGCCATCGGCGCTTCGTCGAGCAGGCGGTGGCCCATCCGGCTGTGACCGCGCGTTCGATCGGCGCGTCGGTCGACGGGCGGGACATCGCGTGCCTGTCGCTGGGGCAGGGTCCGCGCCAGGTGTGGCTGCTCGGCCGCCAGCATTCCGGGGAGACGATGGCGAGCTGGTGGATGGAGGGGGCGTTGGGCCGCCTCACCGATCCCGCCGATCCGGTCGCGGCGCGGCTGCTCAAGGCTGCGCGGGTCCATCTGGTGCCGACCGTGAATGTCGACGGCGCGGCGCGCGGCAATCTGCGCGGCAACGCGGCCGGGGTCGACCTCAACCGGCAATGGCACGGGCCGGATCCCAAGACCGCGCCGGAGGTGGCGGCGGTGCTGGCGGCAATGGACGAGACCGGCGTCGATCTCTGCCTCGACGTCCATGGCGACGAGACCATTCCGCATGTCTTCATCGATGGCTGCGACGCCGATCCAGCCGCAACCGCGGCCCAGATTGCCGGGGTTCAGGCTTTCAAGGCTGCGCTGAGCAACGCCAATCCGGCGTTCCAGACCGCCGTCGGCTATCCCGTCACCTATGGCGGCGACGGGGCGCCCGGCATGTGCTGCCGCGCGGTAGCCCGCCGTTACGGCGCTGTAGGCATGACATTGGAGATGCCGTTCAAGGACAGCCTGGAGACCCCCGACCCGGCGGAGGGCTGGTCGCCCCAAGCCTCGGCCGAAATGGGACGGAGCTGTCTGGAGGCGGTGCTGGCGACGCTGGGCAATTAGGCCGGGCGTTTGCCCGCGTCTGCGAAGCCGACCATGCGCTGGTCGGTTTCGCTCCATAGGGCCAGCCTCAGCGCCCGGACACCTTCCAGCCAGTTGAGCGTCGTCACCCCCTCGCGGAGCGCGGGGATGGCGTTGTGGCATGCCTCGAGGCGGTAGTTGGCGACCTTTGGGTTCAGATGGTGGATGTGGTGGAAGCCGATATTGCCGGTGAACCATTGCAGCGCGCGGGGCAGCTTGAAATAGGACGAGCCGTGAAGCGACGCTTTCACGGAGTTCCATTCCCCCTGCCGTGCCCAGACGGTCCCTTCGAAACGATGCTGCAGCGAGAACAGCCCGACCCCGATCATCGAGGTCAGTGCGACGACTGGCACCTGGACGAGCAGGACCTGCCAGACGCCGAACCGCAGCATCAGCGTCGCCAGCAGGGCGATGACGGCCAGATTGGTCAGATAGACCGACCGCCGCTCGCGGGTCCAATCCTTCGGCGTATCGAACGGGACACGGTACATAAGGAGAAAAACCACCGGTGGAATAATCACATAGGCCATGATCGGATGCAGCATCACGCGGTATTTGAAGCGGTTCCAGCGCGACAGGGCGTGGTATTCGGCGACGGTGACACAAGTCGAATAGATGTCGAGCCCGGGCTCGCGGCGGTCGAGATTATTCCAGTTGCGATGGTGGCAATTATGCTGGCGGCGCCAATGGGCATAGGGGGTAAAGGTCAGCAGGGCGCAGAATTGACCGAGAAGGTCGTTGAGCTTGCGTGAGCGGAAGAAAGCGCCGTGCCCACAATCGTGCTGAATAATGAAAACGCGGACGAGCAGCCCCGCGGTCGGGAACGCCAGGGCGAGGGTCAGCAGGTACGAGACATTGAGCGACCAGTACATCCCGGCGCATGCCGCCAGGAAGAAGCCGATCGAGCTTGCGATTTGATAGGAGCTTCTGAGGATGCTGGGCGTTTCGTACGCCCTGACGAGCGCGCGCAACCCAGGCTGCGCATCGGCGGCAGGCTGCGCGGTAACGGTGCTTTCGGACATGATTGCGGCTAACCTCGGGAGCGCCCGAGCGACTCCCATTTTAGCCGTCAATCGTCTGTCGGCGTGGTGGTCGTATTCAAGGGAGGATAGGCGGCCGCCGGCGAACCGGCGGCTACCATCGTCGCGTGCTTACACGCTTTTCAGATCGACGGCGGACATCTTGCCGTCGCGGCCGGGCTCCATCGTGTAGCCGACCTTCTGGCCCTCACTGAGAGAGCCGAGGTTCGAACGCTCGACCGCGGAGATGTGAACGAACACATCCTTCGAGCCGTCGTCCGGCTGGATGAAGCCGAAACCCTTGGTCGGGTTGAACCATTTAACAGTACCTGAAGCCATGGTCATTCTCCTGACAGGCTGTGGCAACCCACCGGTTGGCGGGCTGAATCAAATTTCATTTCGGGAGAAGCTAGGCAGTCGAGCTGTAGAAGCGGCGAGTACGGAAGAGCCCTAACGGAATGTGACGTGGCACATACATAGCGACATCGGTCTCCCTTTCCAAGGAGCGTGGTACAATTGGGGGGATTCAGCGAAATGAGCCACGGAATGAAAAACCACAATTTTCTGCGCCGGCTGGGTTATGCGCTGGCCGGGATCAAGACCAGCTGGCGCACCGAGCGGACCTTCCGCACGCTGTCGCTCGGCATGGCCTTCATCCTGGCCGTGCTGGTGGCGACGCGGCCGGCGCCGATCTGGTGGGCGGCGCTGCTGCTGACCGCGGGTTCAGTGGTGGCGCTGGAGCTGATCAACACCGCGGTCGAGAAGCTGATCGACCATGTCCATCCCGACCAGCACGAGATCGTCGGCATCGTGAAAGACACGCTGGCCGGCGCGGTGCTGACCATGTCGGTCACATCGCTGCTGGTCTTCGCCGCGTTTTTCGTCAGCTTGATTTCGTAGCGACAGGGCAATCCCATGCGGATGTGGCGTCTCGCGATCCTGATGATGCTTTCGGCGTGCGCGCCTCATGTCGCGACGATCGGCCGGGCTGCCGCGATCAAGGCGGCATGGAAGGCGTGCGACGACAGCTGGGGCGCATATGGACGGCGCCAGTTCGGCGCCGAGGCCCAACCGTTCGATCCGTCAGGATGGTACGCCGAGCTCGCGGGCGACCATTGGCATGTTTGGACAGGGTCAAGGGAGCTGCCCGGCTATGAGGTCGACGTGCCGCTAGACGGTCGACCGTTGGTTCCGGATGAGACCTGCGGAATGAACTTTCAGGATTAGGCCCTAAAGCACCATCACCGTGCGGCCGAGCTGACCTTCCGGCAGCGCCTGCAGCGCGTCGGGTACTTCGTCGAAGCCGATGGTGCGGGTGGTGATAGGGCGGATCTTGCCCTCCTGGTAGAACTTCATCAGCCCGTCATGCATGCCGCGATGGACGTCACCGGCGTAGGACCGGCCGGCATAGACGCCGACCAGGGAGCAGTTGCGCATCAGCGTCTTCCAGATCGGAATATCCGGCCAGCGGCCGCAGGCCCAGCCGACCAGCAGGAAGCGGCCCTGCATGGCGATGGCGTCGAACGCCTCCTCGCCCGCCGTACCGCCGACCGGGTCATAGATCAGGTCCGCGCCATGGCCATTAGTCAGCTTCATCACAGTCTCGACCACATTCTCCTTGGTCCGGTCGATGACGTGGTCGGCGCCCAGCTGGCGGCAATAGTCGATCTTCTCGGGGCTGGAGGCGACCGCGATCACCGTGGCGCCCAGCGCCTTGCTGAGCTCGATCGCCGCCGCGCCCGTGCCGCCGGCGGCGCCCAGCACCAGCACGATCTCGCCCGGCTGGGTCTTGCCGTTGGTCACCAGCCCGCACCAGCCGGTGTGATAGGCGATGCGCATGCCGGCGGCCGAGGCGTCGTCGATGAAGTCGGGCGCCGGATTCACCTCATCCTCCAGCACGATGCATTCCTCCGCCAGGCTGCCATAGCCGCGCCAGAAATCCGTCATGCCCATGACCCGCGTGCCGATCTGCGTCTTCACATCCGGTCCGACCGCGATCACCGTGCCGACGACCTCGCCGCCCGGCGTGAAGGGCCCGTCCTTGGGATTGGCGGGATACTGGCCGGTGCACATGAAATAATCGGGCAGGCCCAGCGCCGCCGCGGCCACCTTGACCCGCATCTCCCCCGGTCCCAGCGCCGGCAGGTCGGCCTGCTCCGCCTTCATCACGTCGCGCGGCTGCCCCTCGGCATGAATCTTCCAGGCCTTGAACATCGGTCTTCCCTCGATTTTCGTATTTTTCCGCTGTCAGGCGGGTTCTTCGTTCTCGCGGATGAACCGCACCAGCTCTTCGGCGAGGTACTGCACGCCGGGCTCGGGGCTTACTTCCCAGCCTTTGGAGACGATCATGTTGGCGAGGCCCCACAGATGCAGGATCTGGATATGCGCCAGCACATAGAGCGGGGATTCCGGCTTGCCTTCCAGCGCGCGGCGGAAGGCGGGGATGCGGCGGCCGAGGCGTTCCAGATGGGTGTCGTGGATCGCCATCATGTTGGGGAAGAAGCCGGGTTCCGAGCCGCTGACCTCGCCCAGCAGGCAGGTGAACTGCTTGTTGGCGCGGTAGAGCTTCAGGAGGTCATAGAGGAACTGCTTCGCCTCGGGCACGCCCGGCCGGTCGGGCAGGGCGTCGAACAGCTGGTCCAATTCGGGGATGAAGCGGTCGATCAGGCCTTTGGCGACGTCGAACCGGTTGTTGAAATACTTGTAGAACGTCGCCCGGCTGACCCCGGCGATGTTGATGATCATGTCGACCGTGGTCGCGACATAGGAATTGCGGGTGAAGGCGATCTCGGCCGCCGCCAGGATACGGTTGCGGCTGTCCTCGATCTGCTCGTGATGCAGTGTCGACAGGCCGCGCGGGCGCGTGCGCCGCGCCACCGGCGCCGGTGCGTCATCCGTCTGCTTCAACTGTGCCTTGCTCATAGAACCTGATTTCCCCGGGCCCCCGTGGGCAACCTTGCTGAATGCGGCCGTTATGACAAGCTTTTTCCCTTGCGATTGCAATTTTTGACTGCCCAGTCACTTTTTATTGTGGTTTGCTCTCGCCCAAACGTCGATCCGTGTAGCGGGGACCCTACCACGATCCAGATTGACTGAACAATATGTTCACGCTTTAATCGGACCCGGAACAACGGGGCGCACGCCCGATCGGGGAGCCCAAGGCAGGGGAGGATATGATGGAAAAATCGGCGCGGATCGCGATCGCCAAGCAGATCATGGAGTTGATCGACAACGATACGCCCTTCTTCGGTGCGGAATCGTGGGAGGCGGATATCGGCCGCTTCATCGACAAGGACCGGTTCGAACTGGAAAAGCGCAAGCTGTTCCTGGAACGGCCCCAGCTGATCGCCCTGTCGGGTGACCTCCCCAATCCCGGCGACTATTTTGCCACCGACATCGCCGGCAAGCCGATCCTCATCGTCCGCAACAAGGACGGCAAGGCCCAGGCCTTCCTCAATGCCTGCCGCCATCGCGGCGTGAAGTTGGCGGAAGAGGGCTGCGGCCACGGCAAGGGCTTCGTCTGCCCGTATCATGGGTGGACCTTCAACAATGATGGCGAGCTGATCTCGGTGCCCAGCCGCTCGGCCTTCGACGTTGCCCAGCTGGCCAACCGCGACCTGATCGCGCTGCCGACGGCGGAGGATATCGGCGTCATCGTCGTCCATCCGCAGCCCGAGGGTCATCTCGACCTCGATGCATTCCTGGGCGACATGAAGGCGCTGCTGGAGGACCTGGATATCGGCTCGTGGGAGCAGATCGCGCATTACCGCGCCCCGGCGCGGATCAACTGGAAGCATGCGGTCGATGGCGGCATGGAGGCCTACCACACGCCCTTCCTGCACCCCACCACCTTCGTGACCGACGGCGGCGGCTTCCTGCCGGTGATGGAGATGGGCGACCATCATGCGCTGATCACCTCAGGCCCGCAGATCAAGGCGCTGGAGGCGATTCCGGAGGCGGACTGGCCGCACGATTGCGGCTTCGGCTCGGTCAATGCGATCTTCCCGAACACCGTGATCGGTGGCGGCCCGCTGCAGCCGGTCCTGTTCTTCCAGCGCACCGAACCGATGACCGAGCCCGGCGAGTGCCATTATAATTTCCGCCTCTACGGCCCGAAGAACGGCACGCCGGAACAGAAGGAAGCCGCCCGCAAGGCCGTCGACCTGTTCATGAAGGTGTCGCTCGAGGAAGACCTGCCGGCCCAGACTAGCTGCCAGCTGATGATGGAAGCCGGCGCTGTCCCCTCGGTCCTGTTCGGCAAGCGCGAATCCTCGCTTACCGGCATGCACAAGAACTACGACGCCGCCATCGGGCACGACGTCGAGGCGGCCCTGCGCAGCAATTCGGCGGCGATGGGCGTGCGGTAGGGTTTGAGAGGGGGCTAACGCCCTCTTTTTTACGGCGTCGTTCCCGCGAAGGCGGGAATCCATTTCGTGCCTCCGCGCTGGCGGATGAATGGATTCCCGCTTTCGCGGGAATGACGATCTAAAAGTAGTGGGAGTGGAAAAGACTCCCCAGGAATAGAAAAAGGGGAGGCACCATGCTCATCCGCGCCGTTGCCATAGCGCTGCTCAGCACCACAATTCTAACAGCAGCCAACGCCGCCCCAGACGTCGGCTGGACCACAAACGGCGGCGACACCGGCAATACCCGCTACGCCCCCCTCACCAGCATCACGCCGGAGACTGCCAAGACCCTCGGCGGCGCCTGGCGTACCGAGCTGCCGGGCGCAAGCTCCAAGGCATCGCCGATCGTCGTCGATGGCGTGATGTATGTCGCGGCCGGCGGCGGGGCGATCCAGGGTGGGGGCGGCGGCGCGGTCTATGCGCTGGATGCCAGGACCGGTGCGATCAAATGGACCTTCTCACCCCAGGGCGCCGGCATCTCGGCGCTGAACAAGGGCGTCGCGGTGGCGGACGGCAAGGTCTTCGTCGGCCTGTCCAACGCCCATGTCGCCGCCATCGACGCCAAGACCGGCCAGCTGGTGTGGGACGGGCTGGCGGGCGAGGACCCGCCGGCGGCGGGGCAGTTCATCTCGGTCGCGCCCGTGGTGGCCGACGGCAAGGTGCTGGTCGGCGTCGGCTCGGGCGATGCCGGCTTCCGCTGCCGCCTGGCGGCACTGGATGTGAAGACCGGCAAGCAGGTCTGGGTCTGGATCTCCATCCCCGGCCCGGGTGAGGTCGGGCACGACACCTGGCCCGCCGACAGCGACGCCTGGGAACATGGCGGCGGCGGCGTCTGGGCGACGCCCACGATCGATACCGAGTTGGGCCTGGTGATCTTCGGCACCGGCAGCGCCTATCCGCAATATGGCGGCGACGTGCGGCCCGGCTCCAACCTCTACACGGCCTCCGTGGTGGCGGTGGACCTCAAGACCGGCAAGTATAAATGGCACTTCCAGACCGCCCATCATGAGATATGGGAAAGCGATGTCGGCGGCCCGGAAATCCTTTACGACGCCAAGGTCGACGGCAAGACGGTGAAGGCGGTCGCGGCGCTGCGCACCGACGGCTATCTCTTCCTGCTCGACCGCAAGACCGGCAAGCCGATCTTTCCCGTCGAGGAACGGCCGGTGCCGCAGAATGCGCGGCTGAAGACCTGGCCGACCCAGCCTTATCCGGTGGGCGCGGACAAGGTCGGCCCCAACTGCGTCGACAAGGATGCGATGCCGCCCGGCTTCGTCTCCGCCTGCTTCTGGGAGCCGATCGATTACGACCAGCCGAACGTCATCAATCCGATGTCGACCCGCTTCGCCCCGACCTCCTATGATCCGAAGAACCGGCTGTTCTTCGTCTCAGGCGGGGCGGATGCGCATTGGGCGCGGCGCCAGCCCAACCCGTATTTCTTCAATTTCACCGCCGTCGCGCCGGGCATCAAATCCTACGGACTGCTGACTGCCTTCAACGCCGACACCAACAAGATCGTCTGGCAAGACAAGCTGCCCTGGCCGATCGCTTTCGGCGGTGGCTCGACCATGACGGCGGGCGGGGTGCTGTTCCATGGCCAGCCCGATGGCAACGTCCAGGCCTACGACGCCAAGACCGGCAACGAGTTATGGGAGTTCCAGACCGGCGCCCCGGCCAACGGCGCGATCACCGCCTACCGGCTGGGCGGCAAAGACTATATCGCGCTGGTCGCCGGCGGGAATGTCTGGGCCTTCGCCCTGGACGGCAAGGTCGCCGCGCTGCCCGCCCCACCCGTACCGCCGACCGAATCCACCTTCTCCGGCCGGATCGTGCGGACCGACAAGATCTCGATCTCCAACGAGCTGGAGAACAACGGCATCCGCCAGGACATCAAATATGTCGACGAGTATGCGCTGATGCCGACCCGCGCCAAGGTGAAGGTGGGCGACAGCGTGACCTGGACCAACAACGGCAAGGTTATCCACACCATCGCCACCCGCGACGGCGCCTGGACGACCGGCCCGATCCAGCCGGGCCAGTCGGCCACGGTGAAGTTCGACAAGCCGGGCGACTACACCTATGTCGACAAGGACCATCTGTGGATGATCGGGCAGCTGATCGTGGAATAGGCGGCGGGAAGCCGGCACGGGTTGGGGACGCCGTTCCGCCTCAGATAATATCCCCCACCCCCGCATCGATCCCCTCCGACAGCGCCGCGCGCACCGTCAGCAGCGCAGTTTCCAGCGTGGCGAGATCGGCCACTCCGCCCAGGCAGAGCCGTACACCCGTCTCCGCCGCGTCGCCGACCATCGGGGCTGACGGCGGCGTGACCCGTACCCCGTCGCGCAAGGTTCGCCGCGCCACCCGCTCGGCGTCGAGCTCGGACATCGGCAGCCAGACATGCAGGCTCCGCGGCGCTCCCGGCGTCTCGATCGCGCCGGCCAGGATCGTTTCGGCAAGCTGTGTCCGCGCCAGCACGTCCTGGCGGTTTTCCCGGGCGATCGTGTCGGCCGTGCCGTCCTCGATCCACTGTGTGGCGATCAGGCAGCCGAAGCTGGACGGCGCATAGTTGAACGCCCGGACGTGGTGCAGCACCTCGTCGTAAAGTCGTCCCGGGGGCGGCAGCATGTATCCGCAGCGCAGCCCCGGCGCCAGCATCTTCGAAACCCCGCTGACATAGAAGGTCCGCTCGGGCGCGAGCGACGCCAGCGGCGGCAGCCCCGTCTCGACGGCATAGGGCGCATAGATATCGTCCTCTACGATCCATAGGTCGTGCCGCCGGGCCATTTCGGCCACCTCCCGGCGGCGCGACAGGCTCATGACCCGCCCGGTCGGGTTCTGCAGCGTGGGGACGGTATACAGCACCCGCGCGCCCTCCGCGGCGGCGCGGGCGATGGCATCGGGCCTCAGCCCCTCCGCATCCATCGCCAGTCCGCGCAGACCGTAGCCCGCGTGCTCGGCGAGCGATTTGAAGCCGAAGAAGGTGGCCGATTCGGTCATGACCGTGTCGCCCGGCCGGCAGATCGTGCTCAGCGCCAGGGTCATCCCCTGCTGCGCGCCGCCGCAGCATACGAGGCGGCGCCAGTCGATGTCGGCAAAACCGGCAGTGCGCGCCAGCCAGTCGGCGCCCGCCCTGCGATGGGCCTCGAATCCCTCCGGCGGCGCATAGTGAAGATGCCCTTCCAGGTCCGGCCGGTGCCGCAGCTTTCCCAGCGCGTCGGCCAGGCGCCGCGCCGCCGGCGCGAAAGGCGGGGTGTTGCGAGCGAGGTCGATGCCCTGTCCGCCGGCCGCCCCGGGCCCGGGACGGGCCGGCGCCTTTTCGGCGACGAAGCTTCCCCGGCCGACATGCGCCGCGATCAGGCCCCGGCTCTCCGCCTCGGCATAGGCGCGCGTCACCGTGCCTACGCCGAGCTTCAGCCGGTGCGCCAACTCGCGGTGAGGCGGCAGCCTGGTTCCGGGCTCCAGCGCTCCCGACGCCATGTCGCGTTCGAGCGCGGCGACGAGCCGCTCGTAGATCGGCTCAGGCCCGTCCGCTACCTTCGGCATCCATGGGGTCATGCGGTTCCGCTCCAAATTGTAACAGTGACAATTATAGAATTGACTTCCATATTGTGTCAATACAAATAGAGGCAATGATATCGGTTCCCGAAGCTGCCGCAGACACCGCGTGTGGTCGAATGGGGCGGGCATCGGATCGGAGGCAATGGCAATGTACCACGCTATTCTCGCATTCCTGGCCGGATTGTTGCATCCGGCTGCGCCGGCGTATTGTCACTATCAGCCTATGCTGGCGTATGGGGACAATGCCCGTCACCCGTCGATGATCGCCTCGGCGACCTCAAACGCTCCCTGCGCCTCGGTCGCGGACGGTCGTCTGGCTCGGCTGCCGGCGTCCCTTTCGAAGGGAGGGCGGGTTGTATGATCCACCCTGTTCGATAACCCGCGCATCCGTGCTAATACACTCCCGACGACCAGGGAGGACCATCAATGAACATCATGACCAGCGGTATTACCACCGACGGCTCCAGCGTGTGGGGCACGCGCTATCCGTTCCATCCCTATCCGACCGGCTGGTTCATGGTCGCCTTCTCCGAGGAGGTCGCGCCCAAGGGCGTGAAGCCGCTGCGTTATTTCGCCCGCGACCTGGTGCTGTTCCGCACAGAGGAGGGCAAGGCCGTGGTGGCCGACGCCCACTGCCCGCATCTGGGCGCGCATCTGGGTTATGACAGCAAGGTCGAGGGCGACACGATCGTCTGCCCGTTCCATGCCTGGCGCTATGACACGACCGGCAAATGCGTCGAGATTCCCTTCACCAGGATGATCCCGCCCCAGGCCCGCATCCGCGTCTGGCCGACGGTGGAGCGCAGCGGCATCATCTTCGTCTGGCATGACCTGGACGGGCGCGAACCCGGCTGGCAGCTCCCCGACTATGATGAGAGCACCCGGCGCGAAAACTCGGGCTTCCACCGCCTGCATGACGATTTCGGCGGCGCCCATCCGCAGGACATCTTCGAGAACGCGGTCGATTTCGCGCATTTCCCCGGCGTGCATTCGGTCGGCCGCACCATGGCTGCGGGCGAGCTGCAGCTGAACGGCCCGATCCTGCTGTCCCCGATCAAGATGTACGCGCTGGACGAAACCAAGCCGCCGAACGAGGCGACGCCGATGTCGATGGCGATGGCCGAGGTGGTGGGCGGGGGCCTCGCCCGCGTCGCCTCGACCTCACCGATGCTGCCGGGCATCACCAACATCAGCTGGGTCGGCGCCACCCCGGTGGACGAGAAGCTGACCCACTACCGCGTCAGCTTCTTCATGCTGGTCTCACCGGATTGCCAGCTCTCCGGCGAGCAGCTCGACCAGATCGACCAGGCCATGACCCCGGTCAACCGCGCCGAGCAATATAGCGACGGCAAGATCTGGCCCCACAA
>DATBAZ010000271.1:0-13211 GCA_036271255.1 Alphaproteobacteria bacterium
ATACCACGGCATTGGCGCCCAGTCCCCGGCGCCGAAGGCGGCGAAGTCCTCGGTCCGCCAGCCGTTCTCGGCACCCGTGCCTGGATGCAGGGTTTGGATGATCAGCGCGCCGTGGGGCGTCAGCCGGGCCGCGGCTGCTCGCAGCAGGGGTCCGATGTCTTCGGCGAACAGCGCATAATTGAAGACGGCGATGTCGAAATCCCCGCCGACATCGTCGCCGCCGGCGGCGAACGCGGCGTAATCCAGCACGGCATAGCGATTGACGGGATCGGCGGCTTGGGCGGCGGCAATCAGCTCGGCCGAACCGTCGATTCCGACCCCGGCACAACCGGTCATTGCTTCGGCAGCACGGATGAGCCAGCCCTCGCCGCAGCCGATATCCAGCAGCCATCGCGGGGAACGCTCGGCGATCGCGCGCAGGATGGCGGCGTCGGTCCCTGCCCTGCGGCTCGGGATCAGGCCTTCACGGACGACGCGGGTCCAGTTGGCGGCGTTGCGGTCCCAGGACGAGGCCATGTCACGGTCAAACGTCATGGTGAAACCAATGCGGCCGGCGACGTTCGATCCAGGCGAGAGCGCGGTCGGTCACGCGGCGCAGCGGCGGCACATCCTCGGCCAGTAAAACCAGCCCGACCGGCAGCATCCACAGCCCCAGGATAGGCAGGATGGCGAAAACGCCGCCGAGGCAGAACAGCACGCCCGCGGGTATCCGCGCCCAGCGCGACGATGGGCGCAGCAGCCATTTTACGGCCCGCTGCAGCCGGGCCGGCAGGTGCGCGATGAGCTGGCCGATGCGCCATTCGCGAAGGGAGTCGGGGTCGCCGGGGGCGGTGATTACGAATTCCCCGGCAGCCGGTTCTGCAAATCCCGCGCCGCGCCCTGGGCCTTCGCAGCACTGACGGCGGCGGCATCGGCGGCGGCCTTGGCAGCGGCGACGTCGCGGTCGGCCTGGTCCAGCACGGCGGACTGATGCCGATGGCCGGGGAACCACAGCATCAGGGCCACCATCGCCAGGATGAAGATGCCGGCCACGAGGAGTTTCAGGCGGTTCACGCTCATTTGTGCATCAGCCGTTCCATCAGCGCGAGCAGCAGGCCGGAGACGACGAAGGCGACGTGGATGCCGGCGGTCCAGGCGAGCTCTCGGTCGGTGAGGTTCTCGATATCCATGAAGGTCTCGAGCAGGCGGATCGCCGAGATGGCGACGATCGAGGTCATCAGCTTGAGCTTCAGATCGCCGAACCCGATCTCACCCATCCAGTCCAGCCGGTCGTTGTGATCGTCGATATGAAGCTTCGATATGAAGCTTTCATAGCCGGCGAACATGACCATCAGCACGAGATTACCCATCAGCGACAGGTCGATCAGCCCCAGTATGGCGATGATGATCGTGTCATGCCCAGCGCCTTGGACTTGGGTGACCATGTGGACGGCCCGCATGACGAAATCGTAGAGCAGCACTATCAGCGCTAGAGCCAGCCCCAGATAGAACGGGGCCAGCAGCCAGCGGCTCATGAAGATCAGCCGCTCGAAGCCCCGTTCGACAGGATTGGAGGCGTGATGGAAGACGACTTCCGGCGCGTCGTTGGGCTCGGGAGCGCTTTGAGGCTCGTTCATCGGATTCCCGTATAGGCATATTGGGTGAAGACCTTGCCGATCACCCGGGACGGGTTGCCGACCAGGAAATTGGCGATGTTGTCCACCGTCTCGCCATAGAAAATGCGATAGGTGTCCTCGGTGACGTAGCCGATATGGGGCGTCGCGATCAGGTTGGTCAGGCGGCGGAACGGATGATCGGCGGGCAGCGGCTCCGGCACGTAGGCGTCGAGCGCGGCGCCGGCGATGGCGCCCCGCTCCAGCACGTCGATCAGCGCCGCCTCGTCGACGATCGGGCCGCGCGAGGTGTTGATCAGATAGGCGGTCTTCTTCATCAACCCCAGTTCCCGCGCCGTCACCAGCCCGCGCGTGCGGGTCGACAGCACGGTGTGGATGCAGACGAAGTCGCCCTCACGGAACAGCGTATCCATGTCGACCAGCTTGGCGCCGGCGGCCGTGGCTTTCTCCTCGGCCAGGTTCTGGCTCCAGGCGATGACGTTCATGCCGAAGGCCTGGCCGATCCGCGCCATTGCCCCGCCGATATTGCCGAGCCCCATCAGCGCCAGGGTGCGGCCCTGGAGATCGCCGCCGACCGCCACCTGCCAGCCGCCGGAGCGCACGGAATTCACCTCGTCCGGAATCCGCCGGACCAGCGCCAGGATCACGCCCCAGGTCAACTCAGGCGTCGAGTTCCCCGCCGCCCCGGTGCCGGAAACGACAATCCCCAACTCTTCCGCCGCCTGCATGTCGATCGCGGCGTTCCAGGCGCCGGTGGTGGCGATGAGCTTCAGGTGCGGCAGCTTCTCCATCACCTCGCGGTCGAACCGGGTCCGCTCCCGCATCGCACAGACGACCTGGAACGGCAGCAGGCGCTGGATCAGCCGGCCGAGATCGGCCTCATTGTCGGTAAACACGGTGACCTCGACATTCGGCGGCAGCACAGACCAGTCGGCCATCCGCAGCGCGCAATTCTGGTAGTCGTCGAGGACGGCGACTTTGACGATCTCGGACATGGAAATTGAAAATCCTTCGTTGTGCGAGGTATCGGTGGCGCGGCTTCCCCGCCGCGAGTGATGCTAATGCGCCGGCTGGGGTGCGGCTGGCCGGTCCTTGACGCAGATAGGCCCTCCGCCCTCAGGGATATGAGCACATGACCATTCGGAGCTGAACCCGCCATTAGCGGCCTTGAGCCGGCCCGACGTCAGCGGTGCCGTCAGGATTACGCCGACAACAAGCAGCAGGATGAGGGCTACCCCCAAGACCTCCCGGATAGTCAGACTGGTCCAATCCAATGCGGCGCTCCAGCGGCAATTGACAGCCTATCGCGTCCATTCTAGGTCCAAGCCATTCGGCAGGCAAAGCAATCCGCCCGCCCGAGGAGACGGCAGCACGTGGCGTGGTATCACCGGGCCGCCGGAACGGCGGTACGAACCTTTCGCCGGATGCGCGGCGCCACGACATTGGGCGTGCGCGGCCTGGTGCTGGACCGTGACGACCGGGTCGCGCTGGTCCTCCATACCTATCTGGACGGCTGGTATCTGCCCGGCGGCGGCGTGCAGCGGGGCGAAAGCTACGACCGGGCGCTGGCCCGCGAGCTTCATGAGGAGATCGGGCTTGACGCCTTCCGCATCGAACGGGTGCTGGGCGTCTATCACGACACGGTGACGCTGAAGGACGATCATGTCGTCGCCTATGTCGTGCGGACCGATGCCTCCGCGCCACCGCTCAAGACGGCCGACCCGTTCGAAATACAGGCGGTTCAATGGTTCACCTTGGACAGCCTGCCCAAAGACCTCTCACCTGCGACCGCACGGCGGATCGGGGAGTTCAGGGTTGGCGTCACAGGCGGCGGCGCGTGGTGACCTAATCCATGGAAGATGTCGCCACGCTGTGCCATTAAGGCGCCGTCCGCGTTGCACGGCACACTCGAAAACCAAGGGGAAATCATGGACTTCAACGGCAAGGTCGCGATCGTCACCGGCGGCGCGGGGGGCATCGGATATGCGGTGGCCGAAGGGTTCCTGAAAGGGGGAGGCAAGGTGCTGATCGTCGACCGCGATCCCTCGGTCGAGGACGCGGCAAAGCGGCTGGGCACAGATGCCATCGGCACGATCGCGGACGTGTCGAAGAGCGCCGACGTGCAGGCCTATGTGAAGGCCGCGCTGGATGTCTTCGGGCGGATCGACTGTCTGGTCAACAATGCCGGCACCGAGGGCAAGGTCGCGCCCACCGCCGAGTATGACGAGGATATGTGGGACAAGGTGCTGGCGGTGAACCTGAAGGGCACGTTCCTGGGTCTGCGCCATGTCCTGCCGGTGATGATCGCCCAGGGGTCGGGCAGCGTCGTCAACATGTCGTCGACCGCAGGCGTTATCGGCACGCCGCGCATGCCGGCCTATACCGCGTCGAAGCACGGCGTGATCGGCCTGACCAAGACCGTCTCGGGCGAGGTGGCCCGCCAGGGCATCCGGGTCAACGCCGTCTGCCCCGGCCCGACCGACACGGCGATGCTGCGGTCGATCGAGACCATGATCAACCCGGGCGACCCCGACGCCGTCCGCGCCGCCTACCACGCCGCCATCCCCACCGGCCGCTACGCCACGCCCGCCGAGATCGCCAATGTCGTGCTGTTCCTGCTGTCCGACCTGGCCTTCGCCGTCACCGGCGCCCATTACATGGCCGACATGGGCCGCACCCAGATCGGCGCCTCGGTCACGACGGTGAAATGAGATCCCGCGTCACTGCAGGTCGGCCGACCCGGTATTGATGCAATGATTCTTGCCGCTGATGGGGTCGTCCAGGTCCTGGAAATCGATGTGGCCATAGACCGCGCCGGCCAGCTTCGACGGATAGGCGGTGAAGGTCGCCACGGTTTGGCCGGTGAAGGTGATTTTCAAGGTCGATGGGTTTGGCGCCGTGGCCAGGGTCAGCGCATAGGTCCCGGTCTGGGTGCCGGTTTTCATCTTCATGTCCGCTGCGGCCGGGCTCGCCGGGGGGCCGGGCAGCCCGAGGATCGCCAGGCTGCCCTTCGCCTGAGTCAGGGTCGCCGATAGCTTGCCCGAACTCGCACCGGCGCTGGAGGGCGTGAAGGTGATGAAACCGATCGATTGCTCGAGCGCACCCTCGTCGATCGTGTTGATGTTGGTCTGCTGGCTACCGCCGCTCTTCTTGAACACTTCGTCTTCGATCGACTGGCAGAGCGTCGTGTAGCGCACCGAATAGGTACCCTTGATCGTACCGGCGGCGTGCGCAAGGCCGGGAACGGCGAGGGCCATGGCGGCAAAAGCGGCAGTGGATTTCATCAGGTCCTCCCGTCGATCGATTTATGTCGATTTCAGTGGACTATCATCCAATTTGGCGGATGCGGCAATGATTTTCGGTTGAGGCTACCAGGCCTCTACTCGTCCTAGTTGCATACTCTCCACCAGCGCCAGCGACCGGGTCAGCCGATCGTCGGTGACCGGCAGGCGCGGCTTGCGGGGAAAGCCGCCGGGCAGGCCGTAATGGTTGAGCACCGCCTTGGTGACGCGGATGCCGCCATTGCCATAGAGCCCCGTCGACAGCCGCACGACCTTGGAGAAGGCATCCATCATCGCGTCGAGATTGCCCGCCTTGTAATGCTCGATCACCGAGACGCAGAGGTGCGGGGCGAGATTGCCCTCCGAGCACAGAAAGCCCTGTCCGCCGAAGGAGAGGGCCGTCAGCCCCTGCATCGGCCCGCCGACATGGACGTCCTTCCTCGGAGACACGCCGTCGATCACAGTGGCGAGATAACCAAGGTCCGGATGGGTGCAGTTCACCGCCAGCACCTGGGGCGCCTGGGCCAGATCGACGATCAGCTCGGCTGGGATGCGGTAGCCGACCGACTGGTGGGTCGACAGCACCAGCGGCAGGGGCGCAGAGGCGATCACCTCGCCGAAATAGGCGTCGAGCTCGTCATTGGTCGGTCCGTGGCCGTGGCCGACATCAAGGGAATAGACCTGGGCCGCATCCATGCCGGCATCGGCCGCCAGCTTCAGGAAATCGATCATCTGGGCAGCGGTGCGCGGCTCGACCCCCATGGCCCGGCAGGGGACCTTGCCCTTCAGCTCCTCCACCGCGATGGCGAAGATGCGCTTGTTGTCGTCGCGCGACAGGGTATAGCCCTCGCCGCTGCCGCCGCCGCCGACATAGACGCCGATCCCGCCGGCGGCGAGCCGGCGCATATGGGCGCGGAACTTGTCTTCATCCAATCGCCCGTCCTCGGCGAAGGGCGTGATCGAGATGACGAAGCAGCTGGCGCGCTCGGCGCGGTCTCTATTCGACATGATATTCCCCGTCGTTCGAATTGTTGGGTGTGATGGTAGGATTTCGGGCAGGATTGCACCAGCGCGCGAACGGCGTGTTCTCACGTTCGCCGTTGCGGCATGCCGGGCGCATCGTGCATGCTGCATCCATAAGACCGTCGCGAGAATCGGCGGCATTGCTGCAAAGGATAATTGCGTGGTGTCGAACCTCGGTCACGCCGTATTGAAACAGCGACTGCGCCAGCCGCGACTGGCCGAGATGGTGGCCGAGGGTTTGCGCGAACGCATTCTGTCGGGCGAGCTGGCCGACGGGTCGATGCTGCCGAAGCAGGACGACCTTCTGGCCGAGTTCCGCGTCAGCCCGCCCTCGATCCGCGAGGCGCTGCGCATTCTCGAGACCGAGGGGCTGATCACCGTCCAGCGCGGCAATGTCGGCGGCGCGGTGGTGCACCGGCCGCAGCCGAACAAGACCGCCTATATGCTGGCGATGGTGCTGCAGTCCCGCGCTGTCGACCTGCTGGACGTGCAGAATGCAATGCGCAACCTGGAGCCGGTGTGCGTCGCCGCCTGCGCCATGCGGCCCGACCGCGAAACCACGATCCTGCCCAGTCTCAAGGCCAATATCGACGCGGCCCGCGCCAATATCGACAATGCCGACGTCTATATCGGCCTGGCCCGGCGGTTCCATGTCGAGATCGTCGTCGGCTGCGGCAACGAGACGATGAGCCTGATCGTCGGCGCGCTGGAGCAGCTGTGGTCGGCCCAGGTCGACAAGCTGGCGCGCAAGCCGGCCCAGCACGGCGCCTTCGCCGACCGCGCCATCCGGCTGGCGACCTTGAAGGACCATGAGAAGATCTATCGCCTGATCGCCAAGGGCGACAGCGCCGGCGCGGAGCGTGCGGCCCGCGACCATTACTCCGAAGCCGCCCGCGAAACCGAGGGCTGGCACCATGCCTTCGACCTCAGCACCATCATCGACGCCTCGTCCCTGAGGGACGCGTAAATTCCCTCTCCCGTGGAACGGGAGAGGGGCTTAATTACGCCCCCGCCCCGCCCGAATAGACGATCTGGACGCGCCGGTTCTGCGGCTCGCGGACACCGTCGGCGGTCGGCACCAGCAGGTCGCGTTTGCCCTTTGCCACGATCTCGATATCGGACGACGGGATGCCGTCCTTCTCCAGACGCGCAGCAACCGACTCCGCACGGCGGCGGCTGAGGCGCATGTTGTACGCATCCGAACCGACCGTATCGGTGTGGCCGGTGACGGTAAGCTGGGTCACGTGGGCCGGGCCGGCGTTCGATGCCGCCTGGTCGACGATCTGCTGCGCCTGGGCCGTGAGGTCCGACTTATTGAAGTCGAAGAACACCAGATAGCTTTTCGGCGCGGCCGGAGCGACCGCCTGGGCCGGCGGCGGGGTATAAGGCGCGGCCGCGGCCGGCTCCTCGGACGGCCCGCCGAAGCGGTACTTCACCTTGAAGCCCCACATCCTGGGCTCGCCATAGATATCCGCGACATAGCCCGAGGTGGTGTAAAGCGCATAGGCGCCCTGGACATAGGTCGCGTCCAGCGCGTTGGTCATGAAGAAGCTGAGGTCGACCGGCTGGCCCGCGACATCCCGCCAATCGACGCCGACATCGAGGATCTTCACGTCGCCTTCGGTCGTATTCGGCGACTGGGTGTCCAGCGCCAGATAGACGTGGCCCTGCCAGTTGTAATTGGCGAAGACGCTGATATCGCCCCAGCTATCGTCGACCGGCAGATGATAGCGGCCGGCCAACGTGTATTTGTTCTTCGGCTGGTAGAGGAACGGCTCGCCGCTGTAATCCACCGTCAGCGTCTTGAAGCTGTTATAGAAGGTGTGGTTGTAGGAATAGCGGCCCGTCAGCTCCAGGCCGGGGACCGGGATCAGCGTGCCCTCGAACTCGAAGCCGTCGATGTCGGCCGAGGCAGCATTCTGGACCACGGTCACCGTCGTGCCGTTCAGCGGGTTGATGGTCGGGACCGATTCCTGGATGTCGTCGTACCAGCCGTAATACCAGTCGACATTGGTCCGGGCCTTCATGCCGTAGAAGTCCCAGTCGGATTTGAAGCCGATCTCGACGTCGGTCAGATATTCCGGCTTGAACTCCTTGTCCCCGGCATTTGGCGACAGCAGGTTGAAGCCGCCGCTCTGATAGCCCTTCGACGTGCGTACATAGGCCAGCATGTCCTGGGCCGGCTGATAGCTGAGCTCGAACAGATAGTTGCCGGCGTGGAAATTGCCGTCGCCGGACACGACGCAGTTCTTGTCGGCCCCGAGCTGCGAGCAAAGCTGGATCGGCGGAATGGCCGGGCTGATCGTCGCCAAAGTGTACTGGCCGTTCGCCACCGAGCGCCAGTCCCAGGTATAGCGGCCGCCCGCGGTGAACTTGAAGCCTTCCAGCGCGTCGCTGATCCCCGACAGGTCGTAATCGCCCTGGGCGAACACCGCCTGGCTGCGCTCCTGGACATTGATCAGGGTCGGCTCGACATGGATCCCAATTCCGCCTGACGCGGTCGTATTGGTGGCCTGGAGCTCGGCCGGATTGTCCTGCGGCCCCTCCGGATGGGTGAACAGCAGGAAGCCGCCGCCGGTGATCGTCAGCTTGTCGTCCAGCGCCTTGCCCTGAAGCTGGATTTCCTCGGTGATCTGCGCGTTGTCCAGCTGCCAGCCATACTGGCTGTACTGGTCGAGAATGGGTAGCGACGAGCCGTCCAGGTCGTGGTTGTTGGTCTGCTTGCGCTGAATGTAGGCGGCGATGTTCTTCAGGGTCAGGTGATCGCCGATATCCCAGCGCGCTGTGTCGAGGACGCCGAAGGTCCAGTCCTTGTCGAGCGAATTGTTGACGCTGGCGCCGAGCAGGGTCCGCGGGCCGAGCGCATTCTGCCGGGCGACGATCGACGCTGCCTCCGCGGCATATGCCGCACCGCCGGCGGCGGCGAGGATCGCCGGATTGGCGGCGACTATGAAAGCGCCCGTCCCGGTCTCATGCTTGTAGTCGGAATAGGCCAGGACGTCGTTCTCGAAATCGTCGGTCGGCCGCATCGTAATCTGCACGCGCCCGGCCCAGAAGTCGCGGCTGTCGAGGTCCCTTGGACCCTGCGGCGTGTTCAGCACATGGGTGAAGCCGTCGCGCTGGGCGACGTTGGCCGAGACCCGGACCAGCAGCTTGTCCTGGATCACCGGGATATTGATCGCCCCCTCGAATTCGCGGTCGTTGTAGTTGCCGAGCTGGATCTGGGCGTAGCCTTCGAACTCGTTGGTCGGCTTCTTGGTCTGGAGCAAGATCGCGCCGCCGGTGGTGTTGCGGCCGAACAGCGTACCTTGCGGCCCCTTCAGCACCTCGACATTGTCGAGATCGTAGAGTACGCCCGGCCCGGCGCCGCCACCCGGGCCCGAGCCGCCGCCGGAGCCGGCCGTGGCGACGCCGCCCAGGGGCACCTCGTTCAGATAGGTAATGACGCCGGATAGACCGCGCAGGCTGACGATATCGTTCGAATCGCGGCCGACCGAGCGGAAGGCCAACGACGGCACGTCATATTGCAGGTTGCCGAGGGACTCGATGCGCTGGTCCGAGAGTTGGTTCTGCGTGAAGGCGGTGATCGACAGCGGAACCGTCTGGATCTTTTCCTCGCGGCGGCGGGCGGTGACCACCACCTCTTCGATGCCGCCGCCAGGCGCGGCCGCGGGCTGATCCGCGTTTTGCGCGAAAACCGGCGAGGCCGGGCTCATGGCGAGCAGGCTGACGGTTGCGCAGAGCAGTGTGAGACGATGATGGGTCATCGTGGTCTTCCCCTAGATTGCGATTCTTCGCGCGTTCAGCCGATCCGGCGGCGCGGCGATTCCGAGCGCAATCTATAGTATCTTATCTAAGATTGAAAAGAATGAAGTGATAAGCGCCCCTCAGAGGCCGCTGAGCTCCAGGAAGCGATCGACCATCGCGTTGACTTGCGCGGGCGCGATCAGCTGGATGAAATGGCCGGCGCCCACCACTTGGCCGATGCGCCAGTTGGGGCCGAGCATCGAGAGGGTTTCGGCATCGGTGAAGGGACGGTCGGCGAGCAGAAACAGTGACGGAATCCGGCACTTCGCCGCCGCGCCGCCGCCGTCGAAGCCCAACACGGTCTCGCGCATCTTCGCGGCGACATGGTCGGGCACGGCCAGCATCTCATCGAGGATCCTGTCCTTCAGCGCCTGCGGATCGTCCCGGCCGAACAGCCGGTCGCCGAGGAACTGGCGGCGCTGCGCCTGGGTGAGCTCACCGACCACGCCGAGCTCGCCCACCTTGTTGGCCAAGGTGCGGATGCCGGAATCGAGGATCACGAGGCCGCCCAGGAAATCGGGATGATGCTCGGTCAGGTGCAGCAGGTTGCTGCCGCCGAAGCTGTGGCCCATGGCGACCGGCTTCTTCAGGCCCAGCGTTTCGCACAGAACGATCAGGTCGTCGTTGAATTCCCCGTTGCCGTAGCTGGAATGCGGCTTATCGCTCTCGCCATGGCCGCGCAAATCGACCGCGACGACCCGGTAGCGGTTGGAGAAATACCGCAGCTGCTCCAGCATATGGGTATGGTTGCACTGCATGCCGTGGACCAGCAGCATGGCTTTAGGGCCCCGTCCGGCTTCGACATAGGCCAACCGCACCCCGTCCCGCGTCACGTAGTCCATCACACGTCCCCTACCGGTTTATGGTTTGCCTATCCTATATAAGATAATAAAGATTTGAGGCTGAGAGGCCAAGGCGAAAGCTTCGCGCTCGACAAGCGCGGGCGGCCGCGCCTAAGCTTCCATGAAATGACTGCGACCCCTGACTGCCGACCGGGGCGGGTCGCTTCGAGGTGGGGAAATTGGAACCAGCAACATTGGCATCGGCGACGGGCGAATCCGAAAGCACGCTGCCGAAAGGATGGCTCGGCATACTGACCATCGTCGTGATGGTCTGCGGCCCGTCGATGGTCGGCATGATGCTGACGATCTGCCTGCCGATCCTGCCCAACATGGTGGATGCGGCGCACGTCGATAAGAAAGCGCTGCTCGCGCTGCCGACCGCCGGCATCGTCGTCGGCGGCATCCTGGCCGGCTTCCTGCTGTCGCGCATGTCGGCCCGCACATTGATGCTGGTGATGATCGCGCTGTTCGGCGTCATCGGCGGCGCCGGCATAGTGTTGGAAGGCAATGCGCTCCTGATCTCCCGCTTCCTCACCGGCGTGGTGGCGACCTGCGTCTCGGCCGCCTCGACCACACAGATCGGCGAGCATATCCCGCTGAAGATCCGCCCGCGCGTGCTGGGCATGCAGATGGCCGGATCGTCGTTGGTCGGCATCGTAGCGATGAATATCTCGGGGTCGTTGACGCAGAATTTCGGCTGGCACGCCTCCTTCACCCTGTTTCCGATCATCGCGATCATCCTGCTGGTGCCGGGCGCGCTGCTGCTGCCCACATCGCAGATGCGCGTCCAAGGTGAGAAGACCTCACGCGCCGGCTGGCAGCTGATCTTCGAGATGTGGCCGGTCTATCTGTTCCTGCTGGTGATGAACGCGACGGTCTACACCTCCAACTCGCAAACGCCGTTCATCATGAAAGATCTCGGCGTGGCCGATACGGCCCTCCGCGCTCAGTTGCAGAGCATCAACCAGACGCTGATCGTGCTGTCGGCCTTCGCCTATCCACTGACCCGCCGCTATCTCGGCAGCCGATGGATTCCGGCCTTCTTCCTGACGATGGCGGGGATCGGGCTGGTGCTGCTGGGCTCGGCGCACAGCGCGCTCCAGGTCGGCATCGCGCTGGCCTTCACCGGCATCGGCAGCGGTACGCTGTTCCCGCACCAGTCGAACCTGATCCTGTCGCGCGCCACGTCTGAAATCAGGGGCCGGGCGGTCGGGCTGATGGTGTCGAACCAGTTCCTGGCCGACACGATCAACCCCTATATCTACCCGCCGCTGGCGGTCGCCGTCGGCGGCCTCGGCAACTCGATCATCGCCGTCGGACTGGCCTGCGGCGTCGGCATGCTGTTCGCCCTGGGCTACGGCGCGCGGGCGAGCAACGCGCCGCTGACCGCCGAGGCGAAGGGGTACGGGCACTGAGCCGGCGCTAGGCCACCTTCGGCCGCCACGCGATGACGCCTTCGGTCCGCGCCCTGACCTCGGGCGAGGCCAGGCAGGTAGCGACCGCCTCATACCCTGGCGCACCGGGATAGGGCGCCACACGGGTGGGCGGACTATGATTGGCGGGGCACAGAACGATCGCCGCGTCGGGCCCCACGGCGGCGAGATCCAGGATCGCGTTCGAGCGGGTGAGCATGAACAGCGGACTGCTGCACTGCCCGCGCCGCCGCAGATGGGCGCTGACGGCCTCTTGCGTGGCTCGATCCAACCCCTGCTCAACCATGTCGACGACCAGGGCGGACGGCCCTTCGGATTCCAGTCCGACGAGGAGGGCCACCAGTGCGCCCGACACCACCGCGCCATCTTCAGCGAGCCAGGCGAGGGCGCGGTCGACCCGTGACTTGAGGATGGGGTTGGCATCCAATCGCAGCCGGGCCGCCGCGCCGTCATCCTCAAGCCGATCCAGCCCTAGGAACGCCGCGCCCGGCAGGGTTTCGGCGATGCGCAGGGCCAGCCGTGTCTTACCGCTGCCCAGCGGGCCGATGATGTAGTTCAGGGCCCGGATGTCGCGGAGTTCAAATCGCTCGCCACCCCATGGCCAGGGGAGTTCGAAAGCGACCTCGCGCGGGGTCTGCGGTCCCAGCAGGCGCGCGAGGTCTCGGGCTGTGGGCGCCCGCCCCTGGGCAAGACCGGCGCGCAGGCCGCGAACGGCATCCACCGTCCCGGCGAGCTGATGAATCCGCTCTTCCAGGACTGCCTGGTGCGCGGCCAGAGCCGGCTCCAGACCTTGGGGGTCGCCGTCCAGCACGCGCGCCACCTGGGCGAGGCTCAAGCCGAGCGCGCGCAGTGCCACGATCTCGGCGGCGCGTTCCATCTGACCGGGACTATAGGCCCGCCATCCGGCCGCGGTGCGGATCGGGACGATCAGGCCGCGCTGCTCATAAAGCCGCAGAGCCTTGGCGGAAACGCCGAGCCGCCTGGCGGCTTCCGACGGGTTCAGGAATGCGGTGGAAGAACCCACGACTCACCTCGCCGTTCATTGACCGACCTCCCTTATCAGGGCAGCCCCAGGGGCCGGGTCAAGCGCGGTGTTCGTGCGGCGGCTTCCGCCGCGACGCCGTCAGCCCATAGGTTTTTCGCAGTTCACCATCCACGGCGTGCCGTATTTGTCGGTGAAGGTGCCGAAGCGGTTGGCCCAGAAGGTCTCCT
>DATBAZ010000272.1:0-7749 GCA_036271255.1 Alphaproteobacteria bacterium
CAGCTGGTACAACCGGTCTGGCGTCGAGCGGGTGATGGGCTTCTGCTCGGAAGAGGACGTGGATGCCTTCTTCAAGGCCGTTCCGCAGTTCGAGCAGATGCTGATCGATTCAGGCATCATCCTGCTGAAATACTGGTTCTCGATCACCGACGACGAGCAGCATCTGCGGTTCCAGATGCGCATCCACGATCCGATCAAGCAGTGGAAGCTCTCCCCGATGGACCTGGAATCGCGCCGCCGCTGGGAGGCCTATACCAAGGCCAAGGAAGCGACGATGGAGCATACCCATCTGCCGAATTCGCCCTGGTGGATCGTCGAGGCGGTGGACAAGAAGAAAGCCCGGCTGAACTGCATCCACCATCTGCTGAGCCAGATCCCGTACCAGGGCGTCGAGCACCAGCCGATCACCCTGCCGGACCGGGTCCACAACCCCAACTACACCCGCGTGCCGCTGTCGCGGGACATGTACGTCCCGAACATCTACTAGCGGCTTAGCAAACCGGTCACTGGTCCAGCCGCTCCAGCAGCTGGACCAGCAGCGCCCGGCTCTGCTTCAGCTCTTCCAGATGGATGGCGGACAGCTCCGCCAGGACGCCGCTTGCCTTGGGTGTCAGCACCAGGCCGACGCGGCGGCGGTCGTCCGCCTGATCCATCCGCAGGGCAAGATCAGCCTTTACCAGCCGGTCGACCAGCTCGACCGCGCTGTGGTGGCGGATCATCAGATGGTCGGCCAGCTCGCCCACCGTCATCGGACCGGCGCCGGCGTGGCCCTTGATCGCCAGGATCGCCTGATGCTGCTGCGCGGTCAGGCCGCTTGAGCGCGCCGCCTCCTCGCTGAAGGCCAGGAACCGCCGCAACTCGCGGCGGAAGGCAGCCAAAGCCACGTAATCTTTTGTGGCGACCCGCCGGGTCTTGTTTTTTGCAATGCTGTCGGCCATCCCGTCCTCTTGAATCATATCGCATTGCGATATATCCGCAGGGCCTTCTTTTGCCATCCGGATTAGTGAGCATGCGCCAAGAGACGCACGAACCCCCTGCTTTAATTCGTCACGGGCGCAAACCCGGCGATTTTACCGCCGACTCGCGGGTTTTGATGCTGATCGGCATGGCACTGATCGTCGGCAGCCTGGGCGCCGGCTCGGCCTGGGTGTTGCTGAAGCTGATCTCGCTGGCCACCAATATTGTATGGTTGGGACGGTTCAGCACCGACCACGCATCCCCCGCCGAGTTCACGCCCGGCCTGTGGATGGTCGCGGCGCCGGCGGTGGGTGGGCTCATCATTGGGCTGATGGCGCGGTTCGGGTCTGAGAAGATCCGTGGCCACGGCATTCCAGAGGCGATCGAAGCGATCCTGCTGGGCGGCAGCCGCATGCATCCCAAGGTGGCGGTGCTGAAACCGCTCTCCTCGGCCATTTCGATCGGCACCGGCGGCCCGTTCGGCGC
The DNA here is from genome assembly GCA_036271255.1 of Alphaproteobacteria bacterium. Taxonomy (GTDB): domain Bacteria; phylum Pseudomonadota; class Alphaproteobacteria; order BOG-932; family Roseiterribacteraceae; genus BOG-932. The sequence goes on from DATBAZ010000272.1 coordinate 1,444, forward strand.
CGAGGGACCGATCATCATGACCGGCGGCGCGCTCGGCTCGCTGTTCGCCCAGTGCTTCGACGTCACCGCCGCCGAGCGCAAGACCATCCTCGTCGCCGGCGCGGCAGCCGGCATGACCGCGATCTTCGGCACCCCGGTCGCGGCGGTGCTGCTGGCGGTCGAGCTGCTGCTGTTCGAATGGAAGCCGCGCAGCTTCATCCCCGTGGTCGCAGCGGCCGCCGCGGCGGCAGCCTGGCGGCCGCTGCTGTTCGGCTCGGGGCCGCTCTTTCCTTATTCCGTCCCCTTCGATCTGCCCTGGTGGGGCCTGCCGGCCTGCGCCGCCGGCGGTATCGTAGCCGGGCTCCAGTCCGGCGCGATGACCAAGCTGCTCTATTGGGCGGAGGATTTGTTCGAGCAGCTGCCGATCCACTGGATGTGGTGGCCGGTGCTGGGCGGACTCGTTGTCGGACTGGGCGGGCTGATCGAGCCCCGAGCGCTCGGCGTCGGCTATGACATCATCAGCGACCTGCTGTCCGGCCGCCTTCTGGCCTCCCAGGCGGAGCGGATCCTGCTGATCAAGTCGGCGATCTGGATCGTCGCGCTCGCCTCCGGCACATCGGGCGGCGTTCTCGCGCCGCTCTTGATCCTGGGCGGAACGCTGGGCTTCCTGGAGGGGCAGTTCCTGCCCGGCGGCTCGTCGTTCTGGGCGTTACTCGGCATGGCGGCGATGATGGGCGGAACGATGCGCTCACCGCTGACCGCCGTCATGTTCGCGGTCGAGCTGACCGGGAACAGCACGGTCATCCTGCCGCTGCTCGCCGCCACCGGCGCGGCGCACGGCGTCACCGTGCTGCTGCTGAAGCGATCGATCCTGACCGAGAAAATCGCCCGGCGCGGCCAGCACATCACCCGCGAATACTCGATCGACCCGTTCGAGCTGATGCGTGTGTCCGAGGTGATGGTGACCAAGGTCGACACGCTGCCCGCGTCGATGACGATCGACAAGGCCGTCACCTTCTTCATGGCCGACGAGCATCGCCACAAATCCTATCCGGTGGTCGATGGCGACCAGCAGCTGGTCGGCATGGTCACTCGCGCCGACGTGCTGCGCTGGCGGACGGAGCGGGAGCGGACGGAACGGCCCGAGACCCTCTACGACACCGTGTCCGACGGGGAGCTGATCGTCGGCTATCCGGACGAGATACTGGGCCGGCTGGCCGACGCGATGGTCGCCACCAACCTGGGCCGCGTGCCGATCGTCGAACGGGCCACCCGGCGCATCCTCGGCCTAGTCGCGCGAAAGGACCTGCTGCATATCCGCTCGAGCGTGACCGCGGCGGAAAACGACCGGGTCGCCTTCTTCGGCCGGTCGGCGCCGGCAAAAACCTAAGCTTCGGGGCGCCGGCCTGACACTATAATGTGCTTGCCGGCGTCGGCCATCGCCGGATCGGCCATCAGGCGGCGCTCCAACGCCAGGAACGAGGCCTCGTCGGCCAGCGCCGCTTCGGCCGAACGGGCCTTGTCCCAGGCGCTGGCGGTGACCAGCAGCCCGTGGCAGCGTATGTCGACCAGTCCGGCCGCAGTGAACATCGCCTCCAGCGCTGCACGGTCGAACAGATGCAGTTCGGCGATGCTGTCGCCCTGGCGGAAAACACCTCGTCTCGTGTTGAGCCGCTGCAGCGCCTCGTCGGTCTTGCCCATGCGCATGAGTTCAAGCACCAGGGCCGTCAACGAGTCCGTATAGACACAGACATGACCGCCCGGCCGAACCCACTCGGCGAAACGGCGCATCATGGAATCCGGGTCGGCCACGTACTGCATCGAACCCAGGGCGACGACGAGATCGGCGCTGGCGGGCGCGATCTCAGCCTGTTCCATGTTTCCCGCGATCAACGTGAACCGGTTACCGAGCTTCATCTGCTTCAACTCGGCGATCATTTCCGGCGACTGCTCGATGCCGGTCACGCGATGGCCGAGACTCAGCCAGCGCCTGGCCCAGCGGGCCGTGCCGCAGCCGGCATCGACGATCGTGCCCGGCGTCGTGGGCAGCAGGCCGCTGACATATTCCCCCGCCAGCCGGTCATAGGCGCGGCGATAGCCCGGCTTGGCGAAGATCGCATCGTATCCCGGCGCCATCGCATCATAGAGGGCGGCCGACCCCCTCCAGTTTGGGGACGGCGCGGTCATGCGGATACCGCCGTCAGTACGCGGCACACCTCGTCGACCTCCTCCATCGCGATCATGTCGGAGAGCGGCAGCACGAGGACACGCCGGGCGATGTCCTCCGTCACGCTGAGGTCGCCCTTGGCGCTGTTCTTCTCGAAATAAGGATGCTCGGCCAGATGCGGACTGAAATAAGTCCCCGCGCCGACGCCGCGGTCCGCCAGCGCCCTCACGACCTCGGCCCGGCGATGGGCGCGGTTTTCCGGCAGCAACAATGGCATGAACGTATGGGCGGTGCGGCGGCCGGTGAGGCGCTGGAAGACGCATTCGTTGAGGTTGGCGCGATAGTGCGCGGCAGCGGCCTCGCGGCGTTCGATCACCGCATCGAACGCGTCGAGCTTGGCCAGGCCGAGCAGCGCCGAGACCTCGGGCAGCTTGGCGTTGAGTCCCGGCAGAGAGGCGACGCGCGGCTCATCGAAGCCGAAATTGGCCATGGCCCTCAGCCGCGCGATCACCGTCTTGTCGGCGCAATAGACCAGCCCGCCTTCCAGCGTGGAGAAGGCCTTGGTCGTGTGCATCGAGAACACGACCGGCTGGCTGAAGCCGGCGCCGAACCCATTTCCGTTCCGGTCCTGCGAGCCAAGCGACGCGGCGGCGTCGACCACGACCGGCACGTTATGGCGTCGCGACAGCTGGTCGTAGCGCGCCAGATCGATGGAATTGCCGAATGTAGCATAGGGAACCACGACAGCGACCGCGGCGCCGTAGCGTTCGAGGATTTCCTCCTCGGCCGGCGCCGATGGGACCCAAGTCTCGGGATCGATGTCGCAGAACAGCGGCGTCAACCCATTCCAAAGCGCGGCCTGCGCCGTGGCGGCAAAGGTGAAGGACGGCATCAGCGCATAGCGGCGGCCGCTCACGTTCTCCCCGATCGCATTCCGGATCGCCAGCAGCAGGCCCAAGGTCGCATTGCCGACCGTCAGGCAGGCGCCACTGCCGCCGAAGACGCGCGCGATCATCTCCTGCTCGAGGCGCGTATTGACCGGGCCGAAATTGGTGAAGTGGCCGGACGCTTCGATCGCCGCGAGTTCGGATACCAAACCGCTGAGCCTGGGCGGCGACGGTTTGAGCAGGGGGATATTCACTATCGCGGCCTTGCATACACTACGGGGCGGCCGATCCGGAAACGGCCCGGCCAAGAGGGTCCGGGCGTATGGCCGAGGTGCCACCCGCGCGTATCCGGACGTATAGTGTACGCGCCAGCCGGAAGAGACCTGCGGTGCCTCACGCGATCCTGTTCAAAATCTATTCCCTTGATTTATTTGTTATTAGACGGCTGAGCCGTCTAATAACGCGAGTAGGCAACGATGACCTTTATGTGTTCGTCGACGAGACCAAAGAGTTCCGTCGGGCCGATCCCGCACGATCCCGCCGACCGATCAAGCAAGGAGGACATGATCCGGCGAAACCGCGTTGACGCCGTTCAGGCGGCGGGCGCAGACTCCGCCGCCTCTTATATCCGCCGAATGGCGCACCGAAGCCTAGTGGAGGAAACCCATGTTCCAGCAAGCGCTCGATACCGTGTCGAAGACCGTCCGCCTCCGCGACACGTTCGACAATTTCATCGGCGGGAAGTGGGTGCCGCCGGTCGAAGGCCGCTATTTCGACAACCCGAGTCCGATTACCGGAACACGACTTTGCGACGTCGCCCGCTCGACCGCGGCCGATATCGAGTTGGCGCTGGACGCCGCCCATAAGGCCAAGGAAAGCTGGGGGCAGACCTCGGTGCAGGAACGCTCCCGAATTCTCAACAGGATAGCCGACCGCATCGAGGAGAATCTGGAGCTGCTGGCCACGGTCGAGACCTTGGATAACGGCAAGCCGATCCGCGAGACCATGGCCGCCGACATGCCGCTGGTGGTCGATCACTGGCGCTATTTCGCCAGCGTGATCCGCGCGCAGGAAGGTGGCATCTCCGAGATCGACCGCGACACCGTCGCCTATCACTATCACGAGCCGCTGGGCGTGGTCGGGCAGATCATCCCCTGGAACTTCCCGATCCTGATGGCGAGCTGGAAGCTGGCCCCGGCCTTGGCCGCCGGCAACTGCGTGGTGCTGAAGCCGGCGGAGCAGACGCCGCTGGGCATATTGGTGCTGATGGAGCTGATTGCCGACATATTGCCCCCCGGCGTGGTCAATGTCGTCAATGGTTTCGGCATCGAGGCCGGCAAGCCGCTGGCCCAGAACAAGCGCATCGCCAAGATCGCCTTCACCGGCGAAACGACGACCGGCCGCATGATCATGCAATACGCGTCCGACAATTTGATCCCGGTGACCCTGGAACTGGGCGGCAAGTCGCCCAACATCTTCTTCGCCGACGTGATGGACGCCGACGACGATTATTTCGACAAGGCGCTGGAAGGCTTCGCCATGTTCGCGCTGAACCAGGGCGAGGTCTGCACCTGTCCCAGCCGCGTGCTGATCCAGGATTCGATCTATGACCGCTTCATGGAGCGCGCCGTCGCCCGCACCCGGAAGATCAAGCAAGGCCATCCGCTCGACGCCGCCACCATGATCGGCGCCCAGGCCTCCAACGACCAGCTGGAGAAGATCCTGTCCTATCTCGACATCGGCAAGCAGGAGGGCGCCAAGGTGCTGACCGGCGGCCGCCGCGCCGACCTGGGCGGCGAGCTCAGCGGCGGCTATTACGTCGAGCCGACGATCTTCGAGGGCAACAACAAGATGCGCATCTTCCAGGAAGAGATCTTCGGCCCTGTCGTCTCCGTCACCCGCTTCAAGGATGACGACGAGGCGCTCGCCATCGCCAACGACACGCTCTATGGGCTGGGCGCGGGCGTGTGGACCCGCAACGGCACCCGCGCCTATCGCTTCGGCCGCGCCATCCAGGCCGGGCGGGTATGGACCAACTGCTATCACGCCTACCCCGCCCACGCGGCCTTCGGCGGCTATAAGCAGTCGGGCATCGGCCGCGAGAACCACCGGATGATGCTGGACCATTACCAGCAGACCAAGAACGTGCTGGTCAGCTATTCGAACAAGGCGCTCGGATTCTTCTGATGGTCTCACGCGTCCTGATCACCCCGGCTGCCGAGGAGATCGTGGCGCGCCTCAAGGCCCGTCACGGCGACCTCATGTTCCACCAATCCGGCGGCTGCTGCGACGGCTCCGCCCCGATGTACTACCCGGTCGGCGACTTCCGCACCGGCCCGCAGGATGTGCTGCTTGGCCGGATCGCCGGATGCGATTTCTACATCGGCGCGGTGCAGTTCGAGCTGTGGGAACACACCCAGCTGACGGTGGACGTCGTCCCGGGCCGCGGCGCGGGGTTCTCGGCCGAGGCGCCGGAAGGCTTGCGGTTTCTGACCCGCAGCCGGGTGTTCACGGATGAGGAAGTGACGCAGCTCAAGGCAGAAGGATCGCCGGCGCGAGCGGCCTGATCTGTTGCAAAACGACCTATTGCAAAACGCAGGATGGGAAAGCGGAGCCTATCCCACCACCGTGCGCAGCGCGGCATGTAGTGCCAATGGCATGCACCAAGTGGTGGTATGCGCTTCGAGGCTGGGCAAGAATTATGCTCAACCTCGCGAAGCTCAGTATCCCTGTACGCAAAAAACAAAACTTCGACCGCCATATCGATCGGGGTGGAGAATTCTTGCCCAGCCTCTTCGCTTTCCACCCTGCAAACGGACCCAAGGGAGCTTCACATGATCAACTCGATGCTCGCGTCGATCCTGTCGACCATCAATGCGCTGCTGGCGCTCGCGATCATTCCGGCGAGTGCCGGGACCGGCTACTCGCTTGCCGCGGAGAAGGGCTACAGCAGCGGGCTCGGCATCGCTGGCGGACTGGTCGCGGGATTACTGATTGCTATGCTGATCTGCGGCCTGCTGGCGCTGCTCATCGATATCCGCGCCGGTATCAAGGAAGTGGCTCATCTGCTGAAGCAGCAGCAGGTGGACATGCACGACCATTCCTGATCGGCGGGACCCGATCACTTCCGGTCCATCACCCAGGTGCCGTCCCAGTCCGCGCCGGGCGGGGCGGCGGCGAGATGTGCGATCCGGTCTAGGAATATGGCCGAAGGGCCGTCGCCGGGCATGATCTCCAGACAATCGGCGAACGCGGCCTTGGCGGTCTCCCAGT
>DATBAZ010000273.1:0-9349 GCA_036271255.1 Alphaproteobacteria bacterium
AGGGGAAATGGCAGGAGCTAATTCAATTCGGCCGCGGAAAATCCGGGGCGCTCAAATCGCGTGAACTCCAAGGCGTGCAGTTCACCAAGAGCCTGCCGGGCGTGCCCGACGGCGACTATGCCAACGCCGCCTTCGACGCTGTCTTCGAAACCAAGGGCCCAGCAACCGAGGTCATCACCCTGGTCCACGAACACGGTAAGTGGAAGGTCGGCGGCTACCACATCGAATGATCGGGATCTGCAAGTCTACCGGTACAGCTCGGCAATAACCCGCGCGACATCGGCAATCGCCCTGTCACGTCCTGCGGCGTCGGCCTTCGTTGCGGTCAGATAGACCGCGGCCAGAATCGGCTTTCGGCCCGGCGGGCGGATGATGGCGATGTCGTTGCTCGTCATGATGCCGGAACCGGTCTTGTCGCCGATCTGCCAATCCGCCGGCAGGCCGGCCCGAAGGCGCTGGGCGCCAGTGGTGTTGCCGGCCAGCCAGGCTTCGAGTTGCATACGCGACTCCGGCTTCAGTTCGTCGCCCAGCAGGATGCGCTCCATATCGCCCAGCATCGCCTCAGGCGTGGTCGTATCCCGCTCGTCGCCGGGTTTTGCCTCGTTCAGGGTCGGCTCGTTGCGATCCAGGCGAGTCACTGCGTCGTCGAGCGAGCGGGCGAAGCGGGTCAGGGCAGGCGGCCCGCCCATTTCCCGCAGCAGCAGGTTGGCGGCGGTATTGTCGCTATATTCGATGGCCGCCGCGCAGAGTGCGCTCACCGTCATCGCGCCTTCGCCGGCATGCTTTCTGGCGACCGGCGCATATTCCAGCAGATCGGCCGCGCCATAGGCGACCATCCGGTCAAGCCTGTCGGCTTTGCTGTCGACGCGCTTCAGCATCATCGTGACCGCGAGGAACTTGAAGGTGCTGCAAAGCGGGAAGGGCCGATCGGCGTTATAAGCGATCCGGACCGTGCCGTCGGCCTCACGGGCGGCGACGCCCAGACGTCCGCCGGTTGTGCGCTCGATGGCTTTCAGCGCGCCATGCGCCTGGGCAAGCTTGTTCGGCTCGTGCCGGGCGAAAGCCGCCGGCGTCAGCGCAATGGCGAGAAATCCTCCGAGGGCCGTGCGGCGCGAAACAGCGGATGATAATGCAGAGGTGCTCATGATTCCCGGTGTGCTCGTCTCAAAGGACGCCACTCTCAGGAGGAATTGTGGCCGAAGTGGGGGCGGCGAAAGGCCGGCACACCAAAGCCAGCGCGCACTCGCTCACCCTGAATATAGATCGTATAATATATATTATGGAAAATAGAACTGTAACCCATAAGTCATTGCCAGGGTTTTCATTTCCTCTCCAAAGGCAGGAAAAGACGGATCGTCGTGCCTATACCTTCACCGCTTTCGATGCAGATCGCTCCGCCGGACTGCGTCAGCGTTCGCGCGACCTGGCTGAGCCCCAAGCCGGTGCCGGCGCCGACATCCTTGGTCGTGAAGAACGGTTCGGTCGCGCGCGCCACGACATCCGGCGGCATGCCATGGCCGTTGTCCTTCACCGCGACCTCGACGAAATCGCGCGCAACCGCCTGGGATTCGGTCGTTTTCACATCGACGCGCGACACGATGGCTGTCGTCACCGAAATCTCGCCTTTGCCGGCCGGCAGCGCGTCGCGGGCATTGGCAACCAGGTTGAACAGTGCGCTCTCGAGCTGGCTGCGATCGCAAATCGTCAAGCATTCCAGTGCGTTGAGCGTGGCGCTGAAATTGGCGCCATCGCCACTGGCACGGCGCAGCAGATCCTCGATGCCGAGGATCAGCGCGTTGACGTCGATGGGCTCGAATTCCGGTTCCTGGCGACGCGAAAAGGATAACAATTGCCGGATCAGCTTCTCCGCGAGGTCGGCGCCGGCCAGTGCGGATTTCAGAAACTCGGCCGGCCGACGTCCGATCTGATACGGCTCCAATAACTGAAGATTACCTTTTATAGCGTTAAGATAATTACCGAAATCATGAGCGATTGAGCTGGTGAGCTGCCCTACGGTTTCCATCTTCTCAGCTTGGCGCAGCGACTCTTCCATCGCCTTTCGGTCGTCGATATCCTCGACGATCGAGATGAAGTAGGCCGGATCGCCTTCGGCGTCGCGGACGAGCGAAACCGTCAGGTTGGCCCAGACCGTCGAGCCATCCTTGCGCAGATAGCGCTTTTCCATCGCGTAATTTTCACGACGCCGGGCAAGCACTTGATTCAGCAACTCGAGATCGGCGTTCAGATCTTCCGGATGAGTGAGCTGCTGGAAGGTAAGCGCCAGCAGCTCCTCGCGCGCAAAGCCCAGCAGATCGCAGAGCCGCTGATTGACCCTGAGGAAGGTTCCGTCGATCGCCACATGAGCGATGCCGGTCGCGGCCTGCTCGAACGTGGCGCGGAAACGTTCCTCGCTGGCGTTGAGCGTCGCCTCGACTTGGCGCCGCCGCGTCAGGTCGCGGATGCGGACAATGCGCGCCGGCCGATCCCGATAGGTGATGGCGCGCCCACGGAGCGCAACCGGGAAAAGACCGCCGTCGGCGCGCACGCCCAGTGTTTCGTTGGTGATCTCATTCGCATCGTGGAGCGTCGGCTCGACCGCAAGGCGCTCGCCCGTCAGGATCAGTCTATAGGGGTCGGCGCCGACGATCTCCTCTTCGGCATAGCCGAACATCGTGCCCAAATGGCTGTTGACCGCCAGCACGCGGACGAAATCGTGGATGACGATCCCCTCCTCCGTCGCCTCCGCGAACAGCCGATACTTCTCGTCGGCCGTATCTATGCCGCGATCTGCTATCGATCCCTCCCCATCAGCCGCCAGTCGTGCCACGCCAGCTTGGCCAATCGCGCCACCGATTCTCAAGGATCAGGCGCGCAAGCACAAGCATGATCATCAGGGTGAAGATGATCGCAAAGACGACGTCGCTTAGGAAGTGCGACCCACGTCCCATGCGCATCAGCCCAACCACCATGGTGAAGCCGCTCAGGCCCACCCACCAGCGCAGCCGGTTGCGCCGGGCGATCATGGCGAAGACCAGGAAGCTCGCCGCCAGCGAGGCATCGCCGGAGACGAAGGAGCAGTTCTTGTCGCACTGCGTGCTGCGCATGAAGGGCGGGCTGAACTGCTTGAGACCGCCGAATTCCATGACCTGTGAGGGCCGCGCCCTGCCCCAGCTGTCCTTGAAGATCACGTTGGTGACCAGCCCGGCGCCGAGCGCGATGGTCAGCACCACGAACAGGAAATTGCGCGGCGTCAGGTTCCAGATGGGGCGCTTACGGAAGAGGCCGTAGAGGAACACGCCGACAATCACCGGCAGGAACCACTCCATGCCGAAATGGACATCGGAATCGAAGAAGCGGCCGATCCAGGTTTCGCCCAGCACGAAATGACGCGGCGGCAGGTAGAACCAGCCGGCGACGCCCAGATCGATGCCGGGAAAGACGACAAAGAGGATCGCCAGCACAACGAACACCATGCCGAGGATACGCAGCGGCCGCGTATTCACCAGATCCAACAGGAACGCGCGGCAACGCCTCAGATAATCGAGAATTGACAGCGCTCCTTCAGCGGCGGGCTGAAGTCCGGCCGGGCGACCGTCGCCGACCAGGTCATTGAGCCATCCGGCCTTGACCGGCGCCGGCGTGCCGGGCCGATCGGCCGAGACACGGAACTGCCGGACCAGCTCCTCGCGAAAGCCGGCCTCGCGCGGCACGGCGGCGAGTTCGGACATAGTCCGCCGCACCTCATCGCTGTCGCTGAAGGGCCGCCGGCGCAGCACATCCGGAATCCATACCCAGTCGCTATCGTGGCGGACGAAGCCGTCATATTCCAGCAGCGCCACGATCTCCGCCGCCCGCTCGGACGATACCGATGCATGCGCCGCGATCCCGTCGATATCCAGGCGATAGCAGCCGATCCGGTTCGACCGCGGGCTCGACAGCAGATAGGCCGCGACCAGCCTTGCATCGGCCGGCCAGTCCGCCCCCATCCCCTGCTCGAAGACCGCCCCCTGCCCGCTCATCAGCCGCCTTTGAAGCCGGTCAGGTCGTAGATGTAATAGTCCCGCTTCCGTCCCTGCCCCGCGAAAATGCCCCATTGGGACACCTCCCGGGATTCGGTGAACTTGTCCAATATCTCATTGCGGTCGGGATAGCGGGCGATCAGCAGCACATGCTTGCCGTTGGCCGCGGTGACCGGGTCTTCCAACTCGTACTGATTGCCGGGCGGGCCGTTTCCGGTCGCGATCGCCAGCGGGAAGGCACGGTTACGCAGATAGTAGTCCAGCTCAGCCATCACCTCGCGATCGTCGGCCGCCACGGTGATATCGTTGGGCGCGGTTTCGAGCTGACGTTCGACCTGATTGGCAAGCCCGCGCCACCCGCGCATCTGATGGAAGATGTCGAGCGTCCTAGGCAGTGTGTAATGGACCGAGCCGGCGAAGAAAGTGGTGAAGACAGCGAACACAACCAGTTGCAGCATCAGCGATATCCGCACCGGCCAAGGCTGCCTGACACGCTCCAGCCAGCCGACCACCAGAATCGTCCCCGCGATATAGGACACCGCCGCCCAGTTGGCATGGGCGCGCGAGATGCCGCTCTGCAACACCATCAGGACCAGCACAGGCACGGCGAAGGCGATCAGGAAACGCTCGCTGACATTGGGCGGATCACGCCGCCACAGCGCCAGCCGCACGATCAGTGCGACGAGCAGGATCGGCCCGAAGACGCCGAACTGAGCCCCGGCAAAACTCAGCGCCTCCAGCAGGTGCAGCCCGCCGCTGCCCCCCCAATGGGCATTGGCGGCGGTATGGCCGACCGTGGCCCAGCCGTGGCTGGCATTCCACACAAGGTTGGGCGCGACGACCGCCAGCGCGACCATGACGGCCAGCGCCAGATGACGGCCAGCCGCGCGCCACGGTCCCCGCGGCCCGACAATCAGGAAAACCGCCAAGCCCAGCAGGAAATAACCCATCGCGTATTTGGCAAGGAAACCAAGACCGAAGGCCGCGCCCAGCACCACCGCCCAGCGCCAATTCGGCTGCACGTAGAGCTGCCAGAGCGCCAGCAGCGCCAGCGCCCAGAAGAACAGCAGCGGCACGTCCGTCGAGATGACGAGGCCGGAGAAGATCACGCCCGGCAGGGTGGCGTAGATCAGCGCCGAGAAGAAACCCACGCGCTCGCTGAACAGCGCCCGCCCGATATAGGCGACGACGACGCCGGTCGCGGCATGAAGCAGCGGCGCCCCCATCCTGACCGCCCACTCGTCATTTCCGGCAACGGCGGTGGTGGCCGAGATCAGCCAGGCGATGACTGGCGGCTTGGAGAAATAACCATAGGCCAGATGGCGCGACCACGACCAATACTGCGCCTCATCCGGCAGCAGGTTGAGCGGGCTGTTGCGCAGCGCCAGCATCCGGGTGAATGCGATGAAAAGATTGATCGAGATCGACCACACCATCCAGGTGCGCGGGGGGATCTCGACCAACTCCGCCGGCTTGGGCGCCGGCCTTCTTCCGCGGTCAGCCATCGACTTCGATGGTCATGCCGTCATAAGCCGGTTCGACCCCGGCCGGCAGCGTCTTCAGCAAGTCCTGGTAATCCATTGAAAAATTGAGATGAGTCAGCGCCACCCGCTGAGGTTTGAGGCGCTCGATCCAGCCGAGCACCTGGTCCAGATGGGCGTGGGCGATATGCGGCTCGCGGCGCACCGCGGCCACGGCCCAGACCTGGACTCCCTCGAGGGTGGCGAACGCAGCCTCCGACAGATTCTTCACATCGGTGGAATAGGCGAACGACCCGATACGCAGGCCGATCGACCGGCAAACCGTGTGATCCTGCTCGAACAGGCTGAAGTCGATCCCGCCGATGCTGAGCGTGTCCGGCGTATCGCGGATTTCCAGGATCGGCTTGTCGTAATAGCCCTTCCGAGCGCCGCCGAACATATAGGAGAAACGGGTCTTAAGCTGTTCAAGAAGCTCAGGATATCCGTAGATCGGGAGCGGATTGCCGCCATAGATGACGAAGGGGCGCAGATCGTCGACGCCGGCGGAATGGTCGGCATGGACATGGGTGAAGATCACCGCGTCGAGCTTGTGGACATTGGCGTTTAGAAGCTGCTGCCGCAGGTCGGGCCCAGCATCGATCAGAACGGTCGTGTCGTCTTTCTGCACCAGGATCGAGGAACGCAGGCGCCGATTGCGCGGCTCATCGGGATCGCAGGTGCCCCATTGCCCGTCGGCGGACGGCACGCCCGTGGAGTTGCCGCAGCCCAGGATCGTGATGCGGATCGTCATTGCCGCGCGAGCAGGGGCCGCGCCGGAACCGCGCGGTCGAACAGCTTGAAGAAATTGGCCGTTGTACGCTCGGCCAAAGCCTCGTGCGTCAGCCCGTGCAGCTCGGCCAGCACCGCTGCGGTGTGCGCGACGAAGGCCGGTTCGTTGCGCTGGCCTCGCTTTGGAATCGGCGCCAGGAACGGCGCGTCGGTCTCGACCAGCATCCGTTCCAGCGGCACCTTGCGGGCAGTCTCGCGCAGCTCCTCCGACTTCTTGAAGGTGACGATCCCGGAGAAGGAGATGTGGAAACCGAACTCGATTGCGTCTTCAGCCAGTTGCGGGCTTGAGCTGAAACAATGCAGCACGCCGGCAAGACCGGTCCCCTGCCCCTCTTCGCGCAGAATCCGCATCGTATCGTCCTCCGCATCGCGGGTGTGGACGATCAGCGGCATCTTCAGCTCCAGCGCGGCGCGGATATGGCGGCGGAACGCCTCCTGCTGAAGCGCGCGGGGGCTGTTGTCGTAATAGTAATCCAGCCCGGTCTCGCCGATGCCGACAACCTTGGGGTGCTGCCCAAGCTCGACCAGGCGGGCGGCGGTGATGTCGGCCTCCTCCTCGGCGCTGTGCGGGTGCGTGCCCAGCGAGCAGGAGATATCGTCATGCGCCTCCGCCACCGCGGCGATCTCATCGAAACGGTGAACGCGCGTGCAGATGGTGAGGAAATGCCCGACGCCGGCTGCGCGGGCGCGGTCGATCACCGCCTGCTGTTCGGCGGCGAAATCGGGAAATTCCAGGTGGCAATGGCTGTCGACGAGCATAGCCGCCCCTACTCCGCCTCGACGATGCGCGGGAACAGGCCCTGGGGCGCCGGCAGCGGCGTACCTGGAACCAGCCGCCCTGCCTCGCCACAGGCCGTGAAATCGCGCTTGTCTGCCGGCACGGCAAGCTGGTCGAGCAGGCGGTTCATCGTGTCCGGCATGAAAGGCTGTGCAACGATACCGATCGAACGCAGTGTTTCGGCCAGCACGTAGAGCACGGTCGCCATCCGCGCCGTGTCGGTCTTCTTCAGCGCCCAGGGCGCCATGGCGTCGATATAGCCATCGCCGGCGCCGATCACACCCCAGATCGTCTTCAGCACCTCGTGGAAGGCCTGACTGGTGATGGCGCCTTCGACCGATTGGCGGAGCGTATGAGCCGAATCGAGCAAGGCCTTGTCCTCGGCCGTGAATTCCCGGGGCTCCGGTACCGCCGCGCCGCAGTTCTTCTGGATCAGAGTCAAGGTCCGCTGGGCCAAATTCCCGATGCCGTTGGCGAGGTCGGCATTGATCCGGCGGATCGCCGATTTGTGGGAGAAATCGCCGTCATTGCCGAACGGCACCTCGGCCATCAGCAGATAGCGGGTCTGGTCCAGGCCGTAGGTTTCGACCAGCTGGCTGGGCGCGATGACATTGCCCAGCGACTTGGACATTTTCTGCCCCTCGATCGTCCACCAGCCATGGGCGAAAACGCGCTTGGGCTGCTCAAGGCCCGCCGCCATCAGAAAGGCCGGCCAATAGACTGTGTGGAAGCGGACGATGTCCTTGCCGACCAGATGCAGGTCGGCAGGCCAGAACGTCTCGTATTTCGATCCGGGACCGATCTCGGGATAGCCGAGCGCGGCGATGTAGTTCACCAGCGCGTCGAGCCAGACATACATGACATGCTTCTCGTCGCCCGGCACCGGCACGCCCCAGGAAAAGCTGGTGCGGCTGATCGACAGATCGCGCAGGCCGCCTTTGACGAAGCTTTTGATCTCATTCCGGCGGCTCGAAGGGGCGACCAGGTCGGGCTCGTTTTCGTAGAGATCGAGCAGCGCATCGTCATAATCGCCGAGGCGGAAGAAATAGCTGGGCTCCTCGACCCAGGCGACCGGGGCGCCGGTGGGCGCCAGCTTCCCGCCGTCAGGGCCCGTGGTCAGCTCGCCCTCGTCATAGAAGGCCTCGTCACGTACCGCGTACCAGCCCGAATAGGAGCCGAGATAGATGGCCGGATTGCCCTTGGGCGTCTTGGCCGCGGCCATCGCCTTCCACAGCGCCTGCGCGGCGGCGACGTTGCGCGGCTCGGTCGTACGGATGAAGTCGTCGTTCGAGTTGTTCATCAGCACGGTCAGGTCGCGGAAATTCTGCGACACGCGGTCGGTCAGTTCCTGCGGTGTGATCCCCTGCTGGGCGGCTGTCTGCGCCACCTTCTGCCCATGCTCGTCGGTGCCGGTCAGGAAGAAGACCTTGCGGCCCGCCAGACGATGAAAGCGGGCCGTCACATCGGCCGCCAGGGTGGTGTAGGCATGGCCGATATGGGGTTGATCGTTGACGTAATAGATCGGCGTCGTAACGAAGAACGTATCTGTGTTGCCGCTCATATCAACTCCGGAAGCCGGGCATGGCTCGGGCCAAATCGCTCACCGGAGCGCGGCGCTTACCGTATTCAGGGCGGAAATCACCGTCAGCCGCCGATCGAGATTGGCGCCGTCCGACCGGGCAAAAAGGTGCGAGACCTTTTCCCATACCTCCAACAGCTGTTCAAGCCGACCCGCCCGTACAAGGCGCTGGATCAGCTTTTTTTCGCCGTGAATCCGCTCTGGCCGCCCCGATTCGTGAAAAACACTTTCCCCGCGCCCAAGCTCGCGCGCTGCCCGCCCAAGCCAGTCGGTCAGCAGCTCGGTGAAGGCATGGTAGGACTCGTCGGCGGAGGGGGATGACAGCTTGTCCGAAAGGGCATGCGCCGCCGGCCAGTCGATCGGCTCGCCGCCGGCGATGGTCAGGAACTGAGACAGCAAGGCCAGCCCATCATGCTTGGCTATATCGAGCGCCCGGCCGATCGAGCCCGCCGCCACCTGTACCAGGCCGGCACGCGTCGCTGCATCCAGATCGGGATGATGGCGGGCCAGCATCCGGTCGACGATCGCATCCTCCAGCGGCGGCAAGGTCAGGAGCCGGCAGCGCGAGCGGATGGTCGGCAGCAAGGCTGAGGGCCGCTCGGTCAGCAGCAGCAGCAGCGCGCCCTTCGGCGGCTCCTCCAATATCTTCAGCACCGCGTTCTGG
>DATBAZ010000274.1:0-9114 GCA_036271255.1 Alphaproteobacteria bacterium
GGTCTTCATTGCGACTCCGCGCTGACAAATTCTTGTGTTGCGCCCGAACCTATCATTTTCAGGCGCTGTCTCAACCCAAATCCCGTCATTTCGCTCCCGGCCGGACCGAAGGGGTTTACCTTTGCGTCCGTTATAGGATACGGCCTGCCCATCATCGCATCCGAGTACCGATTCCAAGTATGGTTGTCTCACATCACCCACGCAGCTATCGTTCGCCCATGCCAGCCAAGAACACCGTCATCAAGCAAGTCATCCCGGAGCCGCAGAAACGCCATCCGTCGGACGTCGAGTCGATCATCGCGACCGCCCGCAGGGTGCTGAATCGCGAAGGTGAAGCGCTGCATGCCGTCGCCGCCCAGCTGGACGACACCTTCAGTGAGGCGGTGGAGACGATTTACGGCATCAAAGGCCGGGTTGCCGTCACCGGCATGGGCAAAAGCGGCCATGTCGCCCGCAAAATTGCCGCCACCCTCGCCTCCACCGGCACGCCGGCATTCTTCGTTCATCCCGGGGAGGCCAGCCATGGCGACCTGGGCATGATTACGGTCAGGGATGCGGTGCTGGCGCTGTCCAATTCCGGCGAGGCGGTCGAGCTCGACGCCATCACGGCCTATTCGCGCCGCTTCGCCATTCCGCTGATCGCGATGACCGGCAGTTCCGACAACACGCTGGCCCGCGCCTCCGACCTGCAGCTGACCCTGCCGCGTGAGCAGGAGGCCTGCCCGATGGGCTTGGCTCCCACCACCTCGACCACGATGATGATCGCGCTGGGCGACGCGCTGGCCGTTGCGCTGATGGAGCGGCGCGGCTTCAGCGAGGATGAATACCGCACCTTCCATCCGGGCGGTCAGATCGGCCGGATCCTGCTGCGGGTCGCCGATGTGATGCATGGGCCCGAGGGCCTGCCGCTGATCGCGCCGGATCGGCCGATGTCCCAGGCGATCCTGGTCATGACCCGCCACGGCTTCGGCTGCGCCGGGGTGGTCGACAGCGACGGAAAGCTGGTCGGTATCGTCACCGACGGCGATTTGCGCCGCCATATGGGCCCGGCGCTGATGGATACGCCCGTCGGCACGGTGATGACCGAGGGCCCGAAGACGATCGAGCCCGACGCGCTGGCGGCCGAGGCGCTGGGCATCATGAATCTGAGCGACCACCCCTTCACCGCCATGTTCGTGATCGAGGACGACAAGCCGATCGGCATCGTCAGCGTACACGACCTGCTGCGCGCCGGGGTGATGTAGCTCTCGAGAGAATCGAACAGCGGGAGGGGAAGCGATGAAGATCGGCATCTGCATGCCGTACATGACGCGCGACTATACCCGCGAGCGCATCCTGACCTGGGCCAGGCTGATCGACCAGGGCCCGTTCGCCAGCCTGTCCTGCGGCGAGCGGATGACCGGCCACACATTCGAAATGAACACGATCCTGACCGCCGCGGCCGCGGTGACGGAGCGCGTGCGCATCATCTCATCCCTCCATGTCCTGCCGATGCGCTCGGCCGTGCTGACGGCCAAGGAAGCGGCGACCCTGGACGTGATCTCGAACGGCCGGGTTGCCGTAACGGTCGGGGTCGGCGGGCGGGAAAACGACTATCGCGCGCTCAGCGCCCCGTTCACCAATCGCCACCAGAAGCTGGACGATCAGGTCGCCGAGATGAAGAAGGTCTGGCGCGGCGAGCCGCTATGGGACGGGGCCGACGAGGCCGGCCCAAGCTCACCGCAGGGCGCGAACATCCCGCTCTATGCCGGCGCAATGGGTCCCAAGGCGATCGCCCGGGCGGTCAAATGGGCGGACGGCATCTATGGCTGCTCGATGCCCGGCGACCGCGAGGGGCACCAGCAGGTCTTCGACCTGGCCAGGGAAGCGTGGTCGGCTGCCGGCCGGCCCGGCAAGCCCTATCTGATGGGCAGCTTCTGGTACTCGCTCGCCCCCGATGCGGAGAGCGAGCTCAAGTCCTATGTCTACGACTACATGAAATATATGGGCCCCGACATCGCCAACTTCATGCGCGACGCCATGACCCGCCACAACCCGGACGCCATCCGCGAAGCCATCGAAAACGTCCGCGCCGCCGGGGCGGATGAATTGCTGTTGGTGCCCGCGACCTCGCATTACAACGAGGTTGAGAAGCTGGCTGAGCTGGTCCGGTGAACCGCAAATTTCCCTCGCCCCAACGGGGAGAGGGAGGGGCCCGCCGCGATAGCGGTGGGAGGGTGAGGGGGCGGCGAGCTCAGCGAGCCTTCTTCGGCAACGCCGCCCTTACGGATATCCCCCCTCACCCGCCGACTTCGTCGTCACCCTCTCCCCGCAGGGGCGAGGGTTAAAAACATCATCCCCCCATCGCCGTGTCGGTGACGATCGGGGTGACTGTCCAGCCGCCGTCGGGCAGGCGCTGCATGCCGCCGGCGGCCAGCCCGCCGCCATCGACATGGATGGTGGTGCCGGTGACCCAGAGGGACAGGTCGGTCGCCAGATAGACCGCGGCGCCGGCATGGTCGCTGGGATGGCCGAAGCGGCCCAATGGGATCGACCGGGCGGCGAGTTCGGGCTGGTCGCGATATTGCGGCTTCATGAACGCGGCCATCGCCACCTGTTCCGTCTCGGTCGTCTCCGGCGCGATGGTGTTGACCCGGATCTGCTCGTGCGCCAGTTCCAGCGCCAGGCCGCGGGTGAAGCCGGTGACGCCGTGTTTGAAGGCGGTGTAGGCGATATTGTAGGTGCTGCCGCGGAAGCCCTCGATCGATGAGACGTTGATGACCGAGCCGCCGGCCTTGGCCCGCTTCATCAGCGGAATCGCGTGCTTGGTGACGATGAAGAGCTGGCGCAGATTGATATTGTAGAGGGCGTCCATGTCCGCCTCCTCCATCACGTCCAGCGGGCTGAATTTATAGAGGTGATGGCCGGCATTGTTGACCAGCACATCCAGCCGGCCGAATTTGGCGTCGACCTCGGCGATCACGCGCTTCACGTCGTCGGTGTTCTGTACGTCGGCCTGGATGGCGATGCCGTCGATGCCCGCGTTCTTGAAGCCGGCGTTCAGCGCCTCGACCTTGCCCGCATCGATCTCAGCCACCGCAATCTTGGCGCCCAGCGCGCCATAAGCCTCGACGATCGCCTTGCCGATCCCGGCGCCGCCGCCGGTGACGAGCGCGACCTTACCCTTGAGCGTGATTTCCATGACTTCCCCCTGAATTGCCGTTCAGTGAGTTCTAGCCGCCGCAATGCTGATACGAAAGAGCTTCGCTTGACCAAACAGCGCGGCCCCCTTACCTCTCCGCCTATCATGGATACCGCCATTCCCGACATCGCCATCAAGCTGCCCGACGGCAGCGTCCGCCATTTCCCGCGTGGGGTGAGCGGGACGGATATCGCCGCCGCGATCGGGCCGGGCCTGGCCAAGAATGCGCTGGCCGCCAAGGTGGACGGGCATGTCCAAGATATCGACCTTCCGATCGAGCACGATGCCGATGTCGCCATCGTCACCCGCCAGTCGCCCGAGGCGCTGGAGCTGATCCGCCATGACGCCGCCCATGTGCTGGCCGAGGCGGTGCAGAAGCTCTATCCCGGCACCCAGGTGACAATAGGGCCGAATATCGAGAACGGCTTCTATTACGACTTTCAGCGCGATCAGCCCTTCACTCCCGACGATCTGGGCAAGATCGAGGAGGAGATGCGCCGCGTCGTCGACCGCAACGACCCGATCGTGCGCGAGGTCTGGGACCGCGATGCCGCCATCGACTATTTCAAGTCCAAGGGCGAGCTGTTCAAGGCGGAGTTGATCGAGGGCTTTCCGGCCGATGAGCCGACCACCGTCTATCGCCAGGGCGAATGGCTGGACCTGTGCCGCGGACCGCATATGTCGTCCACCGGCAGACTGGGCAAGGCGTTCAAGCTGACCAAGCTGGCCGGCGCCTATTGGCGCGGCGATTCCAGGAACCCGATGCTCCAGCGCATCTACGGCACCGCCTGGCGCGACCAGAAGGAGCTGGACGCCTACCTCCTGATGATTGAGGAGGCGGAGAAGCGCGACCATCGCCGCCTCGGCCGCGAGATGGACCTGTACCATCTGCAGGAGGAGGCTGCCGGCAGCGTGTTCTGGCATCCGAAGGGCTGGACCCTTTACCGGACCCTGGAGACCTATCTGCGGCGCCGGCTGGAAGCGAACGGCTATGTCGAGGTCAAGACCCCGCAGCTGATCGAAAAGTCGCTGTTCGAGGCCTCGGGCCACTGGGGCACATACGGCCACAACATGTTCAAGGTCGAGGTCGGGCACGGCCACGAGCATGAGGAAGTGCGCCAGTACGGCATCAAGCCGATGAACTGCCCGGCCCATGTCCAGATCTATCGGCAGGGACTGAAATCCTACCGCGATCTGCCGCTGCGCATGGCCGAATTCGGCTCATGCCACCGCAACGAGCCGTCGGGCGCACTGCACGGCATCATGCGGGTGCGCGCCTTTACCCAGGACGACGCCCACATCTTCTGCACCGTCGACCAGGTCGTGTCGGAGACCGAACGTTTCTGCAACCTGCTGAAGCAGGTCTATGACGATCTCGGCTTCACCAAAGTCGACGTGAAGCTGGCCCTGCGCCCGGATCAGCGTATCGGCAGCGAGGAATCATGGGACCGCGCCGAGCGCGATCTGGGTGAAGCGGCACGAATGGCCGGCCTTGTCGTCGAGGAGCTGCCCGGCGAGGGCGCCTTCTATGGACCGAAGCTGGAATTCCACCTGACCGACGCGATCGGCCGCAGCTGGCAGTGCGGTACCTTGCAGCTGGACCCCAACATGCCGGAGCGGCTGAACGCCGAATATGTCGGCGAGGACGGGCAGCGGCATAAGACGGTGATGCTGCACCGCGCGATCTTCGGCTCGATGGAGCGCTTCATCGGCATCCTGATCGAGAACTATGCCGGTAAGCTGCCGGGCTGGCTGGCGCCGGTCCAGGTGGTGGTCGCGACCATCACCCAGGAGGCCGACCATTATGCCCAGGAGGTGGTAGAGCGGCTGCGCGCGGCGGGCCTCAGGGCCGAAATCGACCTGCGCAATGAGAAGATCAACTACAAGATTCGCGAGCACAGCCTGGCCAAGGTTCCGGTCATCGCCGTGGTCGGAAAGCGCGAGGGCGCGGAACGGACTGTTGCACTCAGGACACTCGGCGTCGAAAAACAGGAGGTCCTCCCCCTCGACAGCGCCGTCTCGCAACTCCATTCTACTATGGCATCGCCTTTGGATCGTGTAACGTCCAAGGCTTGACGGTAATTTTAGCAGGGGGAAATCCATACCTAGGTTTAATGACGCGCCGCGCGAAAAAGATGGGCCGCGCGTGAATTACGAGATCAACGTGCCGCAGGTGCGTCTGGTCGGTCCGGACGGTGAGATGATCGGTGTCGTTTCCGCACGCGAAGCGATGTCCCGGGCGGAAGAAACTGGTTTCGACCTTGTCGAGATTTCGCCGAACGCCGATCCGCCTGTCTGCAAGCTGCTCGATTTCGGCAAGTTCAAGTACGAGCAGCAGAAGAAGAAGAACGAAGCCCGCAAAAAGCAGAAGATCATCGAGGTGAAGGAGATCAAGCTCCGTCCCAATATCGATGACCATGACTATGACGTCAAAATGCGCGCTGCGACCGGCTTCCTCGATGAAGGCGACAAGGTGAAGGTCACCATGCGCTTCCGCGGCCGCGAGATGATGCACCAGGATCTGGGCATGAACGTGCTGATGCGCGTGAAGGATCAGCTCGACCCGCTGGCGAAAGTCGAACAGACGCCGCAGCTGGAAGGCCGCCAGATGACCATGGTGCTGGCTCCGCGGTAACCCCTGACGGGCCGGCACGCGCCGGCCCGGGAATGGCCCACATGAAAAAACGTCCAACCGTGCGGCTGCAGCCGAGGCACGATGCCCGGCTGCGGCATGGGCATCCCTGGGCTTATTCCAACGAAATCATGATGGATGCGGAGGCCAAGGCCATTCCGCCCGGCACGCCGGTCACCTTGACCACGGCCGGCGGCGAGAGGCTTGGCGCCGGCTGGTTCAATCCGCACACGCTGATCGCCGCGCGGGTGCTGACGGCCGACACGGACACCGTCATCGATCGCGCTTTCTATGCCGGCCGGATCGCGGCGGCGGTGAGGCTGCGCGAGCGGCTGTATCCCGAGCCTTATTATCGGCTGGTCCATGCAGAGGCGGATGGACTGCCGTCGGTCGTGATCGACCGGATGGGGGATGTGCTGGTCGTACAGCTCAACGCCGCCGGGCCGAACCTGGCCGAGCAGGACATCGTCGGCGCGCTGGTCGAGCTGCTGAATCCCAGCGCCATCGTGCTGAAGAATGACAGTCCGGCACGGAACCTGGAGGGGCTGGCGCTCGAAACGCGGCTGGTCCACGGCGAACTTTCCGGGCCGGTCGAGCTCAGGGAGAATGGCGCGCGTTTCCTGATCGATCCCATGGAAGGCCAGAAGACCGGCTGGTTCTATGATCAGCGCGACAGCCGGGCCTTCGTTGCGCGCTTTGCGGCGGGGCGGTCGGTGCTCGATGCCTATTGCTATGGCGGCGGCTTCGGCATTGCGGCGGCGATGGCCGGCGCGCAGTCGGTGACGTTGCTGGACCGCTCGGCCGGGGCGCTGGAGGCGGCAGGCCGCTCGGCGGCGCTCAACGGCGTCGGCGAACGCTGCACCGTACGGCAGCAGGAAGTGTTCGAGGCGCTGGCAGAAATGGCTGAGGCCAAGCAGACGTTCGACGTCGTCATCGTCGACCCGCCGGCCTTCGCCAAGTCACGCAAGGATATCCCGACCGCCGTCAAAGGGTATCGCAAGCTGGTGCGGCAGGCGGTGGCGCTGGTGCCGCCGGGCGGCATCCTGTTCGCCGCGTCGTGCAGCCACAATGTCGGCGTGCCGGAATTCTCAGACGCCGTCGCGCGCGGCCTCGCCGATGCCGGCCGTACCGGGCGGGTGCTGCGCACGGCAGGGGCCGGGCCGGATCATCCGGTCCACCCCATGCTGCCGGAGAGCGCGTACCTCAAGTCGCTGACCCTGGCGCTCGACTGAGATGGCGGAGCTGACCGTCACCATCGGCCACCTGGGCGCCCTGGGCGATGGGGTGGCCGAAACGCCGAACGGCCGCCTGCACATCCCCTTTACCACGCCCGGCGATACGGCGCGCGTGGCGCCGAAGGGCAAGGATGCCGCCGCCCTGGTCCAGTTGCTGGAGCCCGGGCCTAACAGGACCGACCCGACCTGCAGGCATTTCGGCACATGCGGCGGCTGCGCCCTCCAGCACCTTCGGCCTGAATTCATCGCCGAGTGGAAACGCGCACGCGTCGCTTCGGCTCTGGCGCGCGCCGGGCTCGATCATGTTCCAGTCAATCCGACGATCACGATCCCTCCCGGCACGCGCCGCCGGGCAACCCTGGCGGCCATGCGGATCGGCAAGCGGGTGCTGCTGGGCTTTGCCGAGCGCGCCTCGCACCGGCTGATCGATCTCGAGGAATGCCCGGTTTTGCGGCCGGAACTCGCCCGGCTCATCGCGCCGATCCGCGCCCGGTTGCCGGATCTGCTGACTGCCGGCGAGAGCGCCGATATCGCCCTGACCTGGACCGAGACCGGGGCCGATCTGGTGCTGATCCGCAAACGCCCGCTTATTCTCGCCGATCGCGAGATCCTGGCCGCTTTCGCCGAGACTGCCGACCTTGCCAGCATTTCCTGGCGCGCCGGCGTCACCGCTCCCGCCGAACCGGTCGCGGCCCGGCGGACACCTTCCATCCGCATCGGCAGGACGCAGATCGCCTTCGCGCCGGGGACCTTCCTTCAGCCGAGCGCCGAGGGCGAGGCCGCGCTTATGGCGCTCGTCACCGAGACGTTGAAGGATGTCGTTGGACCGATAGCCGACCTGTTCTCGGGCCTTGGTACTTTCGCGATTCCGGCGAGCGTGGCCGGGCCGGTCAGCGCCTACGATGCGGACGGCCCCGCCATCGCGACCCTGCAAAAGGCCGCCAAAGGCATGGCCGTGGCAGCCCACCGCCGCGACCTGTTCCGCGAGCCTCTGACGATCAGGGAACTGGAGAATTTCACTGCGGCGATCGTCGATCCGCCGCGCGCGGGGGCCGAGCGCCAAGCGCGGATGCTGGCCGATTCAGCAGTGCCGCTGATCGCCTATGTGTCGTGCAATCCGGTGAGTTTCGCCCGCGACGCGGCGATCCTGACCCAGGGCGGCTACAGGCTCGAGAGCGCGACGCCGCTCGACCAGTTCGCCTGGTCGCCGCACGTAGAGCTCTTCGGTGCCTTCCGCCGC
Organism: Alphaproteobacteria bacterium; assembly: GCA_036271255.1. Taxonomy (GTDB): domain Bacteria; phylum Pseudomonadota; class Alphaproteobacteria; order BOG-932; family Roseiterribacteraceae; genus BOG-932. Next base: position 8,289 of record DATBAZ010000274.1, read on the forward strand.
TAGCCCTTCGACAGCTTGTCCAGCAGCGCCTGGGCGTCCTTCTTGCCCTCGAAATCCTTCCCGGCGGCAAGGGTCTTCTTGAGCAGGTCGGTCGCATCCGCCTTCTTGCCGGTCGCGTCCAGCGCCGCGGCGTAGTGGTACTGGATGTCCGGGCTGTTGGGTGCGGCGTTGGCGGCCTGCTGCAGGAACTTGATGCCGTTCGGCGCATCGCCCTTCTGCACCATGATCCAGCCCAGCGTGTCGGTGATCGCCACGTTCTGTGGCGCCACTGTATGGGCGCGCTGGGCATAATCCAGCGCCTTGGGATCGTTGTCGCGCTGATAGATCACCGCCAGGTTGTTGAGGATCAGGGGGTCGCCCGCGCGATCCGGGGTCAGCAGCCCCTCATAGAGCTTTTTCGCCCGCTCCCAGTCCTTCTGGCCCAGCGCGAAATTCGCCACGGCGAACTTGGCCGGCACATCGTCGGGATGATCGGTGGACCATTTGGTCAGCAGCTTGTCGGCGTCGGCGGTCTTGCCGTCACGGATGTCGCCGGCAGAGAGCCGCTCGGCCAGGACCAGCGACGGATGGGCAGCGAATGCCTTCTGATAAGCGGCCTTGGCGTCGGCCGGGCGCTTGATCGAGATCAGATAGTCGCCTTCCAGCGCCTGCGCCGCCGGCTGGTCGGGCAGGGCCGTCTGCAAGCGCTGGAGGGCGACTATCTTGTGTCGATCAAGCGCCCGGCCGATTCCAAGGTCGCCTACCAGCGCGCGTTCGATGCACACCCGTCGCTGATCCTGGCGGAACGCCTGTCGGCATCCAATCTTCGCGATGGCAAGCCGGCCGA
>DATBAZ010000275.1:0-13287 GCA_036271255.1 Alphaproteobacteria bacterium
ATGTCGCCGGTATGGAACCAGCCGTCGGCAGTCAGGCTGGCCTCCGTTTGCGCCGGGTCGCGCCAATAGCCGTTCATGACTCCATAGGAGCGAACCAGGATTTCGCCCGGCGTGCCGGCGGGCAGTGGGGCACCGGCATCGTCGGCGACCTTGACCTCAACATCCTGCAGCGCCCGGCCGGTGGTGCCGGCGATCACGTCGGGCGGATCGTCGGCCCGGGTCATCGAGACGACCGATGCCTCCATCAGCCCATAGGCATTAATGACCCGCTCGATGCCCAGCACCGAGCGGCAGCGCTTCAGGATCTCCATCGGCACGCTGGCCGCGCCCAGGAAGGCGACGCGCAGCGATTCGGGTGGGTTGGCGGTGACCTCCGGCAAATCCATCAGCCGGGCGAACAGGTTGGGCGGCCCGCCCATCACATTGATCCCGTGCCGGCGGATCAGGCCCATCGTCCGCTCGGGCTCGAAGACATCGAGCACGACCATGCACATGCCGCGCAGCGCCGAGGCGATGATCCCGGCATTGAGGCCGAAGCCGTGCGAGAACGGGGTGATGACCAGATATTTGTCGCCGAACCCAAGCCCGCCGATCCCGCTCCAGGCCCAGTAGCTCAGCATCATCTGCCGGTGGCTGAGCTGCACCCCCTTGGGCGCACCGGTGGTGCCGGAGGTGAAGACGATCTCGCAGACATCCTCGCCGGCGACAGCGTCGCTTGCTTCTGTTACCGCCGCGTCATCGACCTCTGTGCCAGCCTTCAGGAAGCAATTGAAGCTTTGGTCGTTATCGAGATGCACAAGATATTTGAGCGTCGGCAGGTCGGCGAGATCGGACCCGTAGGTCTCGTGAAGGCTGTCGATGAAACGCACCCCGGCGCATTCCGAGACGGTGAACAGAATCCGCGCCCCGGTCCGCTCCAGGATCGGCCCGGCCTCCAGCACCTTCAGCCGGCTGGAGATCGGCACGATCACCCCGCCGACCAGCCAGACCGCATGGGCCATCACCGCCCAGCGCCAACCGTTCGGCGCCCAGAAGGCAACGAGATCGCCGCGCCCTATCCCGGCGGCAAGCAGGCTCTTCGCCCCGGCGCGGGCGGCATCGAGCAGTTGGCTGTAGGACAGCTCCGTTTCGCCCTCGACGATGGCCGGCGCGTCGCCGAAGCGGGCGGCATTGTCCGCGAACATGCGGCCGATGCTGGGCCAGGGCGGCAGCGGCGCGACTTCCATGTCAGGCGACCTTCGTCCGGTCTATGCCGACATGGTGGCCGCGCAGATCGATGACCGCCTCTTTCGGCTGGCCGTCATCCGGCTTGGCCAACTCGGTCTTGACCTCGACCTTGACCGGCGTGGTGGCTGCGACCGCCTGCTGGATGCGGCTCGTCCACATCGGGTTGGACACCAAGGTTTCGCGATCCAACCCCACGGTCAGCACGATGCTGTCCAAGGTCCGGTCGCCTCGGTCGATGGTCAGGCTCCAGCGCGCCGCCCCGTCGATCAGCATCAATTGCTTGCGCAGCCGCGGCAGGGACAACCACTGGCCGCGCGCCAGCACATGTTCGCCGACAGTGTGGTTGAACAGCCCGGCATCGCCGGCCTTGCCCCGGATGACCTGGCCGGTGCGGATGGCGCTGCCGGCCAGGGTTTTAGACCATGTAGGACAGAGTACGAGTTCGCCCTCTTCAGTGCCTCGCCCCAACGGGGAGAGGTCGGAGCGCCCTTGCGCTCCGGGTGAGGGGGTGTCTCCGTTTGGTGACTTGCCGCCGGAGGGGCTCGCTATGCTCGCCGCCCCCTCACCCTCCCGCTGCGCGGGCCCCTCCCTCTCCCCGCTGGGGCGAGGGGCTATCGGCGCGATCTTCAGAGTTTCCGGATCAGCCGCTTCCCACGTGCTGCCCGCACGCGCGGCCAGCGCCGCGCCAAAGACGGGGTCGCAATACAGCTCGGACACATCGGCCTCGAACTCCTTGCCCAGCCGCTTGCGCAAGCCGGGCGAGGCGATCTCGCCGACCAGCACGATCTTGGTCAGCTCCAGCTCGACCGGGTCGATGTTGAATTCCAGATAGAGCCGGGCCAGCAGATCGGCCGCGCCGCAGGGCGTGATCACCAAGGTGTTGGGCTTCAAGGTGCGGATCGTGGTCAGCAGCCTCAGCCGTCCCTTGGGCGACGTCACGGCAACGCTGCCCGCCAGGGTCGAAGCCGCCTGGGCCAGCAAGTGCGCGGACGGCGAGCCGTCCTGCGATACCGCCATCAGCACCCGGTCGCTCTTCTCCAGCCCGGCGATCTCCAGCGATGCGCGGGACAGCGCCTGCATCGCCTCCACCTCGGCGGCGGCCAGCGCCACGCCGAAATCGGCGGGGGATTGAGAAAAAATCAGACCACAGCCAGGGACGGGTAGGTCGGTGCGGGTCAGCAGCTTCATGCGGCGAACCCGGCGACGTCGCGGGCGAAGGCTTCCATCGACCGCAGGCTGAGCTCGTAGGCCAGGCCGCCGACCTCGAACTGGGGCACGACATCGGTGGCGCCGGCGGCGAAGAATTCCTCCATCGCCTTGCGTGAGCCCTCGACATCGGACAGCACGATCATCCGGTGGCGGGTCAGCTCCTCCAGCGCCTTCTCCTCCGACATGCCGGCGGCCAATTGGCCGAAGACGCGGTAGGTGGCGTGTTGGCTGTCGCGGTAGTCGGGCGGCGCGATCAGGTTCACTTGGCGGCGGATGTACCACATGAAGGCGCTGACCTGATCTTCCAGGCCCTCGCCCGGCTGCGACACATACCAGGGCACGATCATGGCGACCCGGCGCGTGGCGGGGTCGAAGCCGCACTCGGCCAGCCTTTCCTTGTATTTCGCGACATCGGCGGCCAGTCCATCGATGCCCTTCAGGATCGGCATGCACAGCAGGTGATGGCCGCGCTCGGCGGCGGCGAGGAAGCCGTCCAGGCTGGTCGAGGCGACCCAGACCTCCGGATGCGGCTTCTGCACCACGCGCGGCAGCACCGAGACGCCGGGCACCTTGTAGTACGGCCCCTCGCGCGTCACCTCGGCGCCGTCGGCGCTGAAGATCTCCAGCACGGCGTCCAGATGCTCTTCCCAGATCTGCCGGCTCTGCTCGAACGGGCGCTGGAACGCCTGGTATTCCAGCGGCGATGCACCCCGGCCGGTGCCGAACAGCACGCGGCCGTTGCTGATCACGTCAAGGGTCGCCACCCGCTCCGCCACCCGGATCGGCGACAGGAACGGCAGCAGCACGACGCCGAGGCCGAGCTTGATGTTCTTCGTGGTGCGCGCCGCAGCGGCCAGCATCAGGTCCGGCGCGGAGGAATGGGAGAAGCCGCGGGTGAAATGATGCTCGACGAACCAGGCCGAGCCGTAGCCCATCTCATCCGCCCGGTCGATCAGCTTCAGCACGTTGTGGAACGTCTCCCGCTCGACCGCCGACGTGCGGCCCCGCACCGAGACCTCAAAGAAAATGCCGAAATTCCGCTGAGCCATCGCGTTCCCTTTTTCCGGCATTTCCTCGGCTTACCGCCGGTAAAAACCAAGCAAGCGCTTGGGTGCAGAATAAAGGGGAAGCGGGGTATGTCAAGCGGGGGTTGCGTGCCGGTTTTTTCGGCCCTCTCCACTCGTCATGCCCGGACTTGATCCGGGCATCCACGGCGGGCCGACAATGCAAATGTCCGCGGTCAACATGGGCGGGACCGCGTGGATGGCCGGCCGAGCGCGAAGCGCTCTGCGACACAGAAGCGGCCTTCGGCCGCGGGCCCGGCCATGACGGTCGTTTGGTGTGCGAGCAAGCCTTACCGAGCGATCCCGCCGAAGATGATCGCGATCTGCGTGTCGATGATCTTGTCGATCGAATAGCGGCCGCCGGGGCGGTACCAGTCGACGGCGGAGGCGACCAGGTCGTTGATCAGGCGCAGCATCAGATGCAGGTCGACGTCGCTGCGGATTGCGCCCTCGGCGACGCCGCGTTCCAGCACGCCGTACCAGACATCGCTGATGTCGTGCCACACTGTTTCCAGATAGGCGAAGCTGGGGTGGCGGGCGAGGTATTTGCGCTCATGGACCGTGATGGCGACGATGTTCGGGTTGGAGACGGTGGTGCGCAGGCCCAGCTCGATCATCGCCCGCACAGTCTCCTTGGCGGGAAGACCCCGGTCGACGATCACCCGATATTCGCCGGCCATGCGGGTGAAACCCTTCAGCAGCTCATGCAGCATCTCTTCCTTGGTCTGGAAGTGATGATAGAGGCTGCCCGAGAGGATGCCCGCCGCATCGCCGATCTGGCGGATGGTGGTTTCCTCATAGCCGCGCTCGGCGAACAGGGCTGCCGCCACGCGCAATATCGCCTCGCGGCGGGGGCTGGATTTCTCCGCCGCGGCGGGCGCCTTGGCACGGCGCTGAGCTGTGGGTGCGGCTTTCGGTCTGGCGTCCAAGTCAGGCTTTCGAATCAGGGCGAGCCGCTGTGCATCCGGCGATGGTAGCGGGTCGAGTTGAAAGGGCAAGATTTCAAAATCAGCCTGCACCGAAGCCGAAAACCCGCATGGCATTACCTTCCAGCACCTTGTGCCGATCCTCCTTCGTCATCGACCCGGTGACCTCCGCCGCCACTTTGGCCGAGTTCGGCCAGATCGTCGCCGAGTGCGGATAGTCGGAGGAGAACATGGTGGAGTTGGCGAGGTAGGGGTACTTGCCGGTCGAGATCAGGTCGTAGCCGACATAGTCGTCGATCGCGGTGGTGAAGACGTTCCGCCCGACGAAGTCCGACGGCTTGTGCTCCAGCTTCTGCGGAAACCAGGCCTGCTGCGCCTCCCATTGGGCATTCATGGTCTGGACCCAGAACGGCACCCAGCCGGCATCGACCTCACCCGCCACGATCTTGAGCCCCGGATGCCGGTCGAAGACGCCGGCGAAGATCATGTAGGTCAATGGGCGCACGCCGGAGAAATAGCGGAAGACGATGCCGCCGACGCTGACCTTCTGGTCGACCAGCTCATCCCAGTCGGTCTTGTCCGGCCGGCCGCCGAAGGTGCGGTGAAAGGTGAGCGCGATGCCCGCGTCCGACGCCGCCTGCCACAGCGGCTCGTAATACGGGTCGTTATAGGGCCGGGTCGGCATGCCGGGGATGAACATCGCCTTGGCGCTCTTCTTCAGCACACGCTCGAATTCGGCGAGGCAGGTTTCCATCCCGTCCTCGGTCGGCAGCAGAGGCAGGGCGATCAGGCGCTTCGGATCGGCCGACTGGAAATCCTCGAGGATCCAGTCGTTGTAGGAGCGCAGGCAGGCCAGCGCCAATTCCCGGTCGGGGAAGATGTAGGTGAAGATGACATGGGCCGGGTAGGTGACCGAGCCGTAGACCCCGTCGATATCCATGTCCTTCAGATGCGCCGCGCCGTCGTAATTGCCGGGGCGCAGCTCGTCGAAGCGCATGCCGGAGAGGCGGAAATCCTTCTTGGCATAGCCGGCCATCGCCTCGATGCCGAAGGTGCGCTTCGGCGGCTGCCCGTCGAAGCTCCAGCCGTCGCCGCCGTCGGTGCCGCGCATCATTTTCGGCGCGCGATCCTTCAGCGCATTGGGCACACGGTCGAACACCCATGGCGGCTCGTTGATGTGGTTGTCCGCTGAGATGACCCGGCAATCGACAGTCATGCCACCACTCCCTGTTCCTTGAGCGCCGCGATCTCTCCCGCCGCCACACCGCATTCGGCGAGCAGCGCATCCGTATCCTGGCCGCAGTCCGGCGCCCGGCTGGACCCGGTCCCGGCCGCACCGTCCACCGTCAGGGGCGAGGCCACCAGCTTCACCGCGCCGCCCGCCGTTTCCAGCTCGAAGATATGGCCGTTGGCCATCGTCTGCGGGTCGGTGAAGACGTCACGGATGGTGCGGATCAATTCCCACGGCGCGTCGAAGGCGGCGAAGGCCGGCTGCCAGTCGGCCCAGTCACGTTCGGCGAAGATTTCCGACAGCAGGGCAAGCAGCGCCTTCCCATTGGCGGCCCGCGCCTTGGCGTCGGCATAAAGCGGATCGGTCGCCAGCTCGGGCCGGCCCAAGGTCTCGCACAGGCCCGCCCAATAGCGGTCGGCCTCGAGAAATACGAGCTGGATCCAGCGATTATCTCGGGTGCGGTAGAGCCCGACGAGCGGGTTGCGCTCGACCGCCCGCTGCAGCACGTCGTCGCCGTAATCCGCTTCCTGCGAGGCGACGAGATCGTTCGACAGCATCCAGGCCGCGGTCGCCAGCAGCGAGGTCTCGACCAGCGACGGCTCGCCGGCCGTGGCGCGGCGGAACAGGGCGCCGGCCACGCCGAAGGCCAGGTTCATTGCCGCCGAATGGTCGCCCAGCGCACGCGGCTGGCGGACGAACTCGCCGCCTTTCGGCGTCAGCAGATGGCCGAACCCACCGCGCGCCCAGAAGGCGCTGGCATCGAAGCCCGGCTTGTCGGCCTCGGGCCCACGAAAGCCGAGCCCGTTAGCGCGGGCATAGATGATCTTCGGGTTGTGCTCGCGCAGCGCCTCGACACCCAACCCCATGCGCTTCAGCGCGCCGGGGCGCAGGCTGGTCAGGAACACGTCGGCGGTCGCGATCAGCCTATAGAACAGAGCCAACCCGTCGACCGACTTCAGGTCGAGCGCGACGCTCTTCTTGCCGCGGTTGTTCTGTTCCAGGCTGTAGTTGGGCTTGCCCACCGCGCGGACATCGACGACCAGGCTGCGATAGGGGTCGCCCCCGCCGGGAGTCTCGATCTTGATGACCTCAGCCCCGAAATCGGCCAGCATCGCGCCGCAGGACGGCACCATGACATACTGGGCCAGCTCAACGACCCTGACGCCGGCAAACATCGCGACCTTGGCCATGCATCCCCTTCCCTGAAAACCAAACTATCGCTTGCTCGGTACTGTTGGGCGAACAATACTCGGGTAAAAGGGGCAGGCAAGGGTTTCGATGGCGTTCGATCTTGTCGACAAGGCGGCGATCGCCGGCATCGGCTATACGGAATTCTCGAAGAACTCGGGCGTCAGCACGCTGACCCTGGCCTTGCGCGCGATCAAGGCGGCGTTGGACGATGCCGGACTCGACCCCGATCTGGTCGACGGCGTCGGGACGCATCGGGTCGGGGATTCGGTGCCGACAGCGGTGGTGGCCCAGGCGCTGGGCGTCACCGATCCGCGCTGGTTCATCGACCATTTCGGCGGCGGCGGGTCGTCGCATTCCGTGATCGGGCAGGCGGCCTTGGCGGTCGCCTCTTGTGTTGCCGACTATGTCGTCTGCTACCGCGCGATCAATTCCCGCTCGGAATTCCGTATGGGCGGCACGGGCCGCGCGCCGGTGGAGGCGATCGAGACCCAGTACCAGGCGCCTTACGGCTATGTCGCCCCGCCACAGCAATATGCCATGGTCGCCCAGGCCTATATGCACCGCTATGGCGTCACTGAGCGCCATCTGGGCGCGGTAGCGATGACCCAGCGGGATTACGCCACGCTGAACGACCGGGCGATGATGCGCGAGCCCTTCACCTACGAGGAATACCTTGCATCGCGCTGGGTGGCCGAGCCGTTCCGGCTGCTGGATTGCTGCCTGGAAACCGACGCCGCCATCGCGGTCCTGGTCTGCCGAGCCGACGCCGCGCGACATCTGCGCAAGCCGCCGGTGCTGATCCGCGCCGCGGCCTGGGGAGGTGGACAGATGCTGTTCTCAAACCGGCAGCCCGAGCCGGGCACGTCGTTGGCCGCACGCATGGCGCCGCGCCTGTTCCGGAGCGCGGGCCTGTCGCCGGCCGATGTCGATCTTGCCATGCTCTACGATTGCTTCACCGTCGCCGTCCCGTTGCAGCTCGAGGATTACGGTTTCTGCGCCAAGGGCGAAGGCGGGGAATTCGTGCTTTCGGGCGCGACCGCCCCGGGCGGGTCGCTGCCGGTCAACACCCATGGCGGCTTCCTGTCCGAAGGCTATGTCCATGGCTGGAACCACATCGCCGAGGCGGTCGGCCAGCTACGCGGCGAGGCCGGCGCGCAGCAGGTGCCCGGCGCCGAGATCGCGCTCAGCACAGGCGCCCCCGGCTATGTCGGCGGCGTGACCAGCGCCCTTTTGCTCCGGCGCGACAGATGACCGACAAGCCCCTGCCCCAGCCCGACCGCGATTCCGCGCCCTATTGGGAGGGCATCGCCGCCGGCGAGCTGCGCCTGCAGCGCTGCGCCGACTGCGGCGCCTGGCGCTGGCCGGCGCGGGCGATCTGCAACCGCTGCCGATCCTTCGTCGCCGAATGGGTGACGGCGAGCGGGCTGGGCACGGTGGTCAGCTGGATCCGCACGCATCAACTGTTCATCCGCAGCTTCGCGGACGACGCGCCCTACGTGACGGTGGAGGTGCAGCTGGACGAGCAGGATGATATCCGCCTGATCGGCAGGCTGGCGGAGCCGGGAACGGAACCGGCAATCGGTATGCGCGTCCAGGCGGAATTCACCAGCGATCCGGCCTTGGTGGTCTGGCGGCCTGCCGCCTAGGCCTATCCCGCCAGGCGCATCGCGCCATAAACCGCCCCACCCGCGATCAAAGCCGCCAAGACGAGGACGCCATAGGCCGCCATGCCCGCGCGGGCGATGTTCTTCTTGAAGAAGGCGCGGTCGTTGGCGTCCGGATAGGCGCCTGACGGCACCGGCACGCTGAGGAAGCCGCACAAAGGCCCCCAGCCCTGATCGGCCGAAAAGACCAGCAGCCGGTCGGCCGACACTTCCGCTTTCACCCGTTCTGTATGCCGCTGGTAGAAGGCGATGGCCTTGGCCCGGTCCGCCATCGTCCCCTGGTGGGAGCGCTGCCAGACCAGCCGGCTGACCATGTCGCCGAATTTGCGGGCCCAGGGCAGTGCAAGCTTCAGCACCTTGAACTGCCACATGCGTTCGGGGGCGTAGATCGTCTCGATCGTGCTCTGATACCAGGCGTCCGGTCCCTTGGGATGCAGCGAGAGGATGACCTTCGCCTCCGGGTTCGCCGCCAGCAGCTCCTGCCATACGCAGCAGGCCGGATTGTCGACGGCGGCCGTGTAGTTGGCGAACACCGTTTCCCAGTCGTGCTGCGTGCCGGCCGGCGCGTCGGCCACCTTGCGCCAGAAATCGAGATGCGGCCGGTTCGCCTTGTTCTGGACCAGCTCGAACATGTGGTAGCAGGGAAAGCCGAGCTGTCCCAAGGCCATATAGAGCGACGTCGTGCCGGTCCGGCCGAAGCCCGCGCCGATGATCTGCAGCGGCATCGGCGCGCCTCAGGGCCCGAAGAATTCGGTGACCAGCTCTGTGTCCAAATACTCGATCATCTCGATCAGCTTGCCGTCGCGGAAGCGCATCCAGAACGCGTATTTGTTGTTGTAGGCCCTGCCCGAGACATGGGTCGCGTGGGATTCGGCCTGAATCGCCACGGTGTCGCCCTCGGCGATCATGGAGTGGATCGTGGTCGGCAGCTTGCCCGGGAAAAGCTGAGCAACCAGCGCCACCGCGGACAGCGCGTCGGCCTTGCCGCGTACGCCGGAGATCGCGGTCGTGCCCTGGGTGACGATCCGGCAGTCCTCGGCCATGATCTCCTCGACCGCGCCGGCGAAGTCCCCGCCCATGGCGTCCACGAACCGCCGCGCCACCTCTTTATTGCGTTGTGTCTCGTCCATCTCTTCCTCCCCTGGTTACTTATTCCTCGAGCGTCCAACCGCCGCCCTGATTCCCCAGATTGCCGGTGGGCAAGCCCAGCGTCTCGAGACGATAGCGCATTTCGTCGACGACATTGTCGGGCGCGGCGGCCTGGATTTTCGCCGTGAGGGCCGCCGCGTGCTCCGCCCAGGCTTCAGGGCTTTCGGGATCGGCGGCAACCACAGGCGCGGCCTGGGCGAGATAGACATGCGCGGCCTGGCCGCCGCCGACCACGAAGGTGTGGCCCGACAGCATATTGGACCTGTGCGCCAGCCAGCCCAGGAAACCGGCGACCTTCTCGGGCTGGAAATGCTCGCGATAGACCCTGACCAGCTCGGGGTCGGGCAGGTCGGCGTTCATCTGGCTGATCGCGGTCGGCATCACTGTGTTGACCCGGATATTCTGCGACCGCCCCTCCAGCGCCCAGGCCCTGCCGGCGGCGAATATCGCCCCCTTGGGCGCGATATAGGCGCTGGAATACTCGCCGCCGAAGATCGTGGTCGACGCGGCGTTGATCAGGCGGCCGTTGCCCGATGCAGCCAGCGAAGCCCAAGCCGCGCGGGTCAGCTCAAGGGTCGAGGTGAAATGCGAGTCGAAGACGCGGTCCCAGTCCTCGGGCGAGATCTGGTGGAACAAGGCAACATGGGTCAGGCCGGTCATGTTCACAACGATGTCGACCCGGCCGAACGCATCCAGCGCCGTCTGGACGATCGATCCGGCCTCGGTTGCCGCCGACGCCATCACGGAGATCGCCGTACCACCGGCTATAATGATGCGCTCACACACCGCCCGCGCGCTGTCGCTGACATCGTTGACAACGACCTTGGCCCCGCGCGCCGCGAACAGTTCGGCTGCGGCGCCGCCGATCGCGCCGCCGCCGCCCGCGACGATCGCCACCTCGCCGTCATAGCGCATCCGGCCGGTCATGATGCCATCTCCGACAGGCGGCGTCCGCGCGCATAGTCCCCGGCGATGGTCGTGCGCTGCATGATCCGCACGCAGTCATTCGGAACGCCCTCCGCTGAGTGCAAGGTCCTCCAGTTGTCCCAAAGGACGAGGTCGTTCTCCTGCCAGTCGTGAAAGTAAGCCAGGGCGGGATCGAGGGCGTAGGACAGTACCTCCCGAAGCAGCGCGTCGCCCTCGCCGCCCGGCATCTCATGGATGCCGACGGCCGAGGTCGGCGCGACGTTGAGCACCTTGCGGCCGGTTTCCGCCTGCGCATAGACCATCGGATGGACCACCGGCGGGAAATCCCGGTCGATGCGCTCAGCCATCGACTCCAGGACCGCCGTGTTGGCGACCAGCCTCAGGCCCTCGGGCTTGCCGAACTTCTCCTGCGTGAAGTCCGGGCGCACCTGATAGACGACGTGGAGCCCATCGGTCCGCCGCCTCAGCGATTCGGGCAAGGTGGCATAGGCGGCGATCTGGTCGATGAAGCCGGTCCGGCCACCTTCGCGCGGCACCTTGATCGCACGCAGGATTCCCCCGCGATTGACCTTGCTCATATAGCGGAGGTCGGAATGCCACGGCAGCCAGCCGCCGCGGCACCGTCCGTCCACCTCATAGAGCGCGACGGTGGACTCGCCCGGGCGCCCGGGACGGTAGGAGACATCGACCAGCTCGGGATATCCTTCCGCCCATGCCTCCTTGACCGGATGCTGCTGCAGCTCCCCGAAGCAGCGGCTCAACGCCAGCTGAGCCTCCGGACCGCCCGTGGCGCCCGGGAAGACGAGTATCCCGGCCTGTATGAACGCATCCAGCAGCGCCTTCCGCGTGCCGGCGTCCAGCGGCCTGTCGAGATCGATGCCGCTGACCTCGACCGCGGTGTTGCCCGCCAACGGCTTGATGATCATGACACCGTCTCCATCCGGTCGAGGGCCTGCAGATAGGGCCGGCATCCCAGCCTGAAGAGCACCGCCGCCACCAATCCGCAGATCGTGCCGACCAGGGCCACCGAGCTGCCGACCGCCTTGGGATCGTGGAAGACGTAATCCGTCGTCAGCGCGACGATCGTCGGCCCCAGGCCCAGCCCCAGCAGGTTGAGCACGAACAGCATGAAGGCGGTGACCCGTGCCCGCAAATGGCCCGGCGTGGTGAGCTGAAGGGTGGCCGGCACGATGGCCGCCGTTGCGTTGCTGCCCACCATGATCATCATGCCGACGATCGCCGCCGGCAGGCTGCCCTGGGAGAGGACGAGATTGCCGATGACGATGCCGAGCGCGCCGAACGACATCACCAGCATGATCCCCTCGCGCCGCCCGCGCCGCGCCAGCATCTCGCTGAGGCGCGCCGCGAGCAGCAGGCCGAGCGTTCCGAACACGGCGATGGAGCTGCCGACGATCAACCCGACCTGAGCGATGGGCAGGCCGTGGACCCGCACGAACATCGCCACGAACCAGCTTTGCGAGCTGTAGCCGGAGATCGTCGTGAACACCTCGGCGCCCAGCACGTAGAACAGGAACAGTTTCGTGCTGTTGAGATGGGCGAGGAACGCCCCGAAATCCGCCGTCTGCGCCTTCGACTCCCGGCGCGGGGGATCGCGCAGGGTGGCGGCCAGCGCCAGGAACGGCAGGCCCGCCAGGCCGACGATCATGAACGACGCCTGCCAGGGCTTCAGGACCCCGACCACAGGCAGGGCAAGCCCGGCATGGCCCGGCGCCGACACCGACGCGACGACCGCGCCGCCGACGATCAGGGCGATGCCGCCGCCGACCGATTGCGCGGAGGCGAAGATGCCGACCGCGCGGGTCACCAGGTTTCGCGGAAAAGCGTCGGCAATGAAGGAGAAGGCGGCCGGCGACAGAGTGGCTTCGCCGACGCCGACCCCGATGCGGGCCAGGAACAGACCCGAGAAGCTGCGCGCCATGCCGCACGCCGCGGTCATCACGCTCCACAGGAACAGGCCGGCGCCGATGATGGCCGGCCGCCGGTAATTGTCCGCAGCCCAGGCGATCGGCAGCCCCATGAAGGTGTAGAAGACGGCGAAGGCGAAGCCCTGGAGCAGGCTGACCTGGGTATCGCTGACATGAAGGTCGGCGCGGATCGGATCGACCAGCAGATTGACCATCTGGCGGTCGACGAAGGAGAGGATGTAGATGGCGAAGAGGACGCCGACGCTGTACCAGGCGCGCGCCAGGCTGGGCGTGTCCGCGGCTGCGGGCACGGCCCTGTCGGTTGGGCGATCGTTCTCAAGAGCCGTCATGCATGTCCTTCCCCGGGCACAGATTTTGCCGTCCGCTTTGCCCATGCGGGTTGTAGCGTAGAATGGGCGGGGCGCCAGCGGTATTCAGCGGTTCGTACGACAGGCATCGAGTACCGTAAGCAAACTCTTCGCCTCCCCCCTTGAGGGGGAGGTCGGCAACGCGCAGCGTTGACGGGCGGGGGGTGATGCCTCCGCCTTCTCCCTATCGCCAGTCAGCCTCCTAATGGCGGCATTCACCCCCACCCGGCGCTGCGCGCCGACCTCCCCCCTCAAGGGGGAGGCGAAGAGGGAAAGCGCCGCATAATTCCTTGAGACTTCGCCGGAAGGCCCTAAGCTGGCCGGAAAACAGCTACGGGAGGAACGGGATGGCGGGCGAACGCAGGCTACGGTTCATCGTCATGGGCGCCGGCATGGCGGGCATTCT
>DATBAZ010000276.1:0-26832 GCA_036271255.1 Alphaproteobacteria bacterium
TGAAGGACGTCGCGCCGGGCTTCGGCGGCGCAGGCTCCACCGCCAATGTCGGCGGCATCAGCCAGGGCGACGGCTATCTGATCGGCGTGGACTACCTGATCCCGGGCAAAGTCGGCTGGGGCCAGTTCCAGCCCTTCTTCCGCTACCAGGAATTCAACGCGGACCTCAACCACACCACCGCCGACCAGTACGACCTGGGCGTGAACTACGTCATCGACGGCCACAACGCCCGCGTGTCCCTCGACTACAGCAAGAACGAAGGCGGCGGAGTGCCCGATTTCGACCGCTTCATCGTCGGCATCCAGCTCCAGTTCTAACCGCCACCGGATCCAACAAAGGGAAATCACCCATGAACCGCAAATTCCTCCTGCAATCATTCTCTGCCCTGACCCTTGCCGCCGCCGCAGCCTTCGCCACACCGGCGATGGCTGAGGACGGCACGATCAAGGTCGGCATCCTGCATTCCCTCTCCGGCACGATGGCGATCAGCGAGACCGTGCTGAAGGATGTCGCCCTGATGACGATCGACGAGATCAACGCCAAGGGCGGCGTGCTCGGCAAGAAGCTGGAGCCGGTTGTCGTCGACCCGGCTTCGGACTGGCCGCTCTTCGCCGAAAAGGCCCGCCAGCTGCTGTCCAAGGACAAGGTCGCCGTCACCTTCGGCTGCTGGACCTCGGTGTCCCGCAAGTCGGTCCTGCCGGTGTTCAAGGAGCTGGACGGCCTGCTGTTCTATCCCGTCCAGTATGAGGGCGAGGAGCTGGAGCGGAACGTCTTCTATACCGGCGCCGCGCCGAACCAGCAGGCGATCCCGGCCGTCGAATATCTGATGAGCAAGGACGGCGGCGGGGCCAAGCGCTTCGTGCTGCTGGGCACCGACTATGTCTATCCGCGCACGACCAACAAGATCCTGCGCGCCTTCCTCCACTCGAAGGGCATCACCGACGAGAACATCATGGAGGAATACACGCCGTTCGGACACAGCGACTATCAGACGATCGTCGCGAATATCAAAAAGTTCTCGACGGGCGGCAAGACGGCCGTGGTCTCGACCATCAACGGCGACAGCAACGTCCCTTTCTATAAGGAATTGGGCAATGCCGGGCTGAAGGCCACCGACGTGCCGGTCGTCGCCTTCTCCGTTGGCGAGGAGGAGTTGCGCGGCGTCGACACCAAGCCGCTGGTCGGCGACCTGGCGGCCTGGAATTACTTCATGTCCTTGAAGAACCCGGTGAACGAGGAATTCAAGAAGAAGTGGGCGGCCTACGCCAAGGCAAAGGGCCTGCCCAGCGCCGGCAAGCCGCTGACCAACGACCCGATGGAGGCGACCTATATCGGCATCAATATGTGGAAGCAGGCGGTCGAAAAGGCCGGCACCACCGATGTCGACAAGGTGATCCCGGCCGTCGGCGGCCAGCAATTCGCCGCGCCTGACGGCTTTACCGTCGAGATGGACCCCAAAAACCATCATCTGCACAAGCCGGTCTTCATCGGCGAGGTCAAGGCCGATGGGCAGTTCAATGTCGTCTGGAAGAGCCCGGGTCCGATCAAGGCCCAGCCCTGGAGCCCCTACATTCCGGGGGACGAGGGCAAGAAAGACGAACCCGACAGCAAGTAACAGCCCTTAATCGGCCTACCACCCGCCGCTTTCTCCTCCGCGGCGGGTGACTAGGCGGTCGCCGTTGGAGGCAGCCCCATGCGTCATCTACTCCCAGCGCTTATCGGGCTGGCCATCCTGGTCCTATGTTCTCCAGCACAGGCATTCGACCAGGCCACGGCGACCGCCCTTTCTGTCGGCGACAGCGACACGCGCATCGATGCGCTGAATAAGGTGATCGCCGCGGGCGACGCCGCGGCGCTGCCTTTCTTGGAAAAACTGATCGGCGACGGCGTCAAAACCTCCGGCGACAAGGTCTTCGTCGTCGATGGCGACAAGGCCGTCGATCCGGTGACAGGTCAGGCGGCCGAACTGCCATCCGACGCCGACGACGTCGTCAATTCCAACCGCATGCGCAACGAGATCGGCGGCGCCATTGCCGCCCTTAAACTTTCCTCGCCGGATCGCGCGGTACGCCTTGAGGCAGCCCAGTCCTTGCAGTCCGGCGATGCCGACGAGAGCAAGCTGCCACTGGTAAAGGCCGCCGAGGGCAAGGAGAAGGACCCGCAAATTCGCGACATGCTGGGACAGGTCGAGGCCAATATCGAGCTCACCAGTTCCGACAAGTCCCTGCGCCTTGCCGCGGTCAAGATGCTGGCCGAAAGTTCCAGCCCCAACGTCAAGGAGATGCTCTCCACCCGCCTCGCCCCCGATGGCGAGACCGACCCTGAGGTCAAGGCTGCCATTACCGCCGCGATCAAGGCGGTCGACGCGCGGCTGTCGCGCTATGCGCTGGTCGGCCAGATCTTCACCGGCGTCAGCCTGGCCAGCATCCTGCTGCTGGCGGCGCTGGGGCTCGCGATCACCTACGGCCTGATGGGCATCATCAACATGGCCCATGGCGAGCTGATGATGATCGGCGCCTATTCGACCTATGTCGTGCAGAACCTGTTCCGCGCCTATCTGCCGGATGCCTTCCAGTTCTATCTGGTGGCGGCGTTGCCGGTCGCCTTTCTTGTCACCGCCGGGGTCGGCATGGCGATCGAGCGGCTGGTGCTGCGCCATCTCTATGGCCGGTCGCTTGAGACCTTGCTGGCGACCTGTGGCATCAGCCTCTTCCTGATGCAGCTGGTCCGCACCCTCTTCGGCGCCCAGAATGTCGGCGTCGAAAATCCGGAGTGGATGTCCGGCAGCGTCTCGCTCGCGGCCAGTTTGGTCCTGCCCTACAACCGGATCGTCATCATCGGCTTCTCGGTCGCGGTGCTGGGCTTCATGTGGTACCTGCTGACCAAGACGAGGCTGGGCCTCTTCGTCCGCGCCGTCACCCAGAACCGCACGATGGCGCGCTGTGTCGGCGTGCCGACCGCACGCATCGACACGATGGCCTTCGGCCTCGGCTCCGGCATCGCCGGGCTGGCCGGGGTGGCGCTCTCGCAGATCGGCAATGTCGGGCCGGACCTCGGCCAGCATTACATCGTCAACTGCTTCATGGTCGTGGTGCTGGGCGGCGTCGGCCAGCTTGCCGGCACTGTGCTGGCCTCTCTCGGTCTCGGCATCGTCAGCAAATTCCTCGAGGGCGTGACCGGCGCGGTGATCGCGGAGATCATGGTGCTGGTGTTCGTCGTCGTCTTCATCCAGCGCCGGCCGCAAGGGCTGTTCGCGATGACCGGCCGTTCGGCGGAGGCTTGAAGCATGATCGACCATCGCAATCCGCCCGGCCTCTTCGCCCGCCTCTACAATCCTACCGGATGGGCATTGTTCTTCGCCTCGCTCGCCGTGTTTTGCGTCCTGGTGCCGATCCTCAACCAGGTGCTGCCTGCCGACAGCCTGCTGCACATGTCGGACTACTGGGTGGCGCTGATCGGCAAGATCATGTGCTACGCCATCCTGGCGCTGGCGATGGACATGGTGTGGGGCTACACCGGCATCCTTTCGCTCGGTCACGGCATATTCTTCGCGCTCGGCGGCTACGCGTTCGGCATGTATCTGATGCGCGAGATCGGGCATGACGGCGTCTATCATTCCGACCTGCCGGATTTCATGGTCTTCCTCGATTGGAAGGCCTATCCCTGGTACTGGAAGGGCACCGGCAGTTTCCTCTACGCCATGATCCTGGTGCTGCTGGCCCCGGCCGCGCTGGCGCTGTTCTTCGGCTTCTTCGCCTTCCGCTCCCGCATCAAGGGCGTCTATTTCTCGATCATCACCCAGGCGCTGACCGTCGCCCTGATGCTGCTGTTCTTCCGCAACGAGACCGGGTTCGGGGGCAATAACGGCTTCACCGATTTCAAGCGCATCCTCGGCCACCCGATCGCGACGCCCGGCACCCGCATGGTGCTGTTCGTCACCACGGCGCTGACCATGCTCGGCATGCTGCTGGTGCTGCGCTATGTCGTGACCAGCAAGTTCGGCCGAATCCTGATGGCGATCCGCGACGCGGAGAGCCGGCTGATGTTCACCGGCTACAACCCGCTGCTCTACAAGCTGGCGATCTGGACCTTCTCGGCGATGATCGCCGGGCTGGCCGGCGCGCTCTACGTGCCGCAGGTCGGCATCATCAATCCGGGTGAGATGGCGCCCGGCAACTCGATCGAGATCGCGATCTGGACGGCGGTCGGCGGGCGCGGGACGCTGATCGGCGCGCTGATCGGCGCCTTCATCGTCAACGGCGCCAAGAGCTGGTTCACGCAGGCCTTCCCCGACTATTGGCTCTATTTCCTGGGCGCGCTGTTCGTGCTGACCACGCTGTTTCTGCCCAAGGGCGTGATGGGCCTGATCGACAAGGCAAGGACCCGGTCATGAGCGCTGATAGCAAGAGCCCGGCCGTCGATGTCGGCGGCTCCTCCACCTTCGGTCATGCCGCCCCGCCGGCCGGCGAGCTCGATACCAGCCACGGCGTCGTCCTCTATCTGGAGGACGTGACGGTCAGCTTCGATGGCTTCAAGGCGTTGAACGCGCTCTCCTTCTCGGTCGATGTCGGCGAGCTGCGCTGCATCATCGGCCCTAACGGTGCCGGCAAGACGACGATGATGGACGTGATCACCGGCAAGACCCGGCCTCAGCTCGGCAAGGTCTTCTTCGGCCAGACCATGGACCTGACCAAGATGCGCGAGGCGGAGATCGCCCAGGCCGGCATCGGCCGCAAATTCCAGAAGCCGACCGTGTTCGAGCATCACAGCGTATTCGAGAACCTGGAGCTGGCGATCAAGGCCGACCGCGGCATCTGGCACTCGCTGTTCGGCAAGCTGAACGGCGAGCAGCTGGATCGGATCGATGAGATATTGGAGACGGTCCAGCTGCAGGAATTCGCCGACCGCCGCGCCGGCCTGCTGTCGCACGGCCAGAAGCAGTGGCTGGAGATCGGCATGCTGCTGTCGCAGGACCCCAAGCTGCTGCTGCTCGACGAGCCCGTGGCCGGCATGACCGACCACGAGACGATCCGCACCGCCGAACTTCTGAAGACCCTGGAGGGCAAGCATTCGATCGTCGTGGTCGAGCACGATATGGGCTTCGTCGATTCGATCGCCAAGAAGGTGACCGTGCTGCATGAGGGCAGCGTCCTGTCGGAGGGCACCATGGATAAGGTGCAGAACGACGAGAAGGTCATCGAAGTCTATTTGGGGCGCTGAGAGATGCTGAACGTCAATGCGATCAATCAGTATTACGGCGGCGGCAGCCATATTCTCCGGGATGTCAGCTTCACCGCGCCGATGGGCGCCTGCACGGTCCTGCTCGGCCGCAACGGCGTCGGCAAGACCACGCTTCTGCGCAGCATCATGGGCGTGGTGCCGGTGCGCACCGGTACCATCACCTTCGACAGCCAGGACGTGACCAACCTGCCGTCCAATGCCCGCGTCGCCCGCGGCATGGCCTATGTGCCCCAGGGACGGGAGATATTCGCCCGGCTGACGGTGGAGGAGAACCTGCTGATGGGCATGGCGGTCAAGAAAGGCCGCGACGCACGGGTCATCCCGTCCAAGGTCTATGACATGTTCCCGGTGCTGAAGCAGATGCTGCACCGGCGCGGCGGCGACCTGTCGGGCGGCCAGCAGCAGCAGCTCGCCATCGCCCGCGCCCTCGTCTCCGATCCCAAGCTGCTGATCCTCGACGAGCCGACCGAGGGCATCCAGCCTTCGATCATCAAGGATATCGAGCGCGTCATCCGCATGCTGGCCGGGACAGGCGATATGGCGATCCTGCTGGTCGAGCAATATTACGATTTCGGCCAGGCGCTGGCCGACCACTATATGGTCATGTCGCGCGGCCAGATCGTGAAGCAGGGCCTGGGCGAGGACATGGAGCGCGACAATATCCGGGATTTCGTCGCGCTTTAGCCGTCGTCATTGTTTCGCCGGACGGCAACCGTGCTTGCGCAATCCGGTATTCTCGGGCCGGCCAGAATGCAACATCGTATGGAGACCGATCTGGAAATCGCGCCGAATTGCGGTTACAGATTGGTTGGGCGTCTAGGGTTCCGGTCCTGAAAGGGGCGGCTGGTCCGAGAGATGCCATCCACCGCCGATAGCGGTGGACACACGGCGGGACAAAAGCCCGGGAGATCGAATGTCGAAGGAGGCGTAAGCCTTTTCGGGACGGTCTTCCGCTTGGCGGCAACAGGTCCCGAAACCGCCCGAACCTCCTTCGTAATGTGCAACGGTTGCTGCTCGAGGAGGCTGCGCGACATGGCAATTCGATTTTTCCCGGTAAAGGCGCCGAGGCCATCCCATGGCTGACACCGCGCCGCTCTATGAAACCATCATCGCCGGCGGCAAGCATTGGTCTTTCACCGCCCGGCGCGGCACGCTGATCCGCCTTATCGATATCGAGGGCGGGGCCAATATCGGAATGCTGTTCTACAATCCGGCAAATACGCTGGAGCGTTACAACGCGCCCGACACGCTGAAATGCCAGCACACTTTCCGGCTGACGCGCGGGCATTGCCTCTATTCCGACATGGGCCGCATCTTCTGCTCGATCGTCGCTGATACGGTGGGTTGGCACGACAGCGTCTGCGGCAACATCAACAAGGCGATGGTGGCGGAGCGCTGGGGCCTCAAGAGCTATCAGGACTTCAAGAACGACTGGACCCAGAACGGGCACGACGCCTTCATGGTCGAGGGCGGGAAATACGGTCTCGGCCGGCGCGATCTGGCGGCCAATGTGAACTGGTTTTCCAAGGTCGTCCCGGATGCCGGGGGCGCCCTGTCCTACGATCCGTCGAACTCTTCCGCCGGCGCGTCGATCGATCTGCGGTTCGAGATGGACACGCTGGTGCTGCTCCACACCTGCCCGCATCCGCTGAACATGGCGGCTGAGTATCCGCGCAGCCCCGTCGGCATCCAGTTCCGCAAGGCCGATCCGGTCGCGCCCGACGATTACTGCCTCAATTTCCGGCCCGAGAACGGGCGCGGCTTCGAGAACAACGAGATCTATCACCTGTGCGGGGAGGGGCACTCATGCTGAAGGAAAGCACGCTGAAGCCCGAGACCGCGATCTATCGCCATGTTATCCCGGCGGGCGATTACTGGATCCACATGGTCACCCAGGGCCAGTTCTTCCGTATCGTCGATCTGGAAGGCAACCAGGCCGCCGATACGCTGTTCTTCTCAGCCGCCGATCCGGCAGAGCGCTACAGCGCGGTCGATACGATCCGTGCCGGCGGCAATGTCTATCTCGGTCTCGGCACCAGGCTGATGTCGACCGACGATAACGTGATGCTGGAAATTGTGGCCGATCTGGTCGGCCAGCACGACACGATCGGCGGCGCTTGCGCGACGGAATCCAACACCGTTCGTTATGCCCTGGAGAAGCGGACCATGCATGCCTGCCGCGACAGCTGGCTGCTGGCCGTCGCCGAGCGCGACGATTTCAAGCTGACCAAGCGGGACATCACCCACAACATCAATTTCTTCATGAACGTGCCGGTGACGCCGGGGGGTGGCCTCACCTTCGCCGACGGGGTCAGCGGGCCGGGGAAATATGTGGAGATGCGGGCCGAGATGGATGTGATCGTGCTGATCTCCAACTGCCCGCAGCTCAACAACCCGTGCAACGCCTATAATCCGACGCCGATCGAGGTGATGGTCTGGAATCCCGCCAATTAACATGTTCAAAACTGGGGTGATGTTCACCAAAGTCCTGATCGCCAATCGCGGCGAGATCGCCTGCCGCGTCATCCGCACGCTCGACCGGATGGGGATCGGTTCGGTCGCGGTCTATTCGGAGGCCGACGCCAATTCGCTTCATGTCGCGCTGGCGGGGGAGGCCGTGTGCATCGGCCCGCCCGCGCCGGCCGAAAGCTATCTGCGCACGGACAAGATACTCGAAGCGGCGAGGGCCACCGGCGCCCAGGCGATCCATCCCGGCTATGGCTTCCTGTCAGAGAATCCGGTCTTCGCCGAGGCCTGCGCCGCCGCGGGCATCGCCTTCATCGGTCCGACGCCTGAGCAGATGCGGGCGTTCGGCCTGAAGCACTCGGCGCGCGAGCTGGCGGAAAAGGCCGGCGTGCCGCTGGCGCCGGGCAGCGGGCTGCTCGACGATGCGGAGCATGCGCGGCGCGAGGCCGAACGGATCGGCTACCCGGTGATGATCAAGAGCACCGCCGGCGGCGGCGGCATCGGGCTGCAGCTCTGCCGCGGGCCGGATGAGATGGAGGACCTGTTCGGCCGGGTCGCTCGGCTGGCGCGAGGCAATTTCGATCAGGCCGGCATCTTCCTGGAGAAATATGTCGAGCGCGGCCGCCATATCGAGGTTCAGATCTTCGGCGACGGCAGGGGCAAGGTCGTGGCGCTGGGCGAACGGGACTGCTCGACCCAGCGGCGCAACCAGAAAATCATCGAGGAGACGCCGGCCGCCGGCCTGTCGAAGGAAATGCGCGCTGCCCTGCACGCGACCGCGGTCCGGCTTGGCGAGGCCGTCGGCTATGCCAGCGCCGGTACGGTCGAGTTCATCTACGACACCGACAGCGGCGCATTCTATTTCCTGGAGGTGAACACAAGGCTTCAGGTCGAGCATGGCGTGACCGAGGAAGTCTTCGGCGTCGATCTGGTCGAATGGATGATTCGCCAAGCCGCGGGCGAGCCGACGGTGCCGGCAGCACCCGCGGCCACTGGCGCATCGATCCAGGTGCGCCTCTATGCAGAGGATCCGGCGCGCGGTTTCCGCCCGTCCTCCGGGCTGTTGACCCAGGTGCGCTTCCCCGCCGATGCGCGGGTCGAGACCTGGGTTGCCGATGGTTCGGAGATTTCGCCCTTCTACGATCCGCTGGTCGCCAAGATCATCGTCAAAGGGGCTGACAGGCAGGATGCGCTGTCGAAGCTGGGCAAGGCCCTGGACGACACGTCGATCGCGGGCATCGAAACCAATCTCGACTATCTCCGTCAACTCGTCGCCGATCCGCTTTTCGCTTCGGGCAGCATGACGACGAGGGCGCTGGAAGATTTCATCTATGCGCCGCGCACGGTTGAAGTGCTGGTGCCTGGTACGCAGACGACGATCCAGGATTATCCCGGCAGGATCGGCTACTGGCATGTCGGCGTGCCGCCCTCCGGCCCGATGGACCATGTCGCCTTTCGCCTCGCCAATGCCGCGGTCGGTAACGCGCCCGGCACGGCGGCGCTGGAGCTGACCCTCGCTGGCCCGACGCTGAGGTTCAACACTCCCACGTTGATTTGCTTGACCGGCGCGGAAATGGCCGCCGAGCTGGATGGAAAGCCCGTCGTCTATGGCGTGCCGCTTGAAGTTCCGGCTGGTGCGACGCTGCGCATCGGCGCGATCAGGGATGCCGGCTGCCGGGCCTATCTGGCGGTACGCGGCGGGTTCGATGTGCCGGATTATCTGGGCAGCCGCTCGACCTTCACGCTCGGCAAGTTCGGCGGCCATGGCGGGCGGACCTTGATTGCCGGCGACGTGCTGCATCTGGGAACGGCAGACGACGGTCCGCCACGGACCATCCCGGCCGGCATCGCGCCTGAAATCGGGCACGACTGGGTGCTGGGGGTGCTCTATGGCCCGCACGGCGCGCCGGATTTCTTCACCGAAGAGGATATCGCGACCTTCTTCGCCGCTGCCTGGGAGGTCCACTACAACTCCAACCGCACCGGCGTCCGGCTGATCGGGCCGAAGCCCAAATGGGCGCGGGCCGACGGCGGCGAGGCGGGACTGCACCCGTCCAATATCCACGACAATGCCTATGCGATCGGCGCGATCGACTTCACCGGCGACATGCCGGTGATACTGGGGCCGGACGGGCCGTCTTTGGGCGGCTTCGTTTGCCCGGTCACGATCGTGCAGGCCGAGTTGTGGAAGATCGGCCAGCTGCGCCCCAACGACCGGGTCCGTTTCCGGCGGCTGACGCCGGTCGAGGCGGCGGTGATGGAGCAGCGACAGGAGAGACTGATCGCGGCCCTCGCCGAGCCGGAAGAACTGGACGTGCCCCAGGGCACCGGTCGCGACGCCCCGATCCTGGCCGAGCTGCCCGAGGAGGATGAACGCCCCGCGGTGGTTTATCGCCGCGCCGGCGACAAATACCTGCTGGTCGAATACGGGCCGTTGGTGCTGGACCTGGAGCTGCGCTTCCGCGTCCATGCGCTGATGGGCTGGGTCGAGGCGCAGGCCCTGCCCGGCATCGTCGACCTGACCCCGGGCATCCGTTCGCTGCAGATCCATTACGACAGTCTGGCCCTGCCGCTCGAAACCTTGCTCGCGCGGCTCCAGACTGCGGAGGCGGCGCTGCCTCCCGTCGCGGACATGGTGGTGCCGACCCGCATCGTCCGCCTGCCGCTGTCCTGGGACGATGCGGCGACTCAGCTGGCCATCGACAAATATATGCAGTCGGTGCGCGCCGACGCGCCCTGGTGCCCCAGCAACATCGAGTTCATTCGCCGGATCAACGGGCTGGATGGGATCGAGGATGTGAAGCGGATCGTCTTCGACGCCTCCTATCTCGTGCTTGGGCTGGGCGACGTCTATCTCGGCGCGCCGGTGGCGACGCCGGTCGATCCGCGCCAGCGGCTGGTGACGACCAAGTACAACCCGGCCCGCACCTGGACGCCGGAGAACGCGGTCGGCATCGGCGGCGCCTATCTCTGCGTCTATGGCATGGAGGGGCCCGGCGGCTATCAGTTCGTCGGCCGCACCTGCCAGATGTGGAACACCTACCGCGCGACGGCGGACTTCAAGGCGGGCAGCCCGTGGCTGCTGCGCTTCTTCGACCAGATTCGCTTCTACCCGGTCGGCGGCGAGGAGCTGCTGAAGTTCCGCGACGATTTCCTGCACGGCCGGGCGAAGCTCGACATCACCGAGGCAAGCTTCAGCCTGAAGGACTATCGCGGCTTCCTGGCCGACAACGAAGACAGCATCCGCGTAGCCAAGGCGCGCCAGCAATCGGCCTTCGAGGCCGAGCGGGCGCGCTGGGAGGCGAGCGGGCAGATCAGCTATGGCGCCGACCTGCCCGAGCCGCAGCCGGACGAGGACCAGGACGCGCCACCGCCCGGCTGCGAGGCGATCCCGAGCCCCGTCTCGGGCAGTGTCTGGCGGGTTCTCGTGGAGGCGGGCGAGCCGGTGAAGGCCGGCGAGCCGGTTATCGTCGTTGAATCGATGAAGATGGAGATGCAGGTGACGGCACCCGCCGACGGCACGGTGGTCGAGCTGCGCTGTGCCGAAGGCCGGGGTGTTTCCACCGGCCAGACCCTCGCGATCTTCCGTCCGGAGGCCTGATGAACCAACCAATCGATATCGTCAGCCTGACCGACGCCTACATGTCCGGCGCGCTGACGCCGGCGCAGGTGCTCGATGACGTCTTCGCCCGGATCGCCGCGATGGGAGAGCGGCCGGTCTGGATCAGCCTGGTGCCGCGCGAGCGGATCGCCGCCCGGCTGGCCGAGATCGAAAGCCGGAAGCAGGCTGGGGAGACCATGCCGCTCTGCGGCATTCCCTTCGCGGTGAAGGACAATATCGATGTCGCCGGCATCCCGACCACGGCGGCCTGTCCGGATTTCGCTTATGTGCCGGAGCGGTCGGCAACGGTGGTGGAAAAACTGGAAGCCGCCGGTGCGATCGTGGTCGGCAAGACCAATCTGGACCAGTTCGCCACCGGGCTGGTGGGCACGCGCTCGCCCTTTGGCATCCCGGCCTCGGTATTCGATCCGGCCTATATCTCGGGTGGGTCGAGCTCGGGTTCGGCGGTCGCCGTGGCGGCCGGCCTGGTCAGCTTCTCGCTGGGCACCGACACGGCGGGGTCGGGGCGGGTGCCGGCGGGGTTCAACAATATCGTCGGGCTCAAGCCCACCAAGGGCCTGATCAGCACGCGCGGTGTCGTGCCGGCCTGCCGCAGCCAGGACTGCGTCTCGATCTTTGCCGCTACGGTGGATGAGGCGGTGCGGGTGCTGGAGGCGGCGCAGGGCTTCGATCGAGAGGACGATTATTCCCGGGCGTCCTTGCCCGTGCGCGCGTTGCCGGCGGCTTATCGCTTCGGCGTGCCGTCCGAGCCGCTGGAATTCTTCGGCGATGAGGCGGCCGCCGCGCTTTATGCCCAATCGGTCGAAAAGCTGAGGGCGCTGGGCGGGACGCCGGTCGCGATCGATTTCGCGCCGTTCCGCGATGCCGCCCGGCTGCTGTACCAGGGCCCCTGGGTGGCCGAGCGGCTGGCGGCATTGCGCCAGTACGATTTCGAGCGGCCGGATTCGATCCATCCCGTCGTCTGGCAGATCGTCGGCGGCGCCGAGCGGATCACCGCCGCCGACGGGTTCGCGGCGATCTACCGGCTGGCCGCGCTGACCCGCGCCGCCGAGGCCGAATGGGAAAAGATGGACGTGCTGCTGCTGCCGACCACCGGCACCACCTACACGATCGAGGCGCTGCTGGCCGATCCTGTGGGGCTGAACAGCAATCTCGGCCTCTACACCAACTTCGTGAACCTGATGGACCTGTCGGCCATCGCCGTGCCGGGCGGGTTCCGGCCGAACGGCCTGCCCTTCGGCGTCACCCTGATCGGCCGCGCCTTTGAGGATCGCCAGATCGCCGGTCTGGCCGATCGCCTGCATCGTACGCTGGGCAATCCGACCGTGGGCGGCACGGGCCTGCCCCTGCCGCCGCCGTCTCCCGTGCCTCAAAAGTCAGCGCGCGTGCAAGTCGCCGTTGTCGGCGCCCATCTCACCGG
The DNA here is from genome assembly GCA_036271255.1 of Alphaproteobacteria bacterium. Classification (GTDB taxonomy): domain Bacteria; phylum Pseudomonadota; class Alphaproteobacteria; order BOG-932; family Roseiterribacteraceae; genus BOG-932. Next base: position 12,750 of record DATBAZ010000276.1, read on the forward strand.
CCAGCCGCTCAACTGGCAGCTCACCGACCGCAAGGCGACTTTTCTCCGCATGGCGCGAACCGCGCCCGGCTATAGGCTTTATGCGCTGGCCGGCACCGTTCCGGCCAAACCCGGCCTGATCCGCGATGGCGGTGGCCAAGGGCTGGTCGAGCTCGAAATCTGGGAGATGGACTTCGCCGCCTTCGGCAGTTTCGTCGCCGAAATCCCGTCGCCGCTCGGCATCGGCACGGTGACCCTGGAAGATGGGGGCACGGTCAAATGCTTTCTCGGCGAACCCTATGCGATCGCCGGGGCGGAGGACATCACGGCCTTCGGCGGATGGCGCAACTGGCTCAACCGGCGGCGCGCCTGATGCCTGCCTATTTCCACATCAGGGTGAGGTGCATCTGCTGAATGGTTGGGCAGGAATCGGCCTGGTTTATGTGCAGTGCACAAGAAATCTCAGCCCCGCACGCTGGCACGGTTTTTGCTCATCATCCTCACTGAAATGGGCGTCTAGGGTTCCGGTCCCGTAAGGGGTGTCTGGTCCGAGAGATGCCATCCATCGCCGCACGCGATGGACACACGGCGGGACAAAAGCCCGGGAGATCCAATGTCGGAGAGGCGTTCGCGCCCCCCGGGATGGTCGCCCGTGCCAGCCGCCGTCAGGTGCAGGTCACGTCCCGGATGCGAACGGCCTCTCCCAAGGGTGCAATCCGGCACCCGTCGCAGGAGGCTTCGGACGATGGGATTTCGCGGTCAGTCGTTTCTTTCGGTCAGCACCATTGCACTGATGTTCGCTGTCTCCGGCACCGCCGCCTGCGCCCAGACGGCGCCGCCCAACGCAGCGGCGGATGCAGGGCTGCAGGAGGTCGTGGTCACGGCGCAGAAGCGCTCGGAGAACCTGAAGAACATCCCGATCAGCATTTCAGCGATCAGCGGCTATGACCTTCAGGCCAAGCAGATCGCCAATTACGACGACATCGCCCGCGCCGTGCCCGGCGTGTCGTTCAATTCGATCGGCGCCAGCGAGGGCCTCGACAATATCACCATCCGCGGCGTCAGCTCGACGTCGGGTTCGGCCACGGTCGGCATCTATCTCGACGATGTGTCGATGACGGTGAAGAACTTCTTCGACGGGTCGGCGCAGCCCAAGCTGTTCGATATCGACCGGATCGAAGTGCTGCGCGGCCCCCAGGGCACGCTCTATGGCGCGAGCTCGATGGGCGGCACGATCAAATTCGTCACCAAGCAGCCGGACCTCGAGAACTTCAACGGCGAAGTCCAGTCCGACCTGTCGGGCACCGTCCATGGCGGGGTGAATTACAGCGAGGCCGGGGTGCTCAATGTGCCCATCGTGCCCGGCGTGGCGGCGATCCGCACCAGCGTCTCCTACAGTTCCGACAGCGGCTATATCGACCACTACGCGCGGATAGAGGGCCGGCCCGGCCCGCTGCTCGACAGCGGCGCCAACCAGGAAGCGAATCTGATGCTGCGCACCACCGGCAAGCTGCTGCTGGGCGACGATACGACGATCACGCCGGGTGTGTTCTTCCAGCGCGACAAGGCCGACGACAACGCCGCCTTCTACCCGGCGCTCGGCCTGTGGAAGCAGGACAAGGCGGTCGACGAATATGGCCGGGATACGATGTTCCTGCCGAGCCTCACCGTGAACCACGATTTCGGCTTTGCCGACTTCACCTCCGTCTCCGGCTATTTTTGGCGCGATTTCGCCCGTCAGCAGGACGGCACCTATTACAACTCAACCCTGTTCGCCGAAGCCTTCCTCGACCCGGTGCTCAGCCTGTTTCCAGGTGGGGTCGATCCGAACTATCCGGGCTTCAAGCCGAACGTGAAGGCGGATGACTCGATCATCGCCAACCTGCGCTCACCGGTCCGCTACACCACCCGCTACAGCCAGATATCGCAGGAATTCCGCCTCGCATCGCACAAGCCGGAGGAGGGGGAACTGCCGGTCAAATGGGTGGTCGGCCTCTATTATTCCCAGCAATGGATCCACAACACGAACTTCCAGCAGATCCCCGGGCTGAATGCCGCCTTCAAGAGCATCTATGGTGTCCCGCTGGAGCAGAGCCCGATCAATGACGCCTTCGGGGCGCCGGGGATCACGAAGCTGTTCCCGGACAATGTCGATGAGGCGGATGAGAAGCTCTACAACGAGCGGCAATATGCGATCTTCGGCCAGACCGATATCGACCTGCTGCCTGACCTGCATTTCACTGGCGGCGCGCGTTACCTCTATGCACGCGACGTAGTGAATTTCTACACTTACGGCTTTTACCAGATCGGCAATTTCAACCCGTTCAACCAGCAGGCGCATTCCTACGCCTTCACGCCGAAATTCACCCTGACCTATGACGTGAACCCGGATACCAATGTCTATGGTTCGGTCTCGAAGGGCTTCCGCCTCGGCGGGCCTGAGCCGAGCCCGGCGCCGTTCGGACCGACCACGGTCTGCAACTCCGACTTCAACAGCCTCGGGATCAAAAGCGACCCGCTGAAGTTCGCGTCCGACAAATTATGGACCTATGAGGTCGGCACCAAGAACCGGCTGGACGACAATCGCCTGTCGATCAACGCCGCCGGCTACTACACGCAGTGGAGCAATATCCAGCAGCAGGTCTATCTGCCGACCTGCGGCTATTACGTGACGCTCAATGTCGGCGATGCCGAGATCTATGGCGGGGAGTTCGAGGCCAGCTATCGGCCGATTCCCGACCTGACCCTGGGTCTTACCGCCGCCTATCAGCACGCCTCGATCACAAGAACCAACAACGCCCAGACGGTCGCCGTCGGCCAGCGGCTGATCGACGTGCCGTACCAGTCGCTGACCGTTTCGGCCCAGTACGATTATCCGTTGTCGAGCGACATGACGGTCACCGTCCATGCCGACTACGATTGGACCGGCCGGTCGAACGGCAGCTACCAGATCGGCAACTCGGATTACTATAACCCGAGCTATGGCGTGCTGAACGCCAGCGTCGGGCTGGAGACCGAGAGTTACGACGTCTCGCTCTATGCTAAGAACCTGAACGACGACAGGACGATCATCCAGCGGCCTGAGCTGAACACGGTGATCGAAGGCTACACCGTGCGGCCGCTGACAGTCGGCGTCAGCGCCAAATACCGTTTCAACCCGTGAGGATCGGAAGCATGCGCTTACACAGATGGATCGGCGCCGCGCTCATCGCCGGCCTGATGCTGGCGGGGCAGGCCGAGGCCGCGCCCAAGACGTCGTTCCGCATCGCCTGGTCGATCTATGTCGGCTGGATGCCGTGGCCCTATGCCGCCGAGACCGGCATCCTCAAGAAATGGGCCGACAAATACGGCATCCAGATCGAGATGGTCGAGGTCAACGACTATGTCGAATCGATCAACCAGTACACCGCAGGCGCCTTCGACGGCGTCGCCGTCACCAACATGGATTGCCTGACCATCCCCTCGGCCGGCGGGGTCGACACCACTGCGATCATCCTGGGCGATTATTCCAACGGCAACGATGCGGTGATCCTGAAGCGCAAGAGCCCGGACGACCGGCCGAAGCTGGCGGACATCGCCGGGCGGACAGTCAATCTCGTCCAGCTTTCGGTATCGCAATATCTGCTGGCCCGCGCCTTCGATACGGTCCATCTGACCGAGCGCGACGTGAAGCTGGTCAACACCTCCGATGCCGATATCGTCGCCGCCTTCGGCACCAAGGATGTCGGCGCCGTCGTCACCTGGAACCCGCAGGTGGGCGAGGTGATGAAGAGCCCCCTGGCGGAAAAGGTCTTCGATTCCTCCCAGGTGCCGGGGGAGATCATCGACATGCTGGCGCTCAAGACCGACGCCATCAAGGACAACCCGAAGCTCGCGATGGCGCTCGCCGGCGCGTGGTATGAGGTGATGGCGACGATGACCGGCCACGATGCGGCGGCCCAGGCGTCGCACGAGCAGATGGCCAAGGATTCCGGCGCCGACCTGGCCGGCTTCGACAAGCAGCTGGTGACGACCCACCTGTTCAGCGACCCGGCCGATGCGGCTTCCTTCACCGACAGCCCGGCACTGCCCAAGACGATGGACCTGGTCCGGAAATTCTCCTTCGACCATGGGCTTTTGGGCCAGGGGGCTCCCTCGGCCGACGTCGTCGGCATCCAGTTCCCCGATGGGACGGTGCTGGGCGACAAGGGCAATGTGAAGCTGCGCTTCGACGACCAGTTCATGAAGATGGCGGCGGCGCACAAGCTTTGAAGCATCGCCTCATCAATCTTAAGCCCGGGCGCGGTGGGAAGATCGCCTGGGGCGCGCTTCCGTTCATCGTTGCCGTTGCCGTTTATTTCATCTTCTCGGCACTGCGCCTGGCTGAGAATCCGAACGACAAGCTGCTGCCCGGCCTGTCCAGCTTCGGCGCCGCGATCCAGCGTGTTGCGATCGATCGCGATATGCGGACCGGGGAGATCTTGCTGTGGCTCGACACGTTTTCGTCGCTGCGAAGGCTGGCGCTCGGCCTCGGCGTTTCGACGATCCTCGGGCTGGTCTTCGGCGTCGCGACCGGCGTCATCCCCTATGCCCGCGCCGGGCTGGCGCCCTTCATCGCTGTGCTGTCGATGATCCCGCCGATGGCGGTGCTGCCGATCCTGTTCATCACCTTCGGGCTGGACGAGCTGTCCAAAGTCGTACTGATCGCCATCGGCATCACCCCTTTCCTGATCCGCGACCTGGCGTTGCGCGTCGCGGAGATGCCGGGCGAGCTCATCATCAAGGCCGAAACCTTGGGCGCCTCGACCTGGCAGATCATCCTGCGTGTGGTCCTGCCCCAGATCGTGCCCAGGCTGGCGGATTCGCTCAGGCTCTCGCTCGGGCCGGCCTGGCTGTTCCTGATCTCGGCCGAGGCGATCGCGGCCCAGGACGGGCTGGGCTACCGCATCTTCCTGATGCGACGGTACCTGGCGATGGATGTGATCCTGCCTTATGTCGCCTGGATCACCTTGCTGGCCTTCGTCATGGACTGGCTGCTGCGCCTGTTCAACCGGCGCTGCTTCCCTTGGCTCACGGCGGCGTCGTCATGAGTCATGTTTCGGTCCGCAACCTGTGGATGGAATATCCGGGCCAGGTGGTGCTGGAGCGGGTCAATCTCGAGATTCCGTCCGGCTCCTTCAATGTCCTGATCGGACCGTCCGGCTGCGGCAAGACCACGTTCCTGCGCCTGTTGCTGTCCATGGAGCAGCCGACCAAGGGCGCGATCCTGCTGGACGGCCAGGTGTTGCCGCCCGAGCCAGGCCCCGATCGCGGCATCGTCTTCCAGCGCTATTCGGTGTTTCCGCATCTGACGGTGATCCAGAATGTGATCCTCGGCCTCGAATTCGCTAGGTCGCGGGGGCTCGGTAAGCTGTTCGGGGCGGCCCGGCGGCGGGCGGTGGAAGAGGCCGACCGCTGCATCGCCTCGGTCGGTTTGGATGCCGCGCGCGACAAGTATCCGGCACAGCTGTCCGGCGGCATGCAGCAGCGGCTCGCCATCGCGCAGACCCTGATCCGCAAGCCCAAGCTGCTGCTGCTCGACGAGCCGTTCGGCGCCCTCGACCCCGGCACCAAGCAGCAGATGTATGAGCTCACCACCCGGCTGTGGCAGGAGGAAAAGATCACGGTTTTCATGGTGTCGCACGACCTGAAGGAGGCGTTCACCTTGGCCACCCGGGTGTTGACTTTCGACAAGGTTCGCATCGATCCGGATGCGCCCGGGCGTTACGGCGCGACCATCACGTTCGACCTGCCGCTCGCCAAGACAGCGGCTTTCGCGGAGGCCTGAAACTTTCGCTGCGGTGCAACTAATATTGTGAACAACGTCATGCATCATGACATGTTTCACAGTTACGCTCGACCATCAAAAGTCTCAGGAAACCTGAGGTCGTAAAGGAGGCGAGCGATGGATGTCAGAGGGTCGGGCCTGCGTTTCGGATTACTGTGCGCCGCAACATATTTCGGCCCGTCGCTGGCCCTGACCGTCGCCCAGGCGCAGGATCAGGCCGCCGCCCCGCCGGCGCACGAACTCGAGGAAATCGTCGTCACCTCGACCAAGCGCAGCGAAAACCTCCGCGCCGTGCCGCAGAGTATTTCCGTCATCACCGGCACGCAGCTGCAGGAGCAGCATGTCGAAGACTATGCCGACCTGGGGCGCACCGTGCCCGGCCTTTCCTTCAGCAATGGCGGCGGCCCGGGCCTCAGCAATCTCGAGATCCGCGGCATCAGCTCGACCATCGGACAGCCGACGGTTTCGGTCTATCTCGACGACACGCCGATCACCATCCGCAACAATTCCTTCTATGCCGGCCAGCCCGAGCCGCTGCTGTTCGATCTGGCGCAGAGCGAGGTTCTGCGCGGGCCGCAGGGCACGCTCTACGGGGCGAGCTCGATGGGCGGCACGATCCGTCTTGTCTCCAACCCGGTCAGCCTCACCGAATTCCAGGGCAACGCCTATAGCGAGCTGTCGGAGACCGAGCATGGCGGCTTCAACTATGCCTTCCGCGGCGTGGTCAACGTGCCGATCGTCACCGATATGCTGGGCCTGCGCATCGGGTTCGAGACCACGCAGGACAGCGGCTTCGTCGACCATGCCCAGCTCAACGGCACGCTCGACAAGCGCGGCATCAACGGCGACCGCTCGGACGTCATCAAGGCGACGATGCGCTGGGACGTGACGCCGGATTTGACGATAACGCCGGCCGTGTTCATGCAGCGGACCCATATCGCCGATACCGGCCTGGTCGACCTGGACAATTCGAACTACGTCACGACCAAGCTGGTGCCCGAAGGCGGCACCGATACGCTGGCCGTCCCCAGCCTCAAGGTCAATTACGATTTCGGCTGGGCCGACCTGACATCGGTCTCCTCCTACGCCTACCGCCACTTCCCGCGCACGACGGACGGAACCTATTTCAACAGTGAGTTCGTCGGCTTCTTCGTCGATGACATTCTCGGCATCACCGGCACCGACGGGAAGATGCACGGCGACGCGCTGGGCGCCTTGCCGGGGCCGGTCTATAACTCGCTCAACAGCCGGCAGGCGACCGAGGAAATCCGCCTGGTTTCCAAGCCCTACGATCCCAACGGCGACGGGCTGCCGATCACCTGGATCGCCGGGCTGTATTATTCGGACGCCAGATATCTGGGCACGTCGGCGCAGTACGTCACCGGCTTCAATTCGACCTTCGAGCATTTCTACGGCGAGCCGCCGATCGACGCCCTGGGCGTAGCAACCCCCAACGACCTGTTCTACGATTTCGTCAACCGGCTGGACGACCGGCAATATGCGGTCTTCGGCGAGGCTTCGTACTATGTGCTGCCCGAGTTCAAGCTGACCGCCGGCCTGCGCTATCTCTATGGCCGCGATTCGGCGACGAACACGTCCGGCGGCTTCTTCGCCTCGACGCCGTTCTCCAGCGGCAACACCAAGGCCTATGCGCTGACGCCCAAATTCGCCGCGACCTATGACGTCTCCGAAAGCCTCACCACCTATGTGAACGTTTCCAAGGGCTATCGCCTCGGCGGCATCAATGCGCCGGTGCCGGCGGTGCAGTGCGCCGGAGACCTGAAGGCGTTCGGCCTGAGCCAGGCGCCGGACAACTATCAGCCGGATAAATTGTGGAACTACGAGGTCGGCGCCAAGAGCCGATTCTTTGAAAACCAGCTGTCGGTCAATGTCTCCGCCTACGACATCGAGTGGGACAAGATCCAGCTCGACGTGCCGCTCAAGACCTGCGGCTTCGACTATTTCGCCAATGTCGGCCATGCCAGGAGCGTCGGCTTTGAAACCGAGATACTGGACCGCGTGACGCCCGACCTGACCCTCGGCTTCACCGGTGTCTATGACGACGCCACCTTCACCCAGGCGGTGCCCAGCTTGGGTGTCCGCAACGGCGACATCGTTCCCGGTTCGCCGAAATGGTCGATCACCCTTTCGGCTGACTACGAGAAGCAGCTGACCGAGCTCTACGGCTTCTTCGCCCGCGCCAACTGGCAGTTCATCGGCTCCAGCCACGGCACCTTCGTGCGCGACAACCAGGATTATCAGCGCCCGACCTACAACCTGTTCGGCGCCAGCGTCGGCGTGAGCTACGACAACTGGGAATTCTCGCTCTTCGCCAAGAACCTGTTTGACGAAGACAAGGTGATCCAGAAGCCGGCCGACAACTTCGTCGCCGAGGGCTACACGCCGGTGCCGCAGATCTTCGGCGTGTCTGCCGAGGTGAAGTTCTGATGAAGCTTTGGGCAAGCACGGGGATGGTGGCGATGGCGACCATCCTGGCCTGCGGAACCGCCCAGGCGGAGTCGGCGAAGAAGCCGCTCTTCGCCGAGAAGTGGATCGATGCCGCGCACGGGCCAGAGCCTGAGATGCAGGTGCAGCAGGTGGATGCCAACACCTTCGTCATCCGTCAGTCGATCAAAACCAACATCGAAGGACCGTTCCTCTATCTGTTCTTCGGCAACGACAAGGCATTGCTTCTCGATACCGGGGCAGGGGGGCTGAAGATCAGGCCGACGATCGACGGGGTGATCGCGAAATGGCTGGCGGCGAAGGGCAAGACGTCGATCCCGCTGGTCATCGCCCATACCCATGCCCACGGCGACCATATCGCCGGCGATGCGGAGTTCGCCGGCGATCCGAACGTCACCGTTGTCGGTCACAAGCCGGAGGATGTCGCCGCCTTTTTCGGCATCAAGACCTGGCCGACCGAGATCGTGCCGTTCGACCTGGGTGGCCGGGTGCTGACCGTCATCCCGTCGCCGGGGCACGAGCCGGCGGAGATCACGGTGTACGACCCCGAAACCAAATTCCTCCAGATGGGCGACGAGCTCTATCCCGGGCGCCTCTACGTGTCGGGAAACAATTTCGAGACGTTTCGCGATACGGTCGACCGGATCGTGACCTTCACCAAAACCCATCCCGTCTCCTGGGTGATGGGCAATCATATCGAAATGACAGCCACGCCTCGGCGCGACTACCCGATGCACGCGCCCAGCCACCCCAACGAGCATCCGCTGGAACTGCCCTATTCCTGCCTGCTCGAGCTGCAAGCGTCGATGCACAAGATGACCGGGGCGCAGCTCGACATCCATAAGGACTTCATCCTCTACCCGACACCGATGTGAGAAATGGCGCGCCCGGCCGCAGTCCCGACAGTCCAGGTCGACACGCCGCGCCTGCGCGTGACCGAGTGGCGTTTCGCGCCGGGCGCCGCCACCGGCTGGCATCGGCATGAACATGACTATGTCGTCGTGCCGATGACCACCGGCCGCCTGCTGCTGGAGGAGCCCGGCGGCACGCGCCGCTATTCCCGGCTGACCGCCGGCGTCAGCTATGCCCGCGAAACGGGAGTCGAGCACGACGTGATCAACGATTCCGGTACGGAGTTCGTGTTCATCGAGATCGAGCTGAAAGAATCCGCAGTCTAGTGCAACGCGGCGTCGATGTGGCCAGGACGGCGGAAATGCATGCCACTCGGCCTTGCTGCAGTGCCAAAACTGTGAACAATCTGCTTATATCTTGACCACAACCTGATGAATCTTTGTGCAATTTCCTTGTTTTTCGTAATGGCCTGACCTAGCTTCCACCCATTGAACCAATATGTTTGGGGAAGCTGAGATGAATTTTAAGACCCTGGCGCTGGCCGCTGTCTGCGCCGTTTCCGCAATGCCCGTCACGAAGGCCCTGGCCTATGACAGCGTTTTGCCGTTAAGCCCGGATCCGATGCAGCAATGCTCCGACTATGCCGCCCGGGCCGGCGCGGGCGAGGTCGTCGCCAAATGGACCGTGAAGGTCTGCGACCAGGCGGTCGACAGAGCCAAGGGCATGCATGACGAGCTGGCTGCGGCCTATGTCAACCGCAGCGTGATTCACCTGGCATTTTCCCAGTATGACGCCGCCCTTGCCGACAGCGACGCGGCCATCCGTGTGAAGGCCGGCATTCCGCAGGCCCATATCAATCGCGGCATCGCGCTCAGCGCCGAGAAGCGCAACAAGGAGGCCGGGCAGGCCTTCACCGATGCGCTGGCGCTGAACCCGTCCAATCCTGAGGTCGTTTATTTCGACCGCGCCATGGCGCGCGAGGATGGCGGCGACATGAAGGGCGCCTATCTCGACTACCGCAAGGCGGCGCAGCTTGCGCCCACCTGGGATACGCCGAAGCAGCAGCTCGCCCGCTTCACCGTCGCCCACTCGCCCAACAGCTAGCGCCTGTTGGCCCGTCGATTGCATCGGCCGTTCCGTTTGGAAGGCCGATGCATGAGGTGGGCATATGAAATGGGCACTGTTCTTTTGCGCCGTTTCCGTCGCGGCGCTGCCGTTTCAAATGACGATGGCCGCGCAGAACGATGACGACGATATCGTCATCCTGGCGGTCAAGCCGCGGGATCCGAATGTGAAGCCGATCGCCGTGGCGGTCTCGCCCAAGGGGCAGGACATCTCCAAGGTTCCGGCGGCGAACGCTGGAACCCAAATCAGCAAGCGCTAGTCAATTCACCTAGCCACATATTTTACCGTCATGGCCGGGCTTGACCCGGCCATCCGTTAGCATTGAAGGCCGTTCTCTTGCACCCGGACGTTCCGCGTGGATGCCCGGGTCAAGCCCGGGCATGACGGTTGGAGGTGGTTGGGTGAAAGCAGGTGCGTCCGGCGCCTATCAAGCCCTCTTCTTCAGATACTCCCAGGCCAGCGCCTTCAGCCGGCGTCCGTCGAAGCTTGGATCATGCCCGGCATGGACGACGCGCGCGGGAAGTTGGGTGAGGCGCGTCATCGTCTCGCAATAGACCGGGATGTCGCTGCCCGGAATCTCGTCCAGCAGCGGCCCGTCATAGATCGCGTCGCCTGAGAACAGGATGCCGGTACGGGCCTCCCACAGGCCGATGCTGCCTGGTGAATGACCGGGCAGGTGCATCACCTCGAACACCCGGTCGCCGAGGTCGATCACGTCGCCTTCCTCCACCAGCCGCGTCGCCGGCGCGGCGGGGAAGGTGAACTCGGTCATGTTGAAATCGGCGTGGGGGAGCGCGGTGATGAAGGTGGGGCCGATCTCGTAGCCGGCCCGCTCCAGCGAGGCGATCGCTTCCGGCGCATGGTCCTCGCGGAAGATGCTGAATTTGTCCGACGGCCTGGCGAGCGTTTCCGCCTCGGCCGGATGGGCGATGCGGTCCTCGAACTCGTGCAGCGAGCCGACATGGTCGTAGTGGGTGTGGGTGGCGACAGCACTGAGGGGCTTGTCGAACAGATGGCGCGTCGCCTCGGCGAGGCTCGCCATGCCCATCCCGGTATCGATGATCAGGTCGCGGTCGCGGCCGCGCACATGCCAGATATTGCACTGGGCCACGCGGATGACATGCGGTTCCCAGATGCGGGTGATGCCGTCGGTCAGCTTTTCGATCTCGAACCAGCGTTCCGCGATCTGAAGCCCCATCCCATTCTCCTGCGATAAAAGCGGCCGGGCGTTGAACCGCCCGGCCTTCCCTCCCCGGGATCTCTAAGCAGCCTGCGCTGGTGTCATTGCCTTGAACGCGGCCAGTATTTCGTCGCTGGTCCGCCGCGCCCCGGCCTGCAGATATTCCATGGCGTTGAGCGAGGCCTCGTGCGCCGCGCGGCTCGACCCGCCGACGCAATCCTCGACCACCCGGCAGTGATAGTCGCCCTGGTGGCCGTCCACGAATGTGTAATGGACGCAGACGTCAGTCAGCCCGCCTGTCAGGATCAGGGTCTCGACCTTCAGCCCCTTCAGCAGGATCTCGAAATCGGTGCCATAGAAGGCGGAATAGCGCCGTTTCGGCACGTGATAGTCGCCGGGCCGGAAATCGATCTCGGCCGCGGCGATCGCGGTCGATTTCAGCCCCTCGATGCAGTGCACGTCCTCGTCGCCGTCCAGCTCGCGGCCGAAATCGATCATGTCGGGGCGGTGAACCTCCTGGATGAAGATCACCGGTACCCCCGCAGCCCGCGCGGCGGTGACCAGGCTGTGCGCCCGCGCCCAGCGTACGCGCCGGTCCTCAGGCCCGCTCATCGTCGGAACGCCGCCTTCCTGGCCCGGGATATACGCCCCGTCGCCGCCCTGGAAATCGACCATGATCAGCGCCGGCCTGCCGACGATCATGGGCCGTTTGGCGTTCCTGGGCTCCGTCATTTCCCCTCGCTCTCCTGCGATGCTGCGCTGCGGCAAAATGGGCATCAAACTGGCACATGCTTTGCAGGATTCCGGGACGTCGAGAATGACGAGTTGCGCAACGATTATTGCCGAGGATCGAAACTAATGAGGCTCAATCCCCGCACCTTCAACGGCAAGATCAGCGACGGCGACATCCGCCTGCTGCGTGTGTTCTGCGCTGTCGTCCGTTGCGGCGGGTTCGCCGCCGCAGAGTCCGAACTCCAGCTCGGCCTGCCGTCGATCAGCCGCTACATCAAGGATCTGGAGACCCGGCTGGGGGTGCGGCTGTGCCGGCGCGGGCGGGTCGGGTTTTCGCTCACCGATCAGGGGCGGCAGGTCTATTCCTCCAGCCTGCAACTGGTCGCCGACCTGGAGCGGTTCGAGTCCGCGATCCGCTCGATCCATTCCGATCTGACCGGCACGCTCAATATCGGCATGATCGATACCGTGATCACCGACGGGCAGCAGCCGATGCCCGAGATACTGCGCACCTATAAAAAGAAGCATCCGTTCGTCGAGTACAACGTCATCACCGCCACCTCGAACGTGATCGAGCAGGGGTTGCTGGACGGCAACCTCCATGCCGGAATGGTGATCGGCCGGCGCCACATCAACCAGCTCGACTACCGGTTCCTCTACCGCGAGAACTGCAACATGTACTGCTCGGAGGACCACCCGCTATACGACAAGCCGGATATCCGGCTGGAGGATATCCATCGCTGCGACTATGCCGGCTATACCTTCCTGGACGATTTCGACCGCTTCCGCTCGGACGGCTCGCTGGTGAAGACCGCGCAGGTCGATTCGATGGAGGCTGTGGCGACCTTGATCAGCACCGGCTGCTTCCTTGGCACCTTGCCGGACCACGTCGTGCAGTCGATCTGGCGGCTGAACAAATTTCGCGTGATCCTGCCCGAGGTGTTCGGCTTCTCCACCGATATCGAGCTGGTGACCCGCAGCGGCACCACGTCGCCCCATGTCGCCGCCCTGCTGGACCATCTCGACAGCCTCCAGGCTGCCAAGCGATTGGGCAGGGTTGGCGAGGAAATAGGCTTGGGCGTATCCGGATAGTTGTCCGATCCGTCAACTGATCTTGCTGAGCTTGTCATTGCCCGCCGCTGCCCATGCCGACGACCTTGAATGTGTCAAACCCTCGTTTTGGAGCCGCTGAAATGACGGACACATCCTTTCCCGGCGCCAGGCTTTCCCGGCGCGCAATGCTGCGTGGAGCGACCGCCGCCGCGGCTCTGCCCATGCCCTTCATCCGTCCCGCGCGGGCCGCAGAGCGCAGCATCCGAATTTCGACCTTCGGCGGCTATTTCGAGCGGATGTTCGCCCAGCACGTTTATCCGGCCTTCACCAAGGCGACCGGCATTGCCGTGCAGTCGATCGAGCAGCCCGAAGGCGCACAGCTTCTGTTCCAGCTCGCCGCGGCCAACAAGGCCGGCAGCCCGCCGATGGATATCTGCTGCCTGGGCGCGATCGATGTGCTGCGCGGCCGCGCTCAAGGTATCTGGCGGGGTCTCGATAAAGCCGCCATCCCGAATTTCAGCCAGCTGATGGCCAAGTTCCAGGAGCCGCAGCCGGCCTTCGACAACGTCGCGGCGATGTCCTGGTACATGACCTTCGTGATCAATCCGGAGGAGCTGAAGCCCGCGCCGGACAGCTGGACGACCCTTTGGGACAAGCACCCCAATGCCTGGGGCATCATGAACGGCAGCACATCGCAGATTTTCGAGCTGACCGCGGCGACCTATTTCGGCGGTATCGACGTGCTGCTGACCGAGCAGGGCATCGACAAGGTGATCGCCAAGATCGGGGAGATGAAAGGCAATGTGAAGCTGTGGTGGCAGGACGAGGGCACCATGCAGACCGCGCTCGTCAATGACGAGGTCCTGGGCGGCACCTATATGCACGACACG
>DATBAZ010000277.1:0-3997 GCA_036271255.1 Alphaproteobacteria bacterium
TTCTCGACCGCCCCGTCCGACTTGTCGAGCACCTGAGCGACGTCCGACAGGCGAACCGGGGAGCCGTCGCGATAGGCGACGATCAGCGGCTTGTACTGCTCGGCCAGGTTGGCCTGGTCGTTGGTGTAGACCTGGAAATGCAGTCTGTCGTTTTCGATCGCGCCCTTGGGCGCATTGGCGTTGGCGGCAGAGAGCGCCGCGCGTACATCCTCCAGCCCGATGCCGTATTTGAACAAAGCCTGGGGGTTGAGCTCGACCCGCACCGCCGGCAGCGCGCTGCCCTGGACGTTGACGTTGCCGACGCCCTCCAGCTGCGACAGCTTCTGCTGCACCACCGTGGCGGCGGCGTCGTAAATCTGGCCCTGGGACAGCGTGTCCGAGGTCATCGACAAGATGATGACCGGGGCCTGGGCGGCATTGAACTTGCGGTAGGTCGGGTTGCTGCGCAGGTTCGTCGGCAGGTCGGCGCGGGCGGCGACGATGGCCGCCTGCACGTCGCGCGCGGCGCCGTCGATGTCGCGGTCCAGCCCGAAGATCATCTGGATCGAGGTCGAGTTCTGGGAGCTGGTGGACGTCATTTCGGTGACGTCGGCGATGGTGCCCAGATGCCGCTCCAGCGGCGTCGCCACGCTGGACGCCATCACTTCGGGGCTCGCGCCCGGCATCGAGGCGGAGATGGCGATGGCGGGGAACTCGATCTGCGGCAGTGGCGCCACCGGCAGCAGGCGGAATGCCATGATCCCGGCCAGCAGGATGCCCATGGTCAGCAGCGTCGTCGCGACCGGCCGCTGGATGAAGGGCGCCGACAGGTTCATGCCGGCTCGCCCTCCGGCCGGGGATCGCCGGTCTCATCCTCCCGCAGGGGCGCGGTCTTCTGGCCGATACGCTGCGCCAGCCGGTCGAAGGCGAGATAGATCACCGGCGTGGTGAACAGGGTCAGCACCTGGGAGACCATCAGGCCGCCGACGATCGCGACGCCCAGCGGATGGCGCAGCTCGGACCCCGTGCCGGTGCCCAGCATCAGCGGCAAGGCGCCGAACAGGGCGGCCATCGTGGTCATCAGGATCGGCCGGAAGCGCAGCATGCAGGCCTGGAAGATCGCCTCGCGCGGCGGCTTGCCCTCGTGCCGCTCGGCATCGAGCGCGAAGTCGATCATCAGGATGGCGTTCTTCTTGACGATGCCGATCAAGAGGATGATGCCGATCATCGCGATGATGGTGAGGTCGCTGCCGACGAGGATCAGCGCCAGCAGGGCGCCGATGCCGGCCGAGGGCAGGGTCGAGAGGATGGTGATCGGGTGGATGAAGCTCTCATAGAGCACGCCCAGCACGATATACATCGTCACGATCGCCGCCAGCAGCAGGAACAGCTCGTTCGACAGGTTCTTCTGGAAGGCCAGCGCAGCGCCCTGGAAGCTGGTCAGCACCCCCTGCGGCATGCCGATGTCCTTCTCGGCCTGCTGGATGATGTCGACCGCCTCGCCCAGCGAGGTGCCTTCCGCCACGTTGAAGGAGATGGTGGTGGCCGGGAACTGCCCCAGATGCCCCACGACCAGCGGCGCCGACATCTGTTTTACCTTCGCCACCGCGGTCAGCGGCACCTGTCCGCCCGACGCCGACGGCAGATAGAGCGAGGACAGCGAGTCGAGCGAGTTCTGCAAGGTCGGATCGGCCTCCAGGATCACCCGGTACTGGTTGGACTGGGTGAAGATGGTCGAGACGATGCGCTGCCCGAACGCGTCGTAGAGCGCGTTGTCCACCGTGCCGACGGTGATGCCGAAGCGCCCCGCCGAGTCACGATCGACGGTGATGTAGGCGGCCAGCCCCTGGCCGGTCTGGTCGCTCGACACATCCTGGATCTGATGCATCTGGCTCAGCCTGTCGACCAGCTTGGGCGCCCACTCGTTGAGCTCGTCCAGGTTCGCGTCTTCCAGGATGAACTGGTACTGGGTACGGCTCACCGTGTCGGCCAGTGTCAGGTCCTGCACCGGCTGCATATAGAGCGAGATGCCGCTGACCGAGGCGACCTCCCGCTGCAGGTTGGCGATCACCTGGGTGGCGCTGTTGCCGCGGTCGCCGCGCGGCTTCAGGTTGATCAGGAAACGGCCGCTGTTGAGCGTGGTGTTGCTGCCGTCGACCCCGATGAAGGAGGACAGGCTGTCGACATCCGGGTCTTTCAGGATCGCCGCCGCCAGCGCCTGCTGCCGGTCGGCCATCGCGGCATAGGAGATGGTGCCCCCGGCCTCCGAGATGCCCTGGATCAGGCCGGTATCCTGGACCGGGAAGAAGCCCTTGGGGATCAGGAGATAGAGCAGCGCGGTGAAGACCAGCGTGCTGACGGCGACCGCCAGGGTCAGCGCCTGCCGGTCCAGCACCCAGTTCAGCATCCGCCCGTATTTGTCCATCACCCCGTCGAAGAAGACCTGGAACCGGCGGCCGAATTCGGACGGCTTCTTCTCCTCGTCCTTCTTCACCTGCTTCAGCAGCAGCGCACACAGCATCGGCACCAGGGTCAGCGACACGACCGCCGAGATCAGGATGGTGACCGACAGCGTGATCGCGAACTCGCGGAACAGGCGGCCGACCACGTCGCCCATGAACAGCAGCGGGATCAGCACCGCGATCAGCGACACGGTCAGCGAGATGATGGTGAAGCCGATCTGGCCGGAGCCCTTGAGCGCCGCCTCCAGCGGCTCATCCCCCTCCTCGATGTAGCGGGAGATGTTCTCGATCATCACGATCGCGTCGTCGACGACGAAGCCGGTGGCGATGGTCAGCGCCATCAGCGACAGATTGTTCAGGCTGAAGCCCAGCAGATACATGACGGCGAAGGTACCGACCAGCGAGACCGGCACCGACAGGCTGGGGATGATCGTCGCGCGGATCGATCTTAGGAACAGGAAGATCACCAGCACGACCAGGGCCACCGCCAGCACCAGCTCGAACTCGACATCGTCGACCGAGGCGCGGATCGTGTTGGTGCGGTCGGTCAGCACATCGACCTCGATGCCCGCGGGCAGCGACGCCTTGATCTCGGGCAGCAGGTCCTTGATCGAATCGACGACGCCGATGACGTTGGCGCCCGGCTGGCGCTGGACGTTGAGGATCAGCGCGCCGGTCGAGTTCATCCAGGCGCCCAGCTTGGTGTTCTCGGCATCGTCGGCCAGCTCGGCGACGTCGCTGAGGCGCACGGGCCGGCCGCTCTTATAGGCGACGATGATGTTCCTGTACTCGTCGGCGCTGCGCAGCTGGTCGTTGGCGTTGATCGTATAGGCGCGGGTGGGCCCGTCGAAGCTGCCCTTGGGCGTATTGACATTGGCGTTGCTGATGGTGGTGCGCAGATCGTCGATATTGAGGCCGTAGGCCGCCAGCGCCGCCGGGTTGGCGCGCACCCGCACGGCCGGGCGCTGGCCGCCGCTGATCGACACGACGCCGACGCCGGCCAGCTGCGAAATCTTCTGCGCGATGCGGGTATCGGCGATGTCCTGCACCTTGGTCAGCGGCATGACCTTCGAGGTGATGCCCAGGGTCAGCACCGGCGCGTCGGCGGGGTTCACCTTGGCATAGATCGGCGGCGCCGGCAGATCGCTGGGCAGCAGGTTGCCCGCCGCGTTGATCGCCGCCTGAACCTCCTGCTCCGCCACGTCGAGTGTGATGTCGAGCGTGAACTGCAGGGTCAGGACCGAGGACCCGGCCGAGCTGGTCGAGGACATCTCGTTCAGGCTCGGCATCTGGCCGAACTGGCGCTCCAGCGGGGCGGTCACCGACGAGGTCATCACCTCGGGGCTCGCGCCCGGATAGAAGGTCTGGACCTGGATGGTCGGATAGGAGACCTCGGGCAGGGCCGACAGCGGCAGGAACTGGAATCCCATCAGCCCGGCCAGCACGATCGCGAACATCAGCAGCGTCGTCGCGACCGGGCGCAGGATGAAGAGGCGTGAGGGGTTCATGGAGCGCGGCGTCCGCCGTAATTGTCATCGCCTCCCCCCTTGAGGGGG
>DATBAZ010000278.1:0-2624 GCA_036271255.1 Alphaproteobacteria bacterium
GGTGGCTCACCACACATCAGAGACCTGGGTCGCTAACCGTCATGAAAATCCGGGCTTCATAAATGTTGCGGATTTACCGGCCATCCGCCAGGAGCGCATAGCTGCTCGAAGTCCGTAACCTGATGATCAGAACCCCGCGCCGGAATTCGTTAAGGATTAAGACAATCCGATCTGACCCCGCTCGGTTCCGACGCCGCCGGCAATTCCGACACCATTCTGAAACCGAAAACCCTGATCCTGGCTCATCATAACATCAATATTGGCCAGTGTCCTTGCAAACTGGCCCTGACGCGCGCCGGTCCAGGCGGCAAAGCGATCATGCGCTTGAGCGCCAGCAAGATCGGCGACCGCGCCGGCCCCTGTCCTCGCGCCAGCCCGGCTCTCCTCCAGCCCGGTCCAGGCCGCCGATACTCCAGATGAGCAGACAAGCACGACAAAGATCAGAAGCGCCTATAAGCAGCCTGGCAGCGGACGAAATTCCGCGTTCACTTTGGCAGACCCACTATCGAGCGAGGAACAACTGGCGAATATCTCGCCATTCTATCAGAAGTGCCTGTTCAAGCTGAAAGCAGGCAATCTGCCGCGCTGCGGCCGTTACGACCTGGCGTCGGGTCTTTGCGCCCGGACGCGTTCAGCTTCTGCCGTTTCGCCGATTGCGTCCAGCGCCGCCGCGCCTTCTTCATAGGCCACCACGCGATCCGGAAACTTTTCGCGCACAACCGCCCAGCGTCGGGCGGCTTCGCCCGGATCACGCCGCTGTATCGAGCGAGCCCATTCCACCAAGCCAGCCACATGCGGATTTTGCTTGCCGGCATAGCGTTGCAGAACCTCATCCGCCTCCTCATGCCGCCCGAGCTGCTGCAGGGCGAGGGCGCCGGCAATAAATCCCTGGTCGGCCTGCGGATACTGGTCCCGAACCGCCGCCCACTGCCGCACAGCCTCTTCCGATGGGCCATGACGATGGCAAATCTTGGCCAGTTCAACCAAAGGCTCCGGCCGGCTCTGGAACAACCAGCGCGCCTTCGTCAGCAGTTCGATTGCCTCCGCCTCCCGCCCCATCCGGCAGAGCAGCTGTGCGCCGCGTACCCATCCGGCCTGATCCTCATAGCGTTCCTGCATGAGTGTCCAGCGATGCAACGCTAGCTCGAGGTCGCCACGCCGTTCGGCGATCTCGGCGTACTGGATCGCCGCCTGCTCCACGCGCCGGTCCAGTGTCATTGCCTTCTCCAGCAGCGTGTCGGCCTCATCCAGCCGTCCAAGCTCCTTCAGCGCCATCGCCTGCCAGTAACAGGCCCAGACCGAGTCCGGAAACGTCGCTCTGACCCGTTCCCACCGGCGGTTGGCCTCCGGCCAGTCGCGTTGTCGGTCCGCCATCTGTGCGTAGAATCCCAACAGGTCGCGGGTTCCCGGAAACCGCCGCAGACCCTGCTGGATTGCCGCTTCGGCCAGTTCGACCTTGCCGACGTCGACCAGCGAGCGGATTGCCTGGAAGGAGCTGATCGCCACTTCCGGCGAGTGGGCCCGCAAGGCCTCGAAGGCCTTTTCCGTCCCCTCCGGATCCTCCCGGAACGCCGCAGTCCTGACATTCTCCAGCAGTTGCGCCGCGTCGATGTGCTTGTACGGCGCATCGTCCCGCTTCAGCCGGCGCAGATCGGCCATCGCCCCCCGCCGTTCACGCCACTCCCGGAACCCTTCCACCAGCGCGGCCAGGCCCATCGTCACCCCTCGTTCGTCATGCCGATCCAGTGCAACCCAGCATAGTCTCCCTGCCGCCGGTTTGCACCTGTTTGCCGCCGCAGGCCCACAATCGATAGATGCCGCGATCCGCCCTCCGCAGATTGTGGCGCTCGCCCCCACCAGCCGCTACTCTGCCGCGGCACACCATACCAAGGGGATAACGCTCAATGCTCCGACGAACCCTGCTGGCCGCCACCGCAGCCCTCGGCATCGCCCTGACCGTCGCCGCCCAGCCCGCCGCAGCCCAGCTCCAGATCGCCACCGTGGGGCCGATGACCGGCGAATACGCCGCGTTCGGCCAGCAGATGAAGGCGGGCGCCGAGCAGGCGGTGGCCGACATCAACAAGGCCGGCGGCGTGCTGGGCCAGCAACTGGCGCTGAGCGTCGGCGACGATGCCTGCGACCCCAAGCAGGCCGTCTCGGTCGCCAACCAGATGGCCGCCAAGGGCGTCAAGCTGGTTGCCGGCCATTATTGCTCCGGCAGCTCGATCCCCGCCAGCAAGGTCTATGGTGAGGAGGGCATCCTGCAAATCTCGCCCGCCTCGACCAACCCGAAATACACCGACGAGGGAAGCTGGAACACTTTCCGCGTCTGCGGCCGCGACGATCAGCAGGGCAAGGTCGCCGGCGCCTATCTCGCGAAGGAATTCAAGGGCCAGAAGATCGCGATCCTCAACGACAACTCGGCCTACGGCAAGGGCCTGGCGGACGAGACGGCGAAGGCGCTGCACGCCGCCGGCGAGAAGGAGGCGTTGAACGCCGCCTATACGCCCGGTGAGAAGGACTATTCCGCCCTCGTCAGCCGCCTGAAGCAGGCCGGCATCACGGTGATCTATGTCGGCGGCTATCACACCGAATCGGGGCTGATCATCCGCCAGGCGAAGGAG